>JANMMF010000127.1:0-4847 GCA_031372985.1 Gemmatimonadota bacterium
TTCGGCGGCGGTGACAAGGACAGGGTCACGATCCGCCAGCTGCTCACGCACACCTCCGGACTGCCGGCTGGGCGGGACATCTGGCGCATTGCCCAGACCCCACTCGAAGCCCGCGCACTGGTCCTGAACACTCCGCTCGAAGGCCGCCCCGGCGCCCAGTACATCTACTCCGATCTGGGAGCCGATGTTCTCGCCCTCATCCTCGAGGTCGTCGCTGGAGAGCCGTTCGATAAGTTCCTGACCCGCCGTGTATTCGAGCCGCTGGGAATGAACGAAACCTTCTACCGGCCCGCTGACTCGCTCCGCTATCGGATTGCTCCGACCGAAGTGACGCCTCCCCGCGGGTATCCGCTGCGAGGGGAAGTACACGACGAGAACGCCTATGCCTTGGGTGGCGTAGCCGGACACGCCGGCCTGTTCAGTACGGCTGCGGACCTGTCCGTCTTTGCCCAGATGATGCTCAATGGCGGCGAGTACAACGGCGTGCAGATCATCAGCAAGCCAACCGTGGAGCTTTTCACCTCCAGGTCGTTCGGCCACCGCGCACTCGGCTGGGATACGGCGGAAGGCGACTACGGTTCCGGCCGCTACCTCGGGCCCACGGCCTACGGACACACCGGATTCACCGGAACCTCGATGTGGATCGATCCCGAGCGCGAGATGTTCGTGATCCTTCTCACCAACCGCGTGCACGCTGCGCGGGCGCTGCGTCCGGCCAAGGTCATCTCGGACGTTCGTGCCGATCTCTCGGATGCGGCGGTGCTGTCGGTCCTCGACGGGCCAAAGCTCGCCTCCGGAACGCGGAAATTCCGCGCTGATCGCGAGGTAGGGTGGAATCCTGCTCCTCGCCGCGCGTCCAGACGGCGTCATCGCCCGTCGAAGCACCACACGATCGCCAGCGCTACCTCGAAGAGTCGCGCCAGCTCATCGAAGAAGACCACTTCGAGCAAGAAAAGCACGGCCGCCAAGAGGAACAGCTCCAAGAAAGCCCGTTAGGTCCGGGTCAGAAAGACACACTCAGCGGGCGCCCAGAAGGCGCCCGCTCTTGTTTCGGGGCACACGCGCGGGTGATTATTCGATAGCCCCAACGCGGAACCAGTATGAGCGACGAGACAGTTACCACACCTGACCCCACATCGACTCCGACTTCCACGGCAGCGGATGTTCCTGCCACGAGCGGAGTCGTGTCCGAGGACCAGGTGAAGCTCGCGCTCAGACGGGTAAAGGACCCAGACCTTCAGCTGAACATCATCGATCTCGGGCTTGTATATGGTATCGCCGTCGATGGATCCACGGTGAAGGTCGACATGACCCTAACGTCGCCTGCCTGTCCATCCGGGCCCGAGCTGATGACGAACGCCGAAAACGAGGTGAAATCGCTCCCCGGCGTGGAGAAGGTTGAAGTGAATCTCGTCTGGATGCCGTTCTGGACGCCCGAGAAGATGGAGCCCCGCGTACGGGCCTACCTCGGATTCTAGGTCACGGTCGCCGGTCACGGCTTCACAATCACCTGTGCGTCTCCGCTCATCCGCGGTAGCTCTCGCCGCGCTCCTCGTCGCGGCTGCGTGCTCGTCGAATCCGTCCCCTCGAACAAAAATCGCCTCCGCGGGCCGAGCTCTGTCTGACACCCTGGGCTGCCTCGACACGCTCAAAGCGACCGACTCGATCGCGACCATCGTCAAGGCGAGCGTCGTTCCCCAGGATTCCACCGTCAAGCTGCCATCTGAGTTCGAGCAGCTATTTGTCGAAAGTCTCAGGCCGCACTTCAGCGTTCCGAGCAAGCTGCCGCTCAGTGTAGTCATTGGTGAGCAGCCGTGCGATTCACTGGGCTACCGTTGCGCGGGCGGAGTGCTCGACCTCGGCGCAGTCGTGTACATCCTGGCACACGGTGACGGCACACTCTCGGACGCGACGGTGGTCGATGAGACGACGACGCCCACCCTCGTCGACAGCCTGCGGGCGGCCCTTGTCGCGATGTCCCGGGCAAGAGAGGTCCCCTGGTTTGGGAAGGCCGACTCGATTTCGCTGATCATTAGAGTGGCGCCGGACGCGAGGGCTGACAGCGTTCACAGCGCACGCCGCCTGTTCAAGGCGATGATCCCCCGCTACGGTGCGCCGTTCAGTTACGCGACCATGCCGGAGGCGGGTGTCGACGCCCCCTATCCCGTGAACGCCCGCGTCGCCGGCATCGAGGATAGCGTGACGCTCGCGTTCACCGTCCGCGCCGATGGCACGATCGCCGCTGAATCGGTGGATCTGGTGAGCGCCAACTACCGTGAGTTCGTGGCGTCAGTGTTCAATACGCTCATCAAAACGCGCTATCATCCGGCGCACCTCGGCGACTGCGCGGTCGCCACGAGAATGAAACAGCGGTTCGTATTCAGGGCTCCCCAATGAAACCACGCCGTGCCGCAGTACTGACACCCGCGTTTTCCGATAGCGTGCGCGTGGTGCTCGAGAGGATCAGCGTGGAGAAGATGTCTCCGTTCTTGGAAACTGCCCTGTAGCCACCTGGACGGGTCAGAGCTTCAGCTTCAAATTGCGGTAGCGTCCCTCCAGGGAGTTGCACTGAGGGCGCGCACAAAGCCGTCTCCCATCTCCTCGATCTGCCAGCGGCGCAGATCGGGAACCGCGGCAAGCTCTTCGAGGCTCTTTGCTCCGCTGCGGGCGACATTCTCCAGTCGCTCACGCGAGCAAAGAACTCCGGGATCCAGTTCAAGTCGCGTCGCCGCGGCATCGCGCACCGACTTGAGTCGCGCGACTCTCTCGTCGAAGTCGCGATCCTTGTTCCAGCGCTGGCCCTTGGGAAACTTTGGCAGCTCCGCTTCCGGAACCTCCATGCCGCGCCGCACCGCCGCCACAATGTCGGCACCGGCGCGCTCGATCATTCCTTTGGGCATCCCTTTGATCGCACCCAGCTCGGACACACTCTTCGGCGTGCTGCGCGCGAGCTCGAACAGCGCTTCGTTGCCCATCACCCTGAACGTGGCCCGATCAAGCTGCGCCGCAACAGTGTCGCGCCAGTTCGCGACTTCCCGGAGCACCGCGAGCTCGCGTCGGGCAAGATCGCGCGCTCCCTTCAAGCGCAGAAACCCCTCCATGCTCTCCTCGGCTTCCCACCGCGTCCCTTCGAGGCGTGCGAACTCCTCCTCGGCCCAATGGATCCGGTTGCGCCGTCCCAGCTCCGCCTTCATGTGATCCTTGAGCTGCAGCAGGTAGCGCGTGTCCTGCGCGGCGTACTCCAGCATGTCCGGCGTGAGAGGACGCATTGACCAGTCCGCGCGCTGGTGCTTTTTGTCGAGCTTGACGTGGAAGAACTGCTCGAGCAGGGCAGCGAGACCGAACGACTTGATCCCGAGCAGCTGGGAAGCAATCCGGGTGTCGAAAATGTTCGTGACGTGCCAGCCGTAGTCCTGGTGCAGCAGCCTCAGATCGTAGTCCGCATCGTGGAACACGACTTCGACGCTCTTGCTCTGAAGCAGATCGCCGAGCCTCGGTGGCGATCCGATGGGAAGCGGGTCGATGATCGCGCTCCGGTCCCGGGTGGAGACCTGGAGCAGATAGATGCGGTCGAGAAAGCGATGGAAGCTCGCGCCCTCTGTATCGAGGGCGAGCTCCTTCACATCGGATATTTGGGTGAGAAAGCGGTCTACCGTGTCGGGCTTGTCGAGGTAGATCGCGCTGTCAGAGGCGGCAGGCGGCATTGACGAAATCTAGCGCCTTAATGGTGTGACGCCCCGTGGGCGTTAACTTTCGTGGCTGGCGTTGCTTACTCCCTGGACGAATCGATGATTGAAGACTTGAAGATCCACATCTATCCGAGCGACTGTGACTCGGTCGGGCACGTGAATCACGCCCACATGCTCACATTGCTCGAGCGTGCGCGATGGTCGGCGCTCGAGCGACACATGTCGTACGAGGCGTACATGAAGTCGAGCCTGTGGGCGGTCGTCCGGAAGGTCGAAGCTTCATATCAGGCCCAGACATTCCCCGGCGATGACCTGAGCATTCGTACGGGCATGACGTCCGTCGGCAACACCAGCTTCATCGTCAGGCAGGAAGTCAGAAACCAGCGCAACGCCGTGGTGTGCGACGCGTCGATCGTGTACGTCACGGTTTCACACGACGGGAAGCCCATCCCGGTTCCAGACCAGTGGCGCACGCTCTTCGCCCCGTGGGAAGAGGCAGAAACGCCTAAGAAAGGCAGTTAGATGAGGGACCTCCGTCACTCACCGGACGTGCTCTAGATGTCAGAGACGAATCCCAGAGTCAGCGTCGCCGAACAGTCGATCGCGGCGCAGATCGGCGCCGTACTCTTTCGTCATCGCGGCTGGCTTCCTCTTCTCTTTCTAGGAATCCCGCTCGTTATGCCGGGGACCACCTCGCCGTTTCGGTGGCAGGTCGGCCTCGCGCTCATCGTCATCGGCGAAGCGATACGACTCGCCGGCGTGGCGGCGGCGGGAACGGTAACGCGACGCCGCTCACGCAACGTGCAACGCCTCGTCACTTATGGAATCTTCGGCTGGGTCAGAAACCCGCTTTACGTCGGCAACTTTCTGATCTGGATGGGATTCGTCACGATCTCGGGCGTGCTGTGGTTCCTGCCGATCGCCGTGCTGCTTTTTGCCGTGGAGTACGAGCTGATCGTTCGCTACGAGGAGGGGGTGCTCGAGTCGATCTTCGGCCGTGAGTACCTGGACTACAAGACCGAGACGCCGCGCTGGATTCCGCGCCCGCCCAAGGGTGCGCAACCCCTTGGAGAGTACCATTGGGCGGAGGCGTTCCGGAGCGAGATCAGCACGTTTCTCCAGTACGCGGTGCTCATGCTGGCGTTCTGGATCAAGAGT
>JANMMF010000129.1:0-1587 GCA_031372985.1 Gemmatimonadota bacterium
CAGGTGTCTCTGCAACGCGCTCCTCGCCAATGTCGGACTCCCGCAGCTGCGCGGCAACGGGGAGACGGAGCCGGCGTTAATTACGAGCGGTGACGACCTCGAGACGATCTCCACTTTTCTCGCCGGGCGCACGAGCTATACCGCGGCCGACGTGATCGGCTATCTGTTCGGCGAATAACTCGTTACGCGCATGGACTGGTTCGTCAAAGCGTTTATCCGAGCGAGCCTGGTGTGGTTTACTGCCGGCATCGCACTTGGCCTCGCGATGGCGGTCCATCCGGCATGGGTCGTCTACCGGCCGGCACACGCACACATGAACGTGGTCGGTTTCATCACGATGATGATCTTCGGCGTCGGCTATCAATTGTTGCCGAGGCTGTTCGGGCACAAGCTGCAGAGCCGTGCGCTGGCCATCGCGCATTGGTGGCTGGCCAATGGCGGTCTGGCGTTGATGGTAGCTGGATTCATGCTCGGTCCTCATATCGGAGTCCGGAGCGCTCCGATTACATCGACGGGAGGGTCGCTGTTCGCGATCGGCGCGTTTGCGTTCGTCTATAACCTGTGGCGCACATTCAACGCCGCGGACGCCCGACACCCTCCGACCAATGCGGCCGGAGGGTCCGCCCGCACGTTGACCACTCTAGATGAATGATTCGAGGTCGGGATTTTATCCATTACGCCGAACAAGCCATTCTGAGATCGAAGTAAGCCCAATCACCGAGGGACTGCAAATTGGAAGGACTGCTGGACGAGCTGGTTGACCGCCTTACCTCCAATCATCGCGGGACTGAATTGGATCTTCGACATCCAATTCCTCACAGCCCGAGTGAAAAGGCCGTCAGTGGATTTGAGCACCTTGAAGCTGTCCATGTCGACCTTTCCAGAACTCATCACGACAAACTGAGCTTGTACTTCGCCCCCTAGTCCAGACCTTTCTAATTCCCGGGGATATGTCGGCCTCGGCCCGCCATCGAGCATGGTGGCTGGCTTCTCAACCTGAAACTCAAAGTAAGTCTGTGTCTGGGCCGAATCCGGGTCGAGCGCACTGACGGAGAGGTCGTCGATCCAGACGCTTCCCTTTCCGCCCGAGCCTGCGGTGATGGCGAACTCGATCGCGGCGACGCGATGGATGTCGATCCCCACCCGGCAGCCTGGTGCACCTGGATCGTACCGTTTGGGAGCGCTGTCGCCCGTCGGGCCCCAGGCGAAACAGATCTGGCGTTTCTTCCGCGCGATGGTGCGCCACTCCCGCGGGAAAATGAAATTGGGATTGTTCGACCACCACACGTTTGCGCCGGTGGGATCGACCAGCTTGAACTCGAGAGTGTTCGTGGGCGCCTCTCCGCGCACCGCGAACGTAAACTCGTAATTTGCGGGCAGGTCCAGGTTAATCTCGCGATGAGCGATCCCATATCCGCGGTGGGCGTGGAAGTCAAAATCCAGTCGCATGCCGAACCCGTGCCGACCGCTGTCCCGGTGAACCGAGATCTCTACACCGTCCGCGGAGATGGTGCTCCACTGGCTCACGGAGTCGAAGGAGTCCACTACTAAAGAGTCCACCGACACCAATCCCGGGTTCCGGATCTG
>JANMMF010000172.1:0-4009 GCA_031372985.1 Gemmatimonadota bacterium
TCCATCGCCGTGGCGCCGCTTCGGGAGAGCGTAGTAACCGCCTTCGGGAATCGTCTTGGCGCCCCACTCTACCATCTCTCCGCTCTCGAGAATCTCCCTGAAGAGAGGATGCAACTTCATGCGCTGCAGCATCTCGTGCACATCGTCCGACGTTCGCTTGTAGTCGAGGCCGACTACAAGACCCAGCGCGATCAGGTTTCTGCTCAGTGGGTACATGAAGCTTCCGCCAAACGCGTCCTTCGGCAGCGGCCAGCCGAGTGTGTGGACGACCGCGTCCAGCGGCTTGAGCGTCTCCCAGATCTCCTTCACGCCGAGCGCGAAGATCTGCGGATTGTCGGACTGGATTTTCTGCCACTCAAGATACGCCTGCGATAGAGTCCCGCGCGTTCCCTCGGCGAGCACTGTGATCTGTGCCGTGATGTCTGTGGGCGGCGTATAGCCGCTTCCCGGCTCTCCCGTCCGGCCGAGGCCGGATGGCGCGGTGCGCACGCCAGTTACCCGGCTCGCTTCGGTGAGCAGCGATGCCGCCGGAAATCCCGTGAAGATGTTGACGCCGAGGCCTTCGGCCTTCTCTCCGAGCCAACGGACGATCTCGCAGATGGAGCCGATGTAGTAGCCGTGGTTCTGCATCGTCGGCGGCGTCGGCAGCCGAATCGCGCGGCTTCCGGTCATGAAGTACACGCGCTCTCCACCGACGGGAGCGCGGAAGGGAAAATCCTTGTCCGTGAGCTCGGGGAAGAGCGCGCGCATGGCGATCGGATTCACCACTGCGCCCGACAGTGAATGCTCACCCAGGGCGCCTGCTTTCTCGAGCACGCCGATCTGAATATCGCCAAGCTCTCCGCCGGCTTCGTTGTCGGCCTTGACCATGCGGGCGAGCGCGATCGCGCCTGCCAGACCCGCTGGTCCGCCACCCACGAACAGCACGTCCATCGGAACCGCTTCGGGATCGGGCGGCTCCGTCAGGATCAATCGATCGAGCGGCAGTGGCGCCTGGTGTATCCGCGGCAGCACGGTTCCAGCGCGATCGGGCATCAGTGGTGCTTCTTGGCTTCGCGCACCGCCTCGGTCAGCGCGGGGATCACCTCGAACACGTCTCCGACGATTCCGTAGTCGGCGACCTTGAAGATCGGCGCGTCCTTGTCCTTGTTGACTGCTACGATCGTCTTCGACGTGCGCATTCCGGCGAGGTGCTGAACCGCGCCGGAGATTCCCACCGCGATGTAGAGCTCAGGACTCACGAGCCGCCCTGTCTGTCCGATCTGATCGCTGTGGGGTCGCCAGCCGTCATCGGTCACGGCGCGCGTCGCGCCGATCGCGGCGTTGCCGAACGCCGCGGCAAGATCTTCCACGAGCTTGAAGTTCTCCGCTGCCTTGAGTCCGCGGCCTCCGGCGATGACCACCGGAGCTTCGGCCAGATCGAGCTTGCCGCCGCCACCTTTGCGCGTCTCGATCACCTTCACGCGCGTCGCCGCCGGATCCACCGCTGGCTGCGCTGACTCGACGCGCCCGGCCTTCGCGTTCTGCGCGGGAGCGATGACGTTGGGCCGCATCGCGATGACCGCGGGCGTGGCGGAGATCGCGAGCGTCGCGATGACCTTCCCAATGTTCATGGGGTGTCGGACGACGACGGTATCGCCCTCGAGCTCGAACGAAAGAACATCGGTGACGACGCTCACTCCGAGCCGTGCCGCGACACGAGGAGCAAGGTCGCGCCCCTGCGCCGACGTGCTGAAGATCGCCGCGCGATAGCCGCCCATCTTGATTCTCTCCGCGGCGGTTGCGGTCGCTACTTCCGGACTGTAGTTGGCGAGCCCAGCGTGCTCGACGACGACCACGACGTCCGCGCCGTATTGGCCGAGCTGGCTTGCTTTCGCGGCAATTCCCGGCGGGCCAAGAAGGAGAGCGTGAACCTCTCCGCCGCCCGACTTGTCGGCCAGCATCCGGGCGGCCGTGACTGCCTCGAGACCAACCTTGCGAATGTCGGCGCCGCGTGATTCCGCGAACGCGAATATGTTCGGCATCAGAGAACCTTCGCCTCAGTCTGGAGGAGCGTCACGAGCTCGGCCACTGCCGCCGCTCCCTCGCCGATGATGCGTCCGGCTTTGCGCTCCGGCGGGAGCTCGAGTTTCCGAACCGTGACTTGTGGTTCTGGGAGCAGAGCAGGTTTGGTCTGGAGCGGTTTCTTCTTCGCAGCCATGATTCCCTTGAGGGAGGGATAGCGCGCTGTGTTGAGACCCTCGTCGACGGTCAGCACTGCCGGCAACGGGAACTCCACGATCTCCTGTGCGCCCTCGAGCTCTCGCTTGGCGGTTCCCTTCCCGCTCGTGATCTCGAGAGAGGAGATCGCGGTGACGCAGGGAAGCCCCAGAATCTCGGCGGCCATCGGGCCGACGACGCCGTTGGACGAATCGGGCGAAATCTTTCCAAAAAAAATCAGGTCGTACGCACCGCCCTTCAGCTCTTCGGCCAGCCCCTTCGCGATCGCCAGTCCGTCGAAAGGCACCTTGTCGGCCTTGAGCTGGATCCCACGATCCGCGCCCATGCTGAGCGCCTTACGGATCGTTTCCTGTACGACATCGGGGCCCAGGGAGATCACCGTAACATCGCTGCCAGCATTCTTTTCCTTCAGCTGGAGCGCGGCCTCGACCGCCCAGACGTCGAAGTCGTTGATGTCGAATTTGAGTCCGGCTTCATCGAGCGAGAGGTTGTCAGCGCCGATCCTGAAGCGGACATCCATGTCGGGCACGCGCTTGACGCACACGGCAATTTTCACCGCGGGAATCTCCATGTGAATGATTTCACATAAAGATACACGGAACCGGCCACACGCTCGAACAGAACAGGGTCCGAACGCCTCTCACGTCCGGACCCCTTTCGCTCCGCTTCGACTGCAAGCAGTCCAATAGAGTATACACCCCAAAGTCAGATTTGCGTCAGACCCCCTTCAGTCTCTCCAGAAACTCATCCACACCGACGTAGAACGGATTCTCTCGTAAAACGTTTCCGTGGAAGGTGAGAGGGTGGGTCTCGTAGGCGCCGTGCAACATTACGGAACCCGAGACCGAGGCGACGTCGTACATGCACATCACGACGCAGGGAAATTGCTTCGCCGCGCCAGTCACCCGCGCTTCAAACGCCAGGATGTCGAGATCGTCCGGCCACCCGGGCTTGGACCAGCCGATGTTGCCGAGCAGCCGAATGCAGCCGCAGCCGGCCTCGACGGCCCGGCCGAAGGTTTCGCCGATCGATCCAAGCATCTTTTCCCCGGTCGGCCCGCCGGTGATCACAGTCAGCCGCTCCGAGGTCTGGAGGTGGTCGGTGTCGATTCCCAGTTTGCGCAGTACGTCAACGACTTTCTTGTTGGCCTCATCGTGCCCGAACACGACCACGTGCTCGCCGTTCCGGATGCCCACGAGGAGGAAGCCCACCGCTTCCTCGAACTCCCTGTCGTGCTCCCAGAAATAGGCGATGTGATCGCCGAGCTTCACCCGTTCGTCCCTCAGCCCGAGATGGATGTCGCCGGGCCGCGGTTTGGTTCGCCTTTCCGTTGCTTTCACTTTCATTCGAACGCGCTCAGTCCAGTCACCGCTTGCCCCAGAATCAATGTGTGTATGTCGTGCGTGCCCTCGTACGTGTAAACGCTCTCGAGGTTCGCCATGTGCCGCATAGATGCATACTCAGCAAGTATGCCATTGGCGCCGAGCAGTCGGCGCGCCTCACGCGCGATGTCGGTGGCGGCGCTCACGTTATTCCGCTTGGCCAGGGACACCTGCTGCGGCGTGAAGCTCCCCGCGTCTTTCAGCCTGCCCAGGTGCAATGCAAGGAGCTGACCCTTCACCATCTCGGTCAGCATCTCGGCCAATCGCTGCTGCTGCAGCTGGAATCCTGCGATCGGCTTGCCGAACATCACTCTGTTGCCGGCGTAGGCGAGCGCCTCCTCATAGCACCCCTGCGCGGCACCCATCGCCCCCCAGGCGATGCCGTAACGCGCCTGGGTGAGGCACAT
>JANMMF010000175.1:0-3352 GCA_031372985.1 Gemmatimonadota bacterium
TGCTGGACGAGCTCAGCATCAAGCGGTTGCGCAAGAGCAAGGCGTACGCACTTTCCGGCGGCGAGCGGCGTCGCCTCGAGATCACCAGGGCGCTCGTAACCGACCCGAAATTCATGATGCTCGACGAGCCCTTCGCCGGAGTCGATCCCATCGCGGTTCACGACATACAAACCATCGTTTCGGGCCTCCGTCACCGGGGCATCGGCGTCCTTATCAGCGATCACAACGTCGAGCAGACACTCGACATTGTCGATCGCGCTTACATTATGTTCGATGGGCAGGTAAAGGTCTCCGGAACCGTCCGGGATCTCGTTTTCGACGACACAGTGGCTGACATCTATCTTGGTCCAACACTCACTGCACGGCTGCGCGAGCGGTTCTCTCGCACCAAAGAAGAGGTAGTCCGCTCTTGAAGCCCGGCCTCAACCAATCGACGCAGCTCCGGCAAGAGCTGAAGATCAATCCTCGCCTCTACCAGGCGATGGACCTGCTCTACATGCCCCTGCTCGACCTCCAACAGCATCTCAAGCAGGAGCTGCTCAACAACCCGTTCCTCGACCTTGTCGAAGCCGAGGAAGACGAGGAAGAGGAGCAGGAAGGCGAAGCCACCGAGCCGGCGCAGACCGAGACGGAAGACGAGCGGACGGGGGAGATCGACTGGGAGGAGATCCTCCTCGATGGCTTCGACACAGCGGGCGGCCGCCGGGAAGAGCACGAGGAGCGCGAATACTTCGAACCGGTCACAGTCGCCACCCGCGATCTGAGCGACCATCTGCGCGATCAGGTAAGCCTGCTGGAGCTCACGCCGCGCCAAACGCTCCTCGCCGACGAGTTCATAGGCAACGTTAACGACGACGGCTATCTCGCCTGCGGAGTTGACGATATCGTCCGGGCCATCAACGACGTCGTCACCAAGGCAGCCGAGGAAGCGGGGCGCGACACCGAGGACCTACCTCTCTACACAATGGAGGAAGGGGAGCGGATGCTCGCGACGGTCCAGACCCTCGACCCGCCCGGTGTAGGCGCACAGGACCTTCGCGAATGCCTTTTGCTTCAGCTGAAGGAAGCCGGGCTGGAGCAGTCCGTCCCATACCGTCTGGTGCGCGACTGCTTTGAGGAGCTGATCAACCATCGGTGGAGCGAGATATCCAAGCGCTTCGGGATCAGCGCCGCCGACGTCCAGAAGGCGGCCGATGAGATCGCCAAGCTCGACCCGAAGCCTGGACTGCAGTACGGATCACGCGACGACAACTACATAATCCCGGACCTGATTGTCGAGAAGATCGATGACAGGTATCACGTTTTCCTGAACGATGCGAATCTCCCGCGACTCAAGCTGAGTAGAGCGTATCAGGAGATCGCGCGCGACAAGAAGAAGTTCGACGGCGAGAACAAGGAATTCATCTCCAACAAGCTCAATTCCGCCAACTGGATGATCCAGGCGATCGAGCAGCGGCGGCAGACGATGCTCAAGGTGATGAACTACATCGTCGAGCGGCAGCGCGAGTTCTTCGAGAAGGGGATCCAGTACCTCAAGCCGCTCACGCTCCGCGAGGTCGCGGAAGTCATCAACATGCATGAATCGACGGTGAGCCGCGTCACCAACGAGAAGTTCGTCCAGACGCCCAGGGGTGTGCTTCCGCTCAAGTTCTTTTTCTCGTCGGGTCTTGCCACGTCCGACGGTGAAGATGTCTCGGCGCGAGGCATCAAGGCGCAGCTCCAGAAGCTGGTGCAGGAAGAGGATCCGAAGCACCCGCTCACCGACCAGGCCATCGTCAACATCCTCCGGGAAAGCGGCGTTCAGATCGCGCGCAGAACGGTGGCGAAGTACCGGGATCAGTTGGGCGTCCTTTCGGCTCGCATGCGGAAGCGCGTATGACATCGGTGCCCCAAACCGACGCTGGGCAGCGGTTCAAGGGGACTGGTGTGCAGTCGGTGGCGGGCCGGCCCGAAGTGAGCATTCTCGTTCCCGCGAAGGACGAGGCCGAGAATCTTCCGCAGTTCATGGAGCAGGCGAGCGAGGCCTTCGCGTCGGCACCGCAGCGCTACGAAGTCATCGTCATCGACGACGGCTCGGTCGACGACTCATGGAACGTTCTCCAGCGGCTGAGCGCCCAGTATCCATTTCTGCGGCCGGTGCGGCACGGAGTCAGGCGTGGCATCGCCGACGCACTGCGCACGGGATACCTCCACTCCCGCGGCAGCATCCTCGTGTTTTATCCCGCTGACCTGCAGTACAAGCCGGAAGACATTCCGCGACTGGTCGCGCCGATCTTGGCTGGAGAGTCGGATATCGTCGCGGGCTACAAGGAAGGGAAGTACGAAAAGGCATTCGTCTCGGGCATCTACAACAGACTGAGCCGTTCGTTGTTCAAGGTCAACGTGCGCGATCTCAATTCGGTAAAGGCGTACCGCCGCGAAGTGATGGACGCCCTTCCCAATCGCCCCGATTGGCATCGCTACATGGTCGTGATGGCCGCGGCCGATGGGTTTTCGGTTTCCGAGGTGCCGATTCCGCTGTACTCTCGCAACGCCGGCCAATCGAAGTTCGGCATTGGACGCATTCCTGTCGGCGTGCTCGACATGCTTGCGGTGTGGTTCGAGCTGCGCTTTGGGAGGAAGCCACTCCTTCTGTTCGGCACGCTTGGAGCGGCGTTGTTCCTTATCGGCCTCGTCGTCGGGATCGTCGCCATCCTCTGGCGCGTTATCGGCGGTGTCGGATTCCGTCCTCTCATCAACCTCGTGGAAACCTGCCTCACCGTCGGGAGCGTCTTCTTCGCGACCGGGTTGATCGGTGAGTTGATTGCGGCGCAGCGCGCCGAGCTAAGCCAGCTCCGTTCCCGGCTCGAGGATTTTTCGCAGGATCGCGACACACCCTCGCATCCCTGAGCAAATGAACGTCCTGTTTCTCACGCACTCGTTCCCGCGATCGGAAGGAGACGCGGCGGGCTCGTTCCTGCTCCGTCTCGCGATCGCGCTCCGTGCTGAAGATGTCATCGTCCGCGTGGTGGCTCCGGCCGCCCCGGGGCTTCCGCCGTCGGAAGAGATAGCGGGCGTGAGCGTCGAACGCTTCAGATATGCGCCGCGACGCTACGAGAAGCTCGCGTACACCGGAAACATGGCGCGCGATGTCGCGACCTCCTGGAGCGCCCGACTCGCACTGGTCGGGTTTCTCGGTTCCGATTTCGTCCATGCCGTGCGAGCGCGGCGCAGCTTCGAGCCCCAGGTCGTACACGCCCACTGGTGGTTTCCCAATGGCGTCGTCGGAACCTGGGTAGGGAGACTCGCGCACGTTCCGCTGGTCACGACACTCCATGGCACCGACGTACGGTTGGCCCGCACAGTCGGCGTG
>JANMMF010000206.1:0-9251 GCA_031372985.1 Gemmatimonadota bacterium
CTGGTGCGGCTGACGATTCGGCAATCCGCTGCACCATTGCCTTGGCGCCGTGGAATCTTGGCCGGATAGGCGCTCTACTGAGTGATCCGAAGTCCGATTCGCGACGGTTCGTTGCGAGTTTCACAACGAACACTGATTCGACATCGGGACCGTTGCGAGGCTCGTCTGCGGATGCGCTGGTTCGAGAAGTCATCGCGGCGAAGGGTGACTGGGACTTTACTGCTTTCGCCTCTCGTCTTGCCAATCGTGCGACATTGGTCGTGACCAGTACTCAGGACGAAACCTCGCCGGAGTTCCAACGCAGCGGCCTCGATTCGGCAATGGCAAAACTCGGAGCCAGGAGATACCAGTCACTGGCCATCGAGGATGACCACACTTTTTCCGCGCACCGATTAGGTGTCGCGAGATTCGTGATTGACTGGATTCAAAGCGTGTGCGAGCGATAGCGTCGAGTTTCGATCAATCGCTGCCTAACAAACGTTGCAGCCTGACAAGCACTTTTCGGATGCGGCTTAGCCGCAATGGTTGTGCTGTGCTTGCAGCTGAACTACGGCGTTAGGCGGACTATTCCAGACCAATCGGAAACATCCTCTCCGTCACATCGTCGGAGTTTCGCCCACGCCTTATCCAATCGATGCGGAAGGATTCGTGCATTTCGCTCTTATTCGAAGCTCGAAGGAAGGGTTAAAGTTTGACACCTGGTCTCCGCGCCGGCATATCTGGGCGGACTTAAAAAAACTCCGAACAACCCTTCGCAAGGAGCACCACATGAGCAGGCTGATGCGCGCGTTTGGAATTGTCGCAGTTGTTGTCCCCCTTGCAGGCACGGCCGCCTTCGCGCAATCGCCGAGCTTCGCAGGCACCTGGAAGCTGAACCTCGCCAAGAGCCAGCTCGGCGGCATGGTCTACCGCATCGGCAAAACGCCATCGGGCATGATTCACTACTCCGGCGGCGGATTCGATGCCGATTTCGACCTGACCGGGAAGGAGCACGTGATGCCCAGCGGCGTCGCGATCATCGGCAAGGAGCTGAGCCCGACGTCGTGGGAGCTCACATTCCGGATGAACGGGAAGACGGTGCAGACATCGCACCTCACGGTAACCGGGAATTCGATGACCAGCGTCGCGGACGTCATCGGCGCCGACGGGAAGACCACGCAGCAGAAGACGACCGACACGCGCGTCTCTGGCGGCCCGGGATTCTCGGGTAAGTGGAAGGCCGGCGAAGTTGCTGGAGCGGCGACCACACTCAGGATCACGTTGGATGGCGCGAACGGCATAACCATGACATATCCGGAAGGTCAAACGACCGTCAAAGGGAGCTTCGACGGCAAGGACTATCCCGTCATGCAGGCTGGCCAGGCGACGAAGTTCACCAACGCGTTCGCCAAGGTGGGGAACAAGATCAAGGTAACGGGAAAACTCAACGGCAAAGTGTTCACCGCGGAGGTCTACACGCTGTCCGCCGATGGAAGGACGCTGACGGATAAGTCAACGGCCATCGCGACGGGCGAGAAGACCAAAGCTGTGTTCGAACGCCACTGAATTGATCACTTCTGGCGGTGGCGCAGACGCAGCGTTGGACGACTGCATATCCCCCTCATGCAGGCTAATCTGAGTTAGAGCGCCAGCGGGCGCTCGCGCGTTATGCACCAGGGTCCGGTTACCTAACGTAGCGTTGCAGGCGAGCGGTCTGTCGGAGTGCGCTCGCTTCGCTAGGCGGCGCTTTGCTATGATTTCGCTCGCAGCTGAACGCACACGCGTTAGGTGGATGACAGGCATTGACTACGCCGACCAAAGCAGCCGTGTTCCGTCGCCTCGACGGGTTGTATTTGCTAGCGTATCTGTCCTTCCGCGATGACGTTAACCTGGCAGCGAACTCTTTTTCGACGACTTGTCCAGGCTCCTCGCTGCCTAACGAACGTTGCAGCAGACAAGCACTTTTCGGATGCGGCTTCGCCGCAATGGTTATAGTGTGCTTGCAGCTGAACTAAGGCGTTAGGCCGCGCAAAATCATTCCTGCTAGGCTAGATATTTGGTGGCTTGAGCGTTTCACACTTGAGATGAGGGTCTCTCGCATGAAGACGTTTCTTACTGCTTGTCTTGCAGCACTCACAGCCTGCGCAACCGTAAACCCGTTGCCATTGACAGATGGCGAGGTCACGAATGAAGCCTTAGGTGCGCTCGCGCGCTTTGTCGATTCTTGGAACCGTGCCGCTGCTGGGGATCTGAAAGCTCCGGCACAGTACGGCGACCTGTATTGGCCGGACGCGGAACTCGTCGATCCTTCAGGTATGATCTGGAACGGTCAGCCAGCAATCCAGCAGATGCACGTCGACCTTTGGCACACTGCGTTCAATGGAAGCAACGTCAAGGGCTCGGTGCGTAAGACACGTCGTCTTAGTCCCACACTGATGATTGCAGATTTCGACCTAGACCTTGCTCTGTTCAAGCAGGCACCGTCCGGCAACAAACAAGCGAACGGAGGCGTCAAGGCGCATCTCAAGCATGTGATGGAAAAACGCGGCGGCGTATGGAAAGTGGTCGCGGCACAGAACACTTTCTACTCGGACGCTACGCCCACTAAGTGACAGGGTGCTCTGGATCGGCCGTGGTACTGGTGAGCGCACTGCGACCTATGGCCTCCCTGCGCAGCCGGCCTAACGAACGTTGCAGCAGACAAGCACTTTTCGGATGCGGCTTCGCCGCGATGGTGATAGTGTGCTTGCAGCTGAACTTGGGCGTTAGGCGTACGCACCGGGCTTTCGTGCGGACCAAGATGCACTTTGACTTAACTTTCGCCGGCAATGGCTAATGCAGGTTCGGTTCTACTTGGATACGGACAGTGGCGAGCCGCACATCTACAGGCATCGAGTCTCGGAGGCCGAAGCCGAGGATGTATTGACACGTTCAATCGAAGACCGAGCTGGGCGTGACGGAGCGAGAGTAGCCATCGGACAGACTAGAGCGGGCCGCTATTTGCGCGTTGTTTACGTGCCTGATCCCGAGCCAGACTCCGTATTTGTCATCACTGCCTTTGACCTCGGACCAAAGGCCTTGCGCGCTTTTAGGCGCCGACGTAAGAAGAAGCTATGAGTAAATCAAGACTGCCCAGGGATTGGGACCAAGCTCGCATCGATCGAGTCCGCAAGCACTATGAGGACCAGACGGAGGAGGAGGCGACGGCGGAGGACGAGGCGGCTTACACGGCCACGACTCACACTTCCATGAACGTACCGGTTGACCTCGTTCCAAAAGTTCGCGAGTTGATCGCCAAGCGTAGGGCGAGCTGAGTCTCCCAGCGACGCCTAACGAACGTTGCAGCTGACAAGCACTTTTCTGTAGCGCTCCGCGCGCAATTGTTAGATGTGCTTGCAGCTGAACTAAGGCGTTAGGCAGCAAATAAGTTGCGTGTTGCCACGGAGGGTGGTTCGCCATGAGCCCAAGTTTGAGAGCATTGTTTGTGGTGCTTGGTTTACTGGGGGCAACAGAAGTCGTCGGTCAGGAAGCCGTCACCGCACTTGACCGTACTCTTTCGAAGACCCACATGCGACAGGACACCACTTACGTCGCGATCGCCGACGCGCCAGTGCAAGCGTTCGCTCCGACGACGATTCAGTGTGGAAAGCACAGTTGTACGGTGAGGGTTGAGGTCTCCAGCCAGTTCTTCAACGTCACTTCCGGGAACGCCGTTAGACTGCATGTCAAAGCGGATGGTGCCCCATTCCCAGTCACAGGATTTGAAATCGATGGCGGAATCAACAGACCGGTGGCGCATCTCACCACGGTGTCATCGCTGAAGAGCGACCTCAGTCCAGGACCACACACCATTGCGGTTCACTTTGATATGCGATCGCCGGGTGGCAAAGCAGAGGCGTCCATTCGTACATTGACCATTCAAGTGTTTACACCTTGAACAATCCAGAAAACGCAGCTTGCCACTTATTGAGTGGCGCAACCTTGCCGTGCGATCTACCTCCGATCCACAATGGCCGAGACGACGACTCTTTATCGACCAATTGGGCAGCGCGAGCTGGAGCTCATTTCCGAAAGCGGTTGGCGCGCTTTCCCGCCCCGGCTCCCCCATCAGCCGATATTCTACCCCGTGCTCACCGAGGAGTACGCAGTCCGAATCGCACGCGACTGGAACACGCGGGATGAGGCCTCAGGCCACGTCGGTTATGTCTCGCGCTTCGCCGTGGACTCAAGCTTCGTCGCCAAGTATCCTGTCCATACTGTGGGCGGCAAGGCGCATCAGGAGCTCTGGGTGCCGGCCGAGGACCTTCAGGAGTTCAACCGGCATCTCGCCGGCCCGATCGAAATCATCGCCGAGTTCCGAAATGCGCCGAGCGCAGATCGCGACCCAGCTTCCTAACGTGACGCTGCACGCTGACGGGCGCGCTATTGATTGCGGGCTACGCCCGCATCTTGTGATAGACGCCCACAGGTGAGCTGGGGCGTTAGCCGGACGAATCGGGGGATTGGGAAATAGATTTCCTTGTGGACTTCGAAATCCTAGATCGCGTCTCGGAAGCACAGACTATCGCGGTCGGCACACGGATCAGAGAAATCAAGCGCCAGCAGCGCGTGTATGGTCGGGGCCGCTGGCGGAAACCCATAAGGTATTGCTAGGGTAAGATTAGAGGACGGCACCGTTCGCAGAGCTGAACTTCACTGGTACGAAGCCACCGGCATTGGCAGACATGAGTTCAAAATCAAGCGCTACCTCGACTAAGTCTCGCCGCGCGAAAAAGGCGGGTCCTTCGCGCTCGCGGATAATCGTGCTCTGCCTCCGAAACCAGGGCTACGAGGTTTCGCTCGAACCTCGGAAGATCTATGAGGTCCTCCCCGACCGCGACGCAGCGGCGCACAGTCAGCTAAGAGTCATCGACGAATCAGGCGAAGACTATCTCTATCCCGCGTCGCTCTTCGCATCCATCGCGCTTCCCCAGTCGGTGCGTCGAGCAGTACCCGCCGCCGGCAAACGAACGTTGCAGCTGACAAGCACTTTTCGGATGCGGCTTCGCCGCAATGGTGATCGTGTGCTCGCAGCTGAACTAAGGCGTTAGCTGGCTCGGTCTGTTGGATTGGTATATTTAGGATCGACCGTGGGCGGAGAGACTTATGCGGACATTTACAGCAGTCGTTGAGCGCGACCCCGACACGGGCACTTACGTCGGTTACATCCCGGGATTCCCTGGCGCTCACTCTCAGGGAGATAGCGTCGCTGAACTCAAGACCAACCTCCGTGAAGTCATCGAGATGCTTCTCGAAGACGGAGATCCTCCACTTGAATCCGAGTTCATCGGAACGCAGACAATCCGCGTCGCTTAACGGTGAGCTCAATCCCGGTTCTAAAGCCGCGAGAAGTCATTGCGCGGCTGGAGAAACTAGGCTTCATCGAAGTTCGCCAGCGAGGGTCTCACAAACAGTTTCGTCATCCAGATACGCGCGTAACTACGGTTCCCGTGCATTCCGGCCGCGACATATCTCCGACGTTGCTCCGGCAGATTTGCCGCGACATCAAAGTACCGATCCAAGAGTTCATTGATGCATAGACCTTTGCAGCGCCAGCTAACGAACGTTGCAGCTGACAAGCACTATTGGATTGCGCGCTGCGCGCGCATTGTTAGATGTGCTTGCAGCTGAACTAAGGCGTTAGGCACACCTCCGGGCACTGATTCCGCCAAGATGAAAAGCATGATTCGACCAGTCATCTCAAGCTCTGCTGGCGTAAGTCTTCTTCTGGCCCTCTCTTGCGCTCCCAGTCCGCCAGTAACGGTCGCCGCGCCCGCGCGAAGTTCCACAGTCGAGCTGCCCTGCTCTGCGGGTTTTTCAGGTCCGGGCGCCCGCCCAGTCTCCCCGACAACCGTTGCGAACTGGTACATCAACGATGGGCGGCTGGTCTATGCGGTATTCTTGCGCGGATTGCCGGGCTGGTACAACAAACGAACTCATTGGGAGTTCCGAACCGATTCCACTGGCCGATTCATCCAAGACTTTGATGTAGGAGGTTTTCGTTATAACCTCACGCTAGACAGGTCTACCGGATCTCTATCGGCGCTCGGGGAAAACGCCAACGTCCGCGGAGCGAACATTATCCTGATGGATCGCACGGCTGACTCCGCGGTAATTAAGAGTTCCGAGCTTCTAGAGTTTTGCTGGACTTCTTCACCGGACGCAGTCGCCGACATTCTCGCGCGATCGAGAGCGACCGAGGCGTTCGTTAGCGGTACGCCGGGTGCCTAACGAACGTTGCAGCTGACAAGCACTTTTCGGATGCGGCTTCGCCGCGATGGTGATACTGTGCTTGCAGCTGAACTAAGGCGTTAGGCCGATCCCAGAACGTCAATGCGGAATCGACCATAAGCAGCCTAGCACCTCCATAGCGCCTTTCAGTCGATGTCAGAATGTGGCGCGCGACGGCCGCTCCGCATCGGATCCTCCCCGCCTCAGACGGCGCAGGGCCCATATCCGGTATCCATCAGGACGCGGGGAAGGTCACCGCCGTCCCCACGCGACGAAGCCGGACATTAGAAACAGGACGCCCGGTGTAGTGGGTGGAACGTGCAAGATGAAGAGGTGTGCGGTGAGCGCCCCGAGCATGATGGTCGCTAGCAGCGCGGATCCAATCCTCCTCGTCTTCGGCACCATGATCAGTACGGCTCCGGTGAGCTCGAGGATGCCCGTGACGTACCGAAACCACTGTCCGAAGCCAACTGCGGTGAAGAGCGCGACCATCTCCGGATTCCCAGTCAGTTTCGCCAAGGAGGCGTTGACGAACACGAGCGCAAGGAGTGCTTGGACGCCCCACAACAGAATATTGAGTGGGCGCCATGTGACGGTACCGCGAGTGGCTGCAATGTTGCCTGACATACGATTATCTCCGGCGCTATCGGCCAGAACTACTTCATCGCGACCACGTGCTCCACGAACTGATCGACGGCGATCTCGGTACCCTCGTAAAAGCCCGATGCTTTGTTTGTCTCGAGGTCCGCTTCATTCCGGTGCAGCGCCGTGAAGACGTAGCGAGTGCCGGTTCCCACGGTTTCCATCGTCATGATGGCGGTGATCGGAATGTCGTCAAAGACAGCCGGGCGGTAGCCGGGGAACAACATGGAGGTCCAGACAAGTCGCTCCATCGGAACAACTTCCAGAATACAGCCGACGTTGGGAGCCTCCTGACCGTTGCCCATTGCGATGTCGATCCTGATGATGCCGCCCGGTCGCACGTCCATTTCGGCTCGCGACACACGCCCCCAGGGCTTGGGCATGTACCACTCCTTGAGATGCTCCGGTTTCGTCAACGCTTCCCAGACGAGCCGGGGGGGAGCGTCGATGAATCGTTCGATAGCGAAATCAAGTTTCGGATCGATCGTGAATTGCTTGCTCATGATTCTGATTCCTTCTCCTTGAGTTGTTTGACGTATTGGTCGAACCGGTCCAGTCGAGCTTCCCACAACTGACGACGCGCGGTCAGCCAGTCTTCAACGACCTTGAACCGTTCGGGTGCGATCTCATACGTCCGCACTCGCCCGCGCTTTTTCGACCTCACCAGTCGGCTCTGTTCGAGCACCGAGAGGTGCTGCACGAACGACGGGAGTTGCATGTCGAACGGTGCCGCCAGGTCGCTGACGGTGGCTGGCCCGACAGACAGTCGCTCCAGGACTCTCCGCCGAGTCGGGTTGGACAAGGCGTGAAACACTTCGTCCGTGGCTGCGGATTGAACCATTGCTGTCACCATCCAATGCTCGGGTTATCCGATCTGATCGAGGGATTCTACAGTCGCAGAATACTTCTGTCAATACCTAAGTATTTGCTGACTTGGAAGGGCCAACCCCTCACACGGAGACAAGAACTCCGGCGAAGACGGTTTCCCTTACATCGACTCGACTGCCGTCCTATCTGACCTTTGCTGGCCGGGATGCAGTCATGGCCGCGCGTGGCGAGCGCTTCGCTCTGCGGCCTAACGAACGTTGCAGCTGACAAGCACTTTTCGGATGCGGCTTCGCCGCAATGGTTGTACTGTGCTTGCAGCTGAACTAAGGCGTTAGGCTGACGCAAATGATCGAGGGAACCTCAATGAGAATCCCGACGCTGTTGGTTCTCGCGATGTTGGTCGGCTGTCGTAGTGAACCTCCGCCAGCGCATTCCGCGACGGACTCGCTAAGGTCAGCCGTTGCGACAATTGCTAGTTCCGACTCGCAAACGGCTATTCTCGCGACAACTTCTAGCCCTTCCCTCGACTCAGCACCCATCGCGCGTGTAGATACCGCGCCCCGCGTCCACTTCTCGTCCCAAGAAGATTCGCTCTGCGGCGAATTCGCAGAAAATGGATTTCGCATTCCGAACACTCGACGCAAGGCGGTAGCCACTCAGCTCGGGCGGCCAGACAGCGTGCGGTCGCACCCGATTCCAAACACTCACCGACCGGCCCAGATGGACACAGTAGTAGATGTGTTTTACCCCGGCCTTCGCCTTCACTACGTCGTGCTGGGAGTAACCGAAGGGGAAACCGATATCCTGCTCCAGGCTGATGTATCAGATAACCGTTATCTCAAGTATCCGGCGCTGGGAGTTGGAGCGAGTGTCGCGGAAGTCATCACCGCGTTTGGCCAGCCTGAGGAGCGTAGCAATGACACCTACAGCTACACTTGTGCGCTACACGTAATGTCCGGGTCGACGGTCCATTTTCATTTGGAGGGTGATCGCGTCAAATATGTGGTGTATAGGTGGGACGCTGATTAGAGGTTCGTCGATTCCGCTGCCTAACGATAGTTGCAGCAGACGGGCGCTTGTCAGTCGTTCGGGTTGATCGATCCTCGAGAGTATTGCTAATGCGAGATTCAATTCGCTTCTTAAGTAGTGCGCCCGCAGCTGAACTTGGGCGTTAGACGGACAATCAAGCAATAACCGAAACTTCCAGGCATGAAGCTTCGCTATGCGTCTTGTTTCTGTCTTATCGCCTTTGGTGGCACCTTGGGTGCGCAGGCTACAACTCTGAATCGCTTCAGAGATCCCGAAGGCATTACTGCCGACCCAACCGGTCTGCTTCGAGACACGAGCGTCAGAGCATTCCCACGTTATCCCCGCGATTTGCAAGAAAAGGGGATTACTGGCGCGATGGTCGTAGCGTTCGTCATTGATACAACCGGCCGTGTAGAGTCGGAAACAGCAAGCTTTCTAAGAAGCTCGCGTCCTGAATTCGTAAAGGCTGTTTGTGATCTGTTGCCGCGACTTCGATTCCAGCC
>JANMMF010000210.1:0-3849 GCA_031372985.1 Gemmatimonadota bacterium
ATAGCCCCAGAAGGCCGTGAACGCGAAACACAGCTTTCCGAGATCGTGAAAGTGCTTGTCCTGGATGAGATCGTAGCGCGCGAGATAGCGCCGCCACGCCATGACGATGATGGTCCAGCTGGCAAGCGCCGTGACCCATCCGCCCATGAAGAACCACCAGCCGTACATCGTGCTCTGAAAATGCGGATCGAGCGACATCGACAGATCCCACGACAGCACGATCCATCCAAAGACGAACGCGAAGCCGAGAAACACGGCGAGCTTTCCCTGTAGCGAATGCGTCGAGTGCAGCTCACGACGCTCGTCGCTGAACCCTCTCCGCATTCTCTCACGAATGCCCCGCGCCCAGGCCGCCCCCGATTCAGGAACGATTCCAACATCGAGCCGGACGCAGGTGTAGATATACCAGAGGCTGAGCGACAGAATTATCAGGAAGGTGAGAATCACCCTGCTGAGGAAGAAGGGCGGATTCAGGTACACCCGCTTCTCGTGGATCGCCGAGGCCTCGTGGGTCCACCAGAAGATGTGGTCCTTCCCGACGAAGACTATGAGAAGCAGCAGAACGAACGCGACAGGGAGAAACGCGACGTAGCCTTCGAGGAAGCGTATGATCGGCCGCGACCAGCGCGCCGTCGTGATCCTCTGCACCGCGACGAACATCACGCCGGCCGACGAGATCGAAGTGAAGTACAGCCAGCTGACGAGCAGTGCCTGCCAGACGCGATCCGGCTCCAGGAACAATCCGACCACGAACACGAGCAGTCCGATTACCGCCAGCACGAGGCAGATGGTTCTCAGGATTGGCAGCGAGGGCCGATCGATTCCGGCGAGAACCTCTTCCCTGCTCGGAGCATGAACGTCGTGGCCGCTCATCGGATGGTATTCCCGCTCAAGATCGGCGCGTCCGTGTGGGGCTTGAAGAAGGGCGCCGGCACCGTGGGTCCCATGCGCGTCGGGCCCGGCACCTTGTCCCCTGTAACTCCCGGCGCGGCCAACGGCCCAACCAGAACAGGCTTGCCGTTCGCTCCCTGCAATCCACGCAGGTAGTTCACGACATCCCAGCGGTCCATCTCCTCGATTCGGTTGTATGGCGGCATCAGCCCGCGTCCGTTGCGGATCATGCCGAAGATGTAGCCATCGGTCCGACCCTTGGTCATGTCGGTCGTGATGTTGATTCCGGGCAATCCGTATTTCGTCGCCGGCCCGTCTCCCATCCCGGCGTCGCCGTGACAGACCGCGCAGTTTATCTGATAGTATTTCCTGCCGTTCGCCAGCGAGGAATCGCTGACCGGCGTTGGATTCGGAATTCCCGCCAGCGAGTCGATCGTCCCCGGAAGGGCGCTGTACGAAACCTGATATCCGGCCATCACCGTACCGGTGGTCGGAACGGACATCTGTGGATTTCCGCGCGAAGCCGTGCTGTCCTTCACCTGTTCCCAGGTCCAGATGGACGGCTGCCGCTTGAAGTCGGTGAACCACTCGCACGCGGTAAGCATGAGCGGCATCACCAGAGCAAGCGTGCGGACTTTAGCGCTCACGCCGCACCTCCACCGCTCCGTGCTCCCGCAGCAGCTCCTCGGCCGTCTTCGCCTTCTCCGGAGGACATTCCACCCACACCCCGTAGTCGCCGTGACTGAAGCGAGGGTCGTAACCGACCTGCATGGTGAGGCGCGGAATCCGCGCGTTGACGAGAAGCCCGACGACGGTCGAGAGTCCTCCAATCAGAACCATCATCTCGAAGCCGAAGATCGTATACGGCACCCATGACGCGATGGGTTTTCCGCCGACCACCAACGGCCAATAGTCGGATACCCAGATGGCAATCCAGTAGCCGAAGCTGACACCCAACAACCCACCGATGAGCGTGAAACGGCGGACCGGACTCGGGGGAGCTTCGATCGCTTCCTCCAGCTCGTGACGTGGAGTCGGCGTATAGACGCGGATTGTGCCGAGCCTCTTCTCCTTCAGCGCCTCGATGGCGCTGACGGCGGAGTCGAGCTCGTGGAATACGGCGAGAACGCCTTGCATTATGCGTATTCTCCCGGCGTATCCGCCTCGTACTCGAAGTGCCGTCCCGATGGATCTATTCCGTGCGGGTGAGGCTTTTTCAGCTTCGGCGGAATTATCTCCTTCACTTCAGCGATCGCGATCACGGGAAGCTGCTTGATGAACAGCATGAACCACATCGAGAACCAGCCGAAGCTTCCGAGGAGGATTCCGTAATCCACCCAGGTCGGACGGTAGCTGGTCCACTGCCACGGCTCGAATTCGTGCGACAGCGACGGCACGACGATCACGAACCGCTCGAACCACATCCCGATGTTGATCGCGAACGAGAGTATGAACAGCCAGGTCGGGCTGCGCCGCAGCTTCTGCCAGAACAGCGAGAGCGGCAGGATCATGTTGCAGGTATAGAGAATCGCGGACGCCCACCACCACTGCCCCCAAATGCGATTCGCGAAAAAGCTCTTCTCCACTTCGTTTCCGCTGTACCACGCGATGAACCACTCCGTCATATAGGCGGAGCCGACGACGAGAGATGTGAACAGACAGAGCTTCGCCGCGGCATCGAGGTGGTTGATGGTCACGTAATGCTTGAGACCCCACCACCGCCTCAGCGGGATGATGATCGTGAACACCATCCCCATTCCGGAGAAGATCGCGCCGGCAACGAAGTAGGGCGGGAAGATCGTCGTGTGCCATCCCGGCGTGAGCGCCATGGCAAAGTCGAACGATACGACAGAGTGCACCGACAGAACCAGCGGGGTAGAGAACGCGGCGAGGAACAGGTACGCCCGCGCGAAGTGCCGCCACTCGTTGTCAGTATTCCGCCAGCCCAGCGAGAGCACCGAGAAAATGCGTTTTCTGATCGGGCTGATGTTCTCCCGGTCGCGCAGCACTGCGATGTCCGGGATCAAACCGATGAAAAGGAAAGTGCTCGAGATGGTGAAGTACGTGAGGATCGCGAACACGTCCCACACCAGCGGACTCTTGAACTGCGGCCAGATGTAGCGCCAGTTCGGATATGGAATGAGCCAGAAGAATTTCCACGGGCGCCCGAGGTGAAGAATCGGGAACAATGCCGCCGTCATGACGGCGAACACGGTCATCGCTTCGGCGCATCTGTAAATCGTCGTGCGGAACCCTGCCCGGAAGAGATAGAGAATCGCCGAGATGAGCGTGCCGGCGTGGCCGATACCGATCCAGAAGACGAAGGTGATGATGTACACACCCCACATCACCGGCGGATTGTACCCGGCGACACCGAGGCCGCTGTAGATCTGGTACATCCACGTCCCGATGCCGATCAGGAGGAAGAAGACCGCGATGCCCAGGCCGATGAACCACGCGACCGTTGGGTGCAGCGTGCCCGTGATCTCCCGATCGACCTGCTCATAGCTTTTCACCGCCGGCAGCTGAATATCCGCCGTCGCGATGTTCGGACGCCGCGGCTCGTCGCTGGCTGGCAATGGCTGGGTGATCGTCGCCATGGCTAGGCGATCCCCGCTATCGCAGGCGACGGATGCGTAACCTTTTTCAGATAAACGACCGCTGTAAAGGTGTTGAGCTCCTCGAAGACGTGGTACGCCCTCGCATCCTTGGCCAGCTGCGTAACCGTCCAGCTTTCATCGGCCGCGTCACCAAACGTGATGGCGCGCGATGGGCATGACGCGGCGCACGCCGTCGTGAATTCGTCTGCCTTGAGCGGACGCTTCTCCGCACCGGCGCGATCCTCGGCCTCCCGAATCCGCTGCACGCAGAACGTGCACTTCTCCATCACACCCTTGCCGCGCACTGTCACGTCGGGATTGAGCTGCCAGTTGAGCGGCTCGGGGAAAGCGTACTGCG
>JANMMF010000211.1:0-9110 GCA_031372985.1 Gemmatimonadota bacterium
GTGCGTCCCGGGCGCTGGAAGTACCTCGCGCTCGCGGTTTGCGCGCGCCGAATGGCGGACGTGTCGCCGCCGATGTGAGTCAGCGCTGTCTGGATGTTCAACCCGTACGCTCTGCTTGCCCAGTGATGATCGAGGTCGAGCCCAACGACCTGCGCATTGGAGCGGAGGCGCTCCACTTCATCCGGGTTGGTGAGATGGCGGTTGACTATAGTCGCGATACTTCCAACGCGAGTCGCCCCACCCCGGAAGTCCTTCCGAAGTCGGCCGATGAAGTAGTTGGTCAGCGGCTCGATCTCCCTCGTCTCGTCTACGGTGCTTCCAATCGGACGGAAGGTCGCCCTCTCCCGGTTGGTAACCGCGTCCAGCATGCCCACTGTGATCCCGCTGCTGGTGCGCCCGGTGACCTTCCCGGCGCCGAGGATGGTCGTCGCGTCAGCGGCATCGATGAAGTCGGACTGCCCCGACACCAGCCCTGCCAGCTGAGGTGAGCGGCCAATCCGTCGGGTGTAAATAAGGCTCAGGCTGGAGACGTTGCTGCAGAAGTAGCAGTTGAACCCTCCCGTCGAGAAGTACTGCGAGTTCGAGACGAAGAACGGGCGCTTCTCGGAGAAAGTCGTCTCGAACACGGATAGGTTCACGACCGCCGGATCGACCTCAACCTGACCGAAGTCCGGATTGACCGTCGCGTCGAGCGTAAGGTTCGTGGTGAGGTTGACCTTGAGATCGCCCCCTGCACGGTAGGTCATCTCATTGTTCGAGTGGTACGGGTCGCCGGGTCGTGCCCGCTCCAACTTGCTCCGTGTGGTGGCGTAGGGCACGATTTCCATTTGACGTGGCTGGGAGCTTACGCGGATGCCCTCCAGTGTGCCGAAGTAGGCCGCACCACCATACTCGTTGTTCCGCCAGAACGCCCACATGTCGAACTCGTTGCGCCGATCGATTTTCCGCCAGATCTGCATGCCCCAGGTCTGGTCGGCTTCACGAGAGAACCGGAGCTGAGAGAACGGGATGCGGAATTCCGCCGTCCAGCCGAGCGAATCGATCTTGGTTGCGCCCTCCCAGACCGGATCATACGAAGGGTCCCCATTCTGATGGTCCCCCTTCACTCCGTCAGGATTGAGCTCGAACCAGGTGCGGCTATTCTTGTCGCGAAAGGTGTCGAAGACCACGGCAATGTTGTCCGAAGTAATGTTGTTGTCGCCGTTCATCACCTGATCGCGGCGGGCGAGGACCGAGCGGATTCCGCTTGCACCCAGCGAGTCGTACATCCGAGCGCCGATGTAGATCGCGCCCGCGTCGTAAAGAACCCTCAGCTCGGTCCGCTGGCTTGGGGGCCGGCCCTCATCGGGGCTGGACTGCACCAACTCGGTTATGGGGGTCGCTTTCGCCCAGGCCGCGTCATCCAGGCGCCCGTCGACCGTCACGTCGCCCTCGCGGAGTGCCGCCCGGGCGACTGGCCTCGGGTCGTTCTGGGAGCGCGTTGTTACCTGGGCGAAGGCAGGAATGAACGGAGAAGCAAGAAAAACCGAAACACAGGCGAGCCGAATGACTGCGACGGACCGTCGAGCGCGCATATTGAAACTCCTACGGGTGAAATTCGTTCTGACGGTCTGACTCGAAGAGTCGACCGCGACCGCAATCGAACATTAGACCGCACAACTGGCGAATTGGTTGGACTCCCCATTTTTTTGACCAGGCTTGGCGGAGCGACGCTGCGGGTTCTGTCAGGCCTTACGGATTCGGGGTCGCGCCGGTGTCAAGCAAGACGGAATCTTGTAGCTTGTTCGACCAAACGCCGCCCCGTGACAAAACCCGCACAACTTCTATACATCCCGACTACACGGTGAAATTTCAGACAGCCTTTTTCGCTCTCGTTGCGATTGCACCCCCGCTTCCGGCCCAGAGCGGCTACCGACCTGTTACTCTCCCCGCGGAAGTCGGTGAGATCCACCTCAAAAACATCAGACAGCTGACCAATGGCGGTGAGAACGCGGAGGCGTATTTCAGCCGCGACGGGAAGCGTCTGATCTTCCAGAGCACTCGCGACGGCAGGACGTGCGACCAGCAATACGTCATGAACAGCGACGGGTCGCGCCTTCGCAGGGTGTCGAACGGGGCCGGCAAGACGACCTGCGGCTACTTCATGAACGGCGACAGGCGCATCCTCTACGCGTCGAGCGACGCGGTACAGAGGGACTGCCCGCCCAGGCCGGATGCCTCGAAGGGATACGTGTGGCGGCTGGATCCCTTCGACATTTTCACCGCGCAAGCCGACGGCTCCCGGCGAAGGCGCCTCACGCGGTACGGAGTCTACACGGCAGAGGGAGTGCTCTCGCCCGACGGGAGAAGGATCGTGTTTACGTCGCTAAAGGATGGTGACCTCGACATTTACGTGATGAATGTCGACGGCTCCGAAGTGAGGCAGCTCACCCGTCAGATTGGGTACGACGGAGGCGCCTGGTGGTCCCCCGATGGCAAACAAATCGTCTATCGCGCGAACCATCCTGCCACGCCAGCCGAGCTGAAGGCGTACACCGATCTTCTCGCCCAGCGCCTGGTCCGCCCGAACAAGATGGACCTCTGGCTAATGGATGCTGATGGAAGCAATCAGCGGCAGATCACACACCTCGGCGCCGCGAGCTTCGGTCCCTCGTGGACGGCCGACGGGAAGCGGATAATCTTCTCATCGAATCATCATACCGAGCCCAGGCTGGGCAACTTCGATCTCTTTCTCGTCAACCCCGACGGCACCGGGCTCGAGCAAGTGACGACAGCCACGACGTTCGATGGATTCCCGATGTTCAGCCCTGATGGCAAGAGAGTCGTATGGGCCTCGAACCGGCATAACGCCAACCCGCGCGAGACGAACATTTTCATCGCCGACTGGGTGAACTGATCGCCGCGCGCGCCAGGGAAGGTCGCTGCCGCCGGAATCGATTTTTCGATTGCGCCACGAAGCGCTGACACGTATTCTGGCATGGTCGTGATCCCATTGAAAATTGTTCGCCCGGCATTTGAATATTCTCTGGGTAGAACCCTTGTTGCCACACTGGTGTATGGGAGTCACTGATCGCTGAGTCCCGCACTTTATTTCCGATCAATAACATGAAACGCCTTGCTCTTCTTCTCGTTCTCTTCGCCTGTCTGGCGACTACTTCCGCCGCCCGGTCCCAGCAGCCGACCGCCAGGTCTTCGACACCAGGCAAACAGACCGTCCAGCGCGATGACTCGCTCAACCTGAAACCATCGCCGGAGCTGCAACGGTCGCTCGACGAGCTCGCTCTGGCGGTCCAGGCCTTAGCTATTCGGATTACATCGGATCCCGAGCTCAAAGCAGCAGCCATGCAGGTCGCTGCGGGGTTCGTGACTACAGCGCACCAGGTCGTCACCGAGCAGTCGGTCGTCATCCAAGAAGCGCTGAAAACGGCTGCCGATCGCATCGCCGCCGCCCAGTCGGCACAGCCACCGCGGACGAAGAAGCCCTAACGGCGTTTCGCTCGACCCAAACCCGTCGCGCCGGCACGCAAGCCTAGCCTTTGATGGATCCGCGCCGTTAGTTGAGCCCGGTGAGCGACACGGGCGGACGTACACGCATCGCGCGCCAGGCGGCAGCGGGGGCAATCCTCGGTACTCTCATCGCGGTGGCCGCTCACGTGCTTGGGGTTCAGCAGCTGCTGCGAACGCCGGACCTCGTCCTCTTCGCTCCCGCCGCTGTCGTGGGTGCGATCCTCGGAGTGTCTCGACTCCGCCCGCTCCTATGGATCGCGGCCGGCATCATCGCGATAATCTGCCTCGCGGTCAGCTATACTCCGCTCGTTTCCCGGCTGTCGGGGCAACTCGTCCGACGAGACGCGCTCGGTAGTCCCGTGGACGCGATCGCTGTGCTTTCCGTCGGGTTGACACCTGATGGGATGATGCGCAGTGAGACGCTCGACCGCCTATTGACGGGTTTGAGTCTCGCCAAACAGAGTGGCGCGCCACCGCTGTTGATTTCACGCGAGCGGAGAGCGTTTGGTGGGAGGGTCGTGTCCGATTCGACCGACCAGCTACGTCTGCTCGCGCTCGTCCAGCCTGCCACTCGAGTCATCTTTGTCGACTCAGTCTTTACGACGAGGACCGAGGCACTGAGGATGAAGGCCATCGCCGGGGCGCACGGGTGGTCGCGAATAGCGGTGGTCACGTCGCCGATGCACACGAGAAGAGCGTGTGCTACTTTCGAGGCGATCGGCTTCAACGTTGTGTGCGTCCCGGCTGAAGTGCGCGGCTCGGGACTCTACGAGGGAAGCAACGCCGAGGATCGTCTGCGCGCCTTTCGAGCGTGGCTTTACGAGGTATTCGCCAGCTCCTCGTATCGGAGTCGCGGCTGGATTCGATGATGGGGCAGGATGAACTATCGAGGAACAACGTGAAATGAGCTCCAGAAATCCGGAATCCGTTACGGCTGGTCAGGCGAACGCCCATCCGCTCGACGCCGCGCAGGGGATCTGGAAGGTGATTACCGCATCTTCGGTCGGCACGATGATCGAGTGGTACGACTTCTACATTTTCGGAAGTCTGGCCGCGATCATATCGACGCAGTTTTTTCCAGGTAGCAGCCCAACCGCTGCGTTCCTCAAGACCCTGGCGACTTTCGCTGTCGGATTTGCGGTTCGACCGCTCGGTGCGCTGGTGTTCGGCCGTATCGGCGACCTCGTCGGAAGAAAATTCGCGTTTCTCGCGACCCTGCTGATAATGGGCGGCTCTACGGCGGCCATCGGATTCCTGCCAGGTTATGCGAAAATCGGGCTGGCTGCACCAATCATCCTCGTCATCCTGCGTCTGCTGCAGGGCCTTGCGCTTGGTGGAGAGTACGGAGGCGCGGCGGTGTACGTCGCCGAGCACGCACCTGACGGTCGCCGCGGATTTTACACCAGCTTCATTCAGACTACGGCAACGCTCGGACTCTTCATGTCGTTGGCCGTGATCCTCATCGTGCGCGCGATAGTGGGCGAGGAGGCATTCAAGGTGTGGGGCTGGCGGATTCCCTTTGTTCTCTCGCTCCTGCTCGTCGGCATCTCCTACTATATCCGCATGCGCCTCCGCGAGTCGCCGCTGTTCAGCATCCTCAAGGAGAGCGGCAAGACCTCGAAGGCGCCGATTCAGGAAAGTTTCGGAACCTGGGCGCGCTGGAAGGTTTTTCTCATTGTCTTGTTCGGTGCGACGGCGGGGCAAGCTGTCGTCTGGTATACCGGGCAGTTCTACGCGCTTCTCTACCTCCAGACGGTGCTCAAGGTCCCGCTGGTGACGTCGTACGTAATCGTGGCCGTCGCATTGGTTCTGGGAGCACCGCTGTTCATTTTCTTCGGGAGCCTCTCCGACAAAATCGGCCGCAAGAAGATCATGATGGCAGGGAATCTTCTCGCCGCTCTCCTCTACATTCCGATATACCACGCCATGAAGCTTTACTCCAACCCGGTGAACGCCGTGGCGCTGACGGCGCTGGTGTTCGTCCAGGTTGTGTTCGTGACCATGGTGTACGGTCCTATCGCGGCGTTTCTCGTCGAAGCATTCCCCGCGAAGATCCGCTACACGTCGATGTCCCTGCCTTATCACTTCGGCAATGGCTGGTTCGGAGGATTTCTTCCCATCATTGCTACCGCCCTCGTCGCGCGCACTGGCAATATCTACGCGGGGCTCGCGTTTCCAATTGTGGTGGCGCTGATCACCTTTGTCGTCGGCTCGATCATGCTGCGCGATCAGCACAACGAGAGCATCTGGGCCGAGGTGCACGAAGGGGCCGCCCCAACGACCGGTCCAGTGCTTCGAGCTTGATGGCAGGAAAGCGAGGATGATTGTCTTTGCCGCCGCGGCATTGCTGGCGATTGCCTCCCGCGGCGACTCGCTCGTCGAGAGAATTCAGTCGCGGATCGCGAAAGAGCCCGGCGCTGAGGTCGGCCTGGCCTATGTCGATCTCGCTTCCAGCGACACGCTGTTCATCGACGCGGATCGCGCCTTCCACGCCGCCAGCACGATGAAAGTGCCAGTGATGATCGAGCTGTTTCGTCGCTCGTCCACCGGGTCGTTCCGCATGGGTCAGCGCTTGATGCTCGTCAATCAGTTCGCTTCCATCGTGGACGGCTCGCCCTATTCGCTCGACGCGAATGAGGACAGCGACAGTACGCTTTACCGGCGCATAGGCGATCGGGTTCCGATCGATAGCCTGCTCCGGCTGATGATCACCCGCTCCAGCAATTTCGCAACGAATACTTTGATTGCGCTGGTAGGAGCGGAAAACGTGAATCGCACCATGCGGTCGCTCGGGGCCCAGCGGATACAGGTGCTTCGTGGGGTCGAGGATGGAAAAGCGTTCGAAAGGGGGCTCAACAACACCACGACAGCTCGGGACCTGGCGATCATTCTCCGGGCGATAGAAGAAGGCAAAGCGGCCTCGCCTGCCGCGACACGCGAGATGCTCGGAATACTTCTGGCGCAGGAGTTCAACGAGAAAATTCCAGCGGGCTTGCCCCCCGGGACGAGGGTAGCTCACAAGACGGGCGAGATCACCGCCGTGTCACACGACGCGGCAATCGTGTTTCTCTCCGGAAGAAGGCCGTACGTGCTGGTAGTGTTGACGCGCGGGATCGCTGACGGGAACAAGTCGAGCAAGCTGATCGCTGATCTGTCCGCACTCATTTACGAGCATAGCACTCTCAAATCAGGACACATTACCCGCCAATGAAAGTTGCTTTTCTCGGACTCGGCGATATCGGCGCGCTGATGGCGATGCACTTGTCTCGCGACCCTTTTGAACTTGTCGTCTGGAACAGGACTGTTTCGAAGGCTGAGGCGTTTGCGGCCGAGCACCGGGCGAGCCTCGCCGCGACGCCGGCCGAAGCCGTCAAGGATGCGGACGTCGTCGTCACCTGTCTTCCGTCGTCGGTCGAAGTAGAGGCAGTATTGCACGGAACCGACGGAGTGCTTGGCGCGCTCCGGAAAGGGGCCGTGCTCATCGACTGCACCTCGGGCGATCCGCCGACCTCGCGCTCCATCGCGGCGGAGCTGGCCAACCGCGGCGTGGATTTCATCGACGCGCCTGTGAGCGGCGGGACCGTCGCGGCGAAATCCGGAACGCTAACGGTGATGTGGGGCGGCGAGCCATCGGTATTCGAGCGCGCCCGGCCCGTCATCGAGGCGTTTGGCAAGAAGATCGTGCACGCCGGTGCGGTCGGTTCGGGTGACGCGCTGAAGGCGGTCAACAACGCGCTCCTGGCCGTTCACATCCTTTCGACCGCCGAAGGGCTCGCGATACTCGTAAAGGCGGGTGTCGATCCCAAGGTTGCTCTCGAAGTCATCAACGCGTCGAGCGGGCGATCCAACACCTCGGAGAATCTGATCCCACAGCGCGTACTGACGCGGGCGTTCCCTCGGACATTTCGCTTGGCGTTGCTCGACAAAGACATCGGCATTGCGGCAGTCATGGCCGATGACCTCGGTGCACGCGCTCCGGTAATCGCGCTCGCCGCTGCGCGACTACACGAAGCGCGTGAGAAGCTTGGTGAAGAAGCTGACCACGTCGAGGCGGTCAAGATGATCGAACAGGAGAATGGGGTGGAGATCAAGTGATCGTCCCTACCCGCGCTTAGCAGCTTCCCGGTCGACCTCGGCGATTCGTCGGGCGGCGAGATCCGGGTCAATAACAGGCGCAACTTCTTCATCGGTAAGTTCCACCGTCGTCCGCGCGCGTGCCACGACCAGATCCCCGTTCGGAACCAGCTGCCCGAATTCAATTTCCGCACGCCGGCAGAAGCGCTCCTGCCGGGCGCGATCTGTCATCTCGAGTGGGAAGCCGAGCTGGTGGAGTCGCGCATGCATCGCCTCGTGCAGAATCGTCGCGGCGATCTCGGCGTCCGAAAAGTCCGGGTTGACCGTGAAGGTGAGCTCGACCAGGCAAGCCCTCTGTTCATTGAAGTACGCGCCGCGACACGCGAACCGCTGGACGACGATATACGCGAAGTCTCGCCTGAGATGACGGAAGTGGTGAGGGACGTGCTGTTCGATCAGCGCCAACGCTCGCTCAAGCCGCGCCAGAACGTCAACGGTGTCGATGTCGGGACGTGTGTTGTTCACCACCACGGGAATCCCGCGCACCTCCTGCCGCGAAGGTGCGGGGATCGCGGGCGTTCCTAGAATTGCTCTGAGAAGGTCACCCAGCATTTCACGCGTGGACTGCTACCGGAGGCGCCCGCCGGCGACCACCGGCTTTCCGTCGACTGTGATGGTGGCGCCGCTCAACTGCGCGGCGAACCCAAAGTCGCTGGTGTTGCTGCCGCCGAAACCTCTGTTATCTCCAAACCCGATCACAACTGATCCGGGTGCAGTCCAGACTATTCGGCCGCTTCCAACCGGAAGCCTTGTTTCCGGATTGAGCCCGATGTCGATGTAGCCAAAGCGGTCCTTGGCACCACTGGCAGCGTCGTACGCCGCTTTCAATCCCGACATGTCGTTGGCCGCGGTCATTGAGGTCAACTGGCCCTTGTCAAAAACGAACGTAAGCCCTCGAACCAAGCGTCCGTCTGACAGGTACCGGTCGAAGACGATCTTCCCATTGGCTGATCCGTTCGCGGCGGGAAGCATTAGCTCTCCCGCGGGAAGCCAGGTGGAGGCGGCGGCCGAGCCCTGCTTTACACGATCCTCCGTGAGCGCTCCGTCGGATATCAAAGCCCGATCCGGGTCGACTCGAAATGAAATGTTGGTCCCATTGGGAGCCGTGATGGTTACGACCTGGCCGTTGGCGAAGGTTTGGCGGAGCGTGTTGGCTTTCGTCCTCAGCGAGGCTGGGCTCACCGCGGAGGCTCGCCAGAACGCGCCGGCAAGATCGGACTGCTTGACTCCGAGCCGGCGCGACAGCGTCGCGGTGGGATAGAGCCCATTCCCCAGATTGACGCTCCGAACGTGGCGCTTGAAAAAGGCGTCGTTGATCGGTTGCCCGGCTTTGATCCGCGCGGCACGTCGAGCCATCGGCACGCCGGCCAGCAATCCTTCGTTTTCTCCCACGTCGAGATTGATCTGGACGTCGAAGTTGTCGACGAGAAGCGCGGCGACCGGCGACGTGACATTGTCGAAGCGAGCAG
>JANMMF010000114.1:0-10781 GCA_031372985.1 Gemmatimonadota bacterium
GGAGATTCTGAGCGAGCACCTCTGTCAGGGCTGGCTCGAAGGCTATCTGTTGACGGGGCGTCACGGCTTCTTCTCTTGCTATGAAGCGTTCATCCACATCGTTGATTCGATGTTCAATCAGCACGCCAAGTGGCTGAAGACTACCGGCCACATACCCTGGCGCCGCCCCATTGCTTCGCTCAACTATTTGCTGACCTCGCACGTCTGGCGGCAGGATCACAACGGCTTCACCCACCAGGACCCAGGCTTCATTGACGTTGTCGTCAATAAGACGGCGGAAGTAGTACGCGTCTATCTTCCGCCCGATGCCAATACGCTGCTCTCTGTGACTGATCACTGTCTGCGGAGCCGTAACTATGTCAATGTCATCATCGCCGGCAAGCAACCCGCACTCCAGTACCTCGATATGGATGCGGCGATCGAGCATAGCACTGCCGGCATCGGCATGTGGGGCTGGGCGAGCAACGATCAGGGGGGCAAGCCGGATGTGATAATGGCCTGCGCCGGAGATGTCCCGACATTGGAAACGCTCGCCGCCGTGGATCTTCTCCGCCGGCATATTCCGGCTTTAAAGATTCGCGTGGTCAATGTCGTTGATTTGATGACGCTCCAGCCCACGAGCGAACATCCGCATGGATTGGCTGACAAGGATTTCGATTCTCTCTTCACGACCGATAAGCCGATCATCTTCGCCTTTCACGGCTACCCGTGGTTGATTCATCGGCTGACCTACCGCCGGACGAACCACAAGAACCTTCATGTACGCGGATACAAAGAAGAGGGGACGACCACCACGCCGTTCGATATGACGGTGCTGAACGATATCGACCGCTTCCACCTCGTGATGGACGTGATTGATCGCGTACCGCAGCTGGGAGCCACGGTGGCGCACGTGAAACAGGCGATGCGCGACAGGCTGCTCGAACATGAGCAGTACATTCGTAAATACGGTGATGACATGCCCGATGTTCGCGACTGGAAGTGGCCGTATTGAGCCGGCGTCGGGTATCAGCACGGTTTACTCGCTGGCACCGCTATCATGAACCGATAGCATAGGGGTTGATGGAGTGAATGTCCTGGTCCTCAACCCCGGCAGTGCCACGCTCAAGTTCGGCTTGTATCAGATGCCCGATTTGAGCAAGGCAGCCACGACAACCAATTCAGCGACGGTTTTAGCGAGCGGGGTCGTCGAGCGGATAGGGACATCGCAATCCACGCTTGGAATGCAGGGTGCAACGCAGAAGCCGATGCGGCAACCGGTTGAGGCGAACACGCCGGCGCACGCCGTGGAACAGGTTATCCCCCGCCTTCTTGCCTATGTCGGTGAGAACTCCCAGACACCGACGGCGATTGATGCTGTTGGGTGTCGCGTTGTGCATGGTGGCGCAAGGCTTGTGACGCCGGTCCGCGTCACCGCTTCCGTGCTTGACGAACTCCGCTCCCTGAAAGAGTTGGCTCCGCTGCACATCCCTGCGGACGTAGCTGTGCTTGAACGGGTACAGCAGTCGCTGCCTGAGACTCCGGTGATCGCAGTGTTCGACACAGCCTTCCACCAAACACTACCGGAAGTTGCCCGCACCTACGCGTTGCCGGTTGAACTCTGCGCCCGCTACGGTTTGCGCCGCTACGGCTTTCACGGCATCTCGCACGCTTACGTGTCCGGGCGGTTAATAGAACGTCTGGGACGTGGCGCGAAAGGAACCAGGCTCATTACCTGTCATCTCGGGAGCGGTGCAAGTGTCTGTGCAGTGCGTGATGGTCAAAGTATCGACACCAGCATGGGCCTAACGCCCATGGAAGGATTAGTCATGGGCACGCGCTCCGGCGATGTTGATCCGGGCCTCGTCCTGTATCTCATCCGCACGGTTGGTATGACAGCCGGCGAAGTAGACGATCTGCTCAATCACCAAAGCGGACTCCGCGGTCTGTCGGGGCTAAGCGCAGATCTGCGCGACCTGGAACAAGCCGCGCAGGAGAAAGACAAGCGCGCTGAACTGGCGCTGGCGATTTTCGCGTACCGCACCTGTAAGTACATTGGCGCGTTTGCCTCGGCACTTGAAGGACTGGATGCGGTCGCTTTCACCGGCGGTATTGGCGAGCATTCCCCCTCCATGCGCAGTCGTATCTGCCGGAGGCTGGAGTTTCTTGGATTACGCTTGGAAGATGAACGTAATCGAGCAGCAAACGGGCGTGCGGCAATGCAGATAAGCGCGGAAGGCAGTGTAGTGCAAATATGGGTGATTCCGACGGATGAAGAACGGGAGATCGCATGGTCAACGCATGAGCACTTTTCGTAACATCTGACGATGCGATGATCGGCGAAGATCCATGAGCGTGAGGCCTAATCCGTGAGCAACCCGATCTTGAGCGCGAAGGCGACGTAATCGCTGCGGTGGGCCAGCCCAAGTTTCTCGTTGATCCGTTGCTTATAGGTATCGACGGTCTTGGGGCTGATGAAAAGCTTCTCGCCAATCTCGGGCGCGCTGTATCCGCGGGCCACGAACTTGAGCACATTCTGCTCGCGCTCGGTGAGCTTCTCGAATTTGGTGCGCTCATCAACGTGCTCGGCCCTTCGCTGGATTCTTTGCGCCAACGCGCGGGCTGCAGACGGCTGCATGTAGACATCGCCGTGCGCGACAGCGCGAACCGCATCGATGAGCTCGCGGTCGGCGGCACTCTTGACGAGGTATCCACTTGCGCCCGCCTCCAGCAACGGCACCAGGTAGGCGTCCTCTGCGTGCATTGTGAGGATCAGCACTTTTCCGCGCGTCTCGTTGCCGACGATCGCTTTCGTCGCCTCTGCCCCGTCCATCTCGCCCATCGAGAGATCCATCACGATCACATCCGGATCGAGCCTCTCGGCGAGCGAGATGGCGTCCGTGCCGGTAGATCCTTCACCGATGACCTGGATATCCTTGGCGGTGCCGAGCACTGCCTTCAGGCCGGCGCGCACGACGCTGTGGTCGTCGACGAGAACTACTGTGATGACGCCGTCTTTCAGGCTGCCTCCGTATCCATTCCTACCCACGCGACGACGCGAGTGCCGCGATCTGCCGCCCTATCAATATGCAGCTCACCGCCAGCAAGCGAGAGCCGCTCGCGCATTGCGGCGAGAGCGGAGTCCCCGCGTTTCCTTTCCAGGGGACCCTCGAATCCACGACCATCGTCGTTGACCTCGAGCTCCACATACCCCGCTCTGGCGCGGAGCGACACCGTGGCGTGACCAGCGTCGGCGTGCCTCTCGACGTTGCGCAGGGCTTCCTGAGCGACGCGATACAGGGTAGCCGACAACGCGACGGGAATCACGACGCCGCAGATATCGACGTTGACCTGCACATCGACCAGCGAGCGCCGCTGTGTCGCGTCCCCCAGCGCTTCGAGCGCCGCCGGCAAGCCCAGATCGCTCGCGACCCTCGGATGAAGCGAGCGCGAGACGTTGCGGATCTCCTCGAGCGCCGTGCGCAGCAGCTCACGCACGGTCGCGAGGCGGGGTGAGGCTGTGTGAGTCCCGATTTCGTGCGCGGCCGCGGCGACCTGGAAGCTCGCGGCCGCAAGCGTCTGGCCAACTGAGTCGTGGAGCTCGCGGGCGACCTGGGCACGTTCCCTCTCCTCGGCGTACACGACTTCCGCGCCGAGCTTGCGCATTCTTTCCCGTCCGGCGGAGAGCGTGTCGAGCATTTCGTTGATTGTCGTCGACAGCCTGGTCAGCTCGCGGTCGGCCACGATCGATGCGGGGACCCTCGCGGCGAGTCGACCCTCGGACACCAGCCTCGCAACGCGGTGGAGAGCGTCGATCGGGCGAAGTGCGAGCTTCACCAGCGCGAAATTCACGGTTGCGCCGATGAACAGGGCGGCCATGACCACGTAGACATCGATCAACCGTCCCGGCTGGAGCCGAGTCAGCTCGAGGAGCGCGAGGACGGCCACGCCAAGAATGATCACGTTTGCGCCGAGGAGCTTGATCTCGAGTGGGATTCCGAGGATGGCGCGTAGCAGGCGTGGAATGCGCGATGCAGCGCTTCCGGCGATGCGTTCCGGGCCGCGGGTAGGTGTGCGCTGGATCGTGGTCATGCGAGCATCACTTCACGATCAGGGCGGTGACCATTCCAAACATGCCGTGATCCGACTCGGCGTGCGGAAGGATGTGGCAGTGGAATGCCCAGGTCCCGGGATTGTTGCAGTTGACGATCACATCCCACCGCTCACCTGGCGCGACGTTCAGCGTGTCACACTTCCAGGGAGCTGGTTGAAGCCATCCATCCTTCGCGATCACGGTCATGTGCATGCCGTGAAGGTGCATGGGGTGAATCATCATCCCTTCGTTCATGAAGCGGATGCGGACTTTCTGCCCTTTGCTGGCCACGAGCGGCTCGGTGGCGGGGAAGCTCTTGCCGTTCAAGGTGTACCCGTGCATGCCATCGTTCAGAATGAGCACGTAGTCAATGTCGGCCTTTTCGATTGGCGCCGGATCTTTCGGCTCGATGATGAACGCCCCGAGCAATCCAAGTCCAACCTGCTTCGCGGCATTGTGGTGAGAGTGGTACATGTGCGAGCCCGGATTGGGCGCCGTGAACTCGTAGGTAAAGCTCTCTCCCGATTTTATCACAGGCTGGGTGATGAACGGAACGCCGTCCTGGTCGTTCGGGACTTCAACGCCATGAAAGTGCACAGCGGTTGATTCGGGGAGCTCGTTCTTGAGGATCAGACGCACCCGCTCGCCCTCGCGCACGCGAATCTGGGGACCTGGCAGCTGATCGTTGTAAACCCATGCTACGACTGTCTGTCCGGGAGCAGTCTCCCAGCGAATCTGTCTGGCCGTCAGCTCGTAAACCTTCACGCCTTTTTCCATCCGAGGCTTCATCAGCTGGTTTCCCTTCCCCGCAGTCTTGGCGGGGAACGCCTTCACACCGGCTTCGTGCATCCTGTCCATCGCCTCAGATGCCGCAGCAGCTGAGACCGGTGCTGGATTGGGCGCAAGTGTACCGCCGCTGTGATCCGCATCACTTGCTTTCGCGACCACTTGCGCGTCCGAGTCAGGAATCGAGCAGGCGGCGAGAGCGCTTCCAGCGAGTGCGGTGACAGCGGTATTCCGGAGGAAATCCCGACGGGATCCCTTCTGACCGAGCAGGGTGGGGCGCATCTTTAGGCTGTCGTTCTCGTTCATTTAGTCTTCCTCAGAGCGTGGGCAACTGGCAATAGCCCAAGGTACCGTCCCGCCCGTGTTGACTCTGTCGTGGGTTGGAGGATTGTTCAGAGGGAAACGACCCTTCTTTGTAGGGGAAAATCGGACACGCATGCCTGATCGGGTAACGCACGACATCCTGGCAGAGATCGTAGAGATCGCGTCCGATGCAGTGATCTGCATGGACGCCTTTCAGCGCATCACCTTCTTCAACAAGGGGGCTGAGGCGATCTTCGGCTGGACATCGGCCGAGATCGTCGGGCAGCGGATCGAGACGTTGATTCCGGAGCGGTATCGCACCAACCACGCGCGTCAGGTTGCGGAGTTTGGCCGATCCAAAGTGAAGGCGAGGCGAATGGGCGAGCGCCGTGAGATCGCCGGTGTCCGAAAGAATGGCGAGGAATTTCCGGCTGAAGCTGCGATCTCACAGATCCGTCAAGGCGATGACATCGTCTTCACCGTCGCGCTGCGCGACGTTACGGTTCGCAAGCGTTTCGAGCAGAGGCTGCAGTTTCTGGCAGAGGCTGGCGAGAAGCTGGCGTCGTCATTCGGATCGTCGGAGACGTTGACCCAGGTGGCACGGCTCGCTGTTCCGACTATTGCTGACGGCTGCATTCTGGAAAACAGAGTCGGCAACGGATTCCTGGCTGGAGCGGCATCCCATGTTGATCCAGGCATCGAGGAAATCCTTGATGAAATCGCACTGGGCGGAGCCCGCATCCCGCCCAGTGACCACCCGCTGACGGAGATTCTCAAGATGCCGTCGCCGGTGCTATTGCGGGCCGACGCTGCGTCGCGCCTTATCGAGGCGAGCGGCAATCCCGCCTACCTGAAGGCGGTGAAGGCGATGAATCCCAACTCCGCCCTCTTTCTGCCCCTCGTGGCGCGTGAACAGCTCATTGGCGCATTGACGCTTTTTCGGACAAAGGGGAGCTTTGACAGCGACGATCTCGGACTCGCCGAAGACCTGGCGCGGCTCGCCGCTCTCGCCCTCGACAACGCGCGGCTTCACGACGTAGTTCGCGCGAGCCTGCGTGCTCGCGACGAGATGGTGGGTGTAGTCTCTCATGACCTCAGAAACCCTGTCGCGGCGGTCAAGATGTTGAGCCGCACGCTGTTGAACTCTCCCGATAGCGGAGGTGCGCAAGCGCGTGAGAGCATTGAGCTGATTTGCCAGGCTGCCGAACAAATGGACGCGCTCATCGGAGATCTGCTCGATGTGAATCGCCTGGACTCAGGCAAACTGGTGGTCGCAACGGCTCCTGTTGATCCATCCGTTCTGCTGACGGATTCGCTGCAAACTCTGCGACCACTCGTCGCGGAAAAAGGCATCAGCCTCGACCTGCAGATCGAGACCGCGCTGCCGAAGGTCATGGCGGATCGTGGGCGGATTCAACAAACGCTCTCAAACCTCGTAGGGAACGCGATCAAGTTTTCCTCCGAGGGATCGAAGATCGTGGTCGTTGCTCAGCGTGACGCAGGCGACGTGGCTATCTCGATCGTGGACAACGGCAAGGGAATCGCCGCCGAACAGCTCCCCCGAGTATTCGATCGAGGTTGGCAGTCCTCACGCACGGATCGGCAGGGGGCGGGCCTCGGACTCGCGATCGCGAAAGGCATCGTCGAGGCACATGGGGGCCGGATCTGGATTGAGAGCAGGCCCGGCGAAGGCACCAAGGCCACGTTCACGCTGCCGTTGGCGTGAGTGATTCAACCTGGTGGGCAATGGCCATTTTCCCTGCGTCGTCAAGGGTCGTTTCGTTCCGGCGGTTTCATCTTCGCTTCGCGTCCGCGGACGTCGCCGACGGCAATGCGAAATAGCGTCTGCCGGAACGCAACCGGGTCATTCTCAGTGAGGGCGCCAGGAACAATCGTGCTTACCAGCTCTGCTGCCTTCGCCCACAGCTCCTCGGCGTGCGGGCTGCCGCGCGGATGCATGATCCAGAAGCTTCCGTGAATCACTAAGCTCCTCCAATCGAACAGGTCGGTAACTTCGTCCACCTCGAATGCGACCCACTGGTTGTGCGAGAGAGTGGAGATTTTTTCTCCCTCCGAAGTGCGGCCGTAAAGCCAGCCCCGTTCGTAGATGTAATGAATCGGCTGGATGTCGACCCGGTCGTGGCGTGAGAAGGCGAGGCGACCCACCCGGTTGCGCAGCAGCATCGCCTCGATTTCGTCGCGCGACAGCTCGCGGAAAACCACATTTCCGGCTCGGGCCGCAAGCATCCGCTCCGCTTCGACTCCATCCTTCGGCGGCTCCGTCTCTTTCGCGGTAGTCCCGGCTCGCGATGCGTGCGGTACTGACATGTTCAGACTCCTGCCGGAATTTCTGCATTGGAGCGTTCACCGACGTGAGAAGTTGCGCCGGGGAGCTTCGGGTGGAAGACAAGAAGTGAACTCGTCGACCTTCTGGTTACCTCGTCTGCAACGGTCCCGAATACGAACCGACTCACTCCACCACTCCCGCTCGTGGCGAGGGCGATGACATCCGCTCTCGCGCGCTCGGCGTAATCAAGAATGGCGGTTGCCACGTTGTCGCTCAGGACGACGTCCTTGCTCACCGTGAGTCCTTTTTCAATCAGATAACCAGCCGCGCGGGCAAGGTACGCGTCCGCATTCGCGATGTCAGTATCCCACCATGGCAGACCCGGTTGCATGATCTCCTTCTGCGAGTAGGTCAGCGGAGTGAGCACCTGGAGCAGATTTACGGTCGAGTTTAGCCGCGATGCAAGCTCCGCTACTTCGGGCAGGATCTGCTCCGCCAATGCCGAGCCATCGAGTGGAACGACGATTCGGCTGATAGTCTCCGGGGGAGTCGCGCCGATGAAGGAAACCGGCGGCTTCACCACCAGGACAGGGATGTTCGTATTTCGAATGAGATAATCCGTGACGCTGCCTAGCGTGATTCTCTTCACTCCGCCGCGAGAGTGGCTCGACATCACTATCAGATCCACCTCGAATTTCTCGGCATAGTCGCGAAGCGTGGGTGCCACGCGACCATCCTCGAGTGCTGTAATGACCCGAATGTCACCGAGCGCGCGGCACTCAGTTCCGAGCGCCTCGAGTTTGCGCAAACGTGCGAGGCGTTCCTCCAGGAGCATCTGACCGGTTTGCGCCAGCATGGGCGGACGACCGACTGTCTCGATGGCCAGTGGCGGTGTCAACACTCGAACGAGACGCAGGTTCGCGTCAAAACGCTGCGCCAATTTTACGGCCACAGAAATGGCGGCTCTCTCACTGTCCGAGCCTTCGGTTGGCGCCATTATGACTTTGTACACTGTTCCTCCCTTTTCTGCGTCCGTGTTCGTGATTGTCACGACCAGCTCGCGCGCAAAGCGTTCAAGATTACCGCGACGTCGATGGCCTCCTGTAGAAGCGCACCCTCCGTCGGCTGAATGAATCCGTTGGCAGCGAAGACCATGGCAATGCCGCTCAGTACCAGGCCGGTCACAATGCTCTGTCGCGCCAACCGCATAGTTCTTCTGCTGATTGCTACTGCTTCACCTACCTTCGATAAATCATCGACCAGGATGACCACGTCGGCGGCCTCCGACGTGACACCGCCGCCATGTCCCGCCAAGGCAACTCCAACGTCGGCCGCCGACAGCGCGGGCGCATCGTTGGTCCCGTCGCCGACCATCAGCACGACCTCCCCCTCCGCCCGGAACCGCGAGACCATCGCCGCTTTGTCGGCCGGCAGCAATTCCCCGTACGCTTCCTTTATTCCGGCGTCGAGTCCGACCGCTTTCGCGTTCGCGGTCCGGTCGCCTGAAAGAAGCACCGTGCGCGTCAGTCCAAGCTCCCCGAGCGTGGCAAGAAAGCTTCTCAGCTCAGGGCGTAGCGAATCTGCGTACTCTATGATCCCGGCCGGCTTTCCGGAGAGCAGGACGTACGCTCGCAAACCGGCCTCACCATCTTCGCTGGCGTCGAAGGCATCGAGCGAGGTGGTGGCGTGACGAGCAACGAAGCCGCGGCTTCCGACCACGACCTCGGAATCTCCAACCATACCCGTCAGGCCCTCCCCCGGTGACTCCCGGTGCAGCTTGGCTTGCGGCAAGCGTCCGTATCTCGTCTCCGCCTCCTCCACCACCACTCGCGCGAGCAGATGACTGGAACCCTGCTCCAGCGCGGCCGCACTGCGAAGGACTTCTCGCTCCGTGAATCCGGTCAGTGCGAAAACATTCTTTACGGCTGGCTTACCGACGGTGAGCGTGCCCGTCTTGTCGAATACGGCCAGAGTCGCGTTGCTCAGCATCTCGATTGCAGATCCATGCCGCACGATGATCTTGCGGCGGGCCGCGCGGTTTATCCCGCCGATCATCGCGATGGGCGTGGCGAGAATGAGTGGGCACGGCGTCGCGACGACCAGGACCGCCAGGACGCTGTTCCAGCTCCGCGTCAATGCGAATGTCACGACACAAACTGCCAGCGTGGCTGGCGTGAACCATACCGCGTATCGGTCAGCGAGCCGCTGCAGCGGTGATTTCGAGGCCTGCGCCTCGCGAACGAGGTCCACGATCTTCGAGTATTGACTCTCTGCGGCCCGCGCCGAGGCACGAACACTCAGGACGCCATGCGCGTTGAGGGAGCCGCTCATCAACGGAGTCCCCTCGTGCGCAGGAACTGGAATCGCCTCTCCGGTGAGCTGAGACGCGTCTATCTCCGAGAACCCACTGAGTACGATTCCATCGCACGGCACCATCTCGCCCGGTCGCACCAGGAATACATCACCGACATTCAGCTCACCGACGGGTACGTCGACGAGCCCGCGCGTCGCGGTAATCAGATGGGCGATGCGAGGCGCCGCCATTTCCAGTTCCCGAACCGCAGCGGATGCGCGTCTCTCTGCGAACCTCTCGAGGGCTTCTCCACCGGTCTGCATCAGCACGATCACCAGCCCAGCCAGCGGCTGACCGATAATGGCGGCGGTGACGATGGAGAGAGTCGCGACTACGTCCGTCGCGTAATTGCCATGACGCGCCGCCCGAAGCGTGCGCCATACTACCGGAAAGCCCGCACCGATGAGAGCGATCGTCCACAGTGCCTGGGCGAATAGTGGCAGATTGAAGATGAACTGCGCGACGCTGCCGAGAAGGATTCCCCCTATCGCGAGGAGTGGCGAAGAGGGAATGATCTGCGGCTTCCTCGTCGCGTTGCCTCCCGCCCGCACTCGTCCTCTCGATTCGGCCGTAAGTGGGGACCGACGCACGCTCGGGACGACTTCGCGAGGAGGCGCCGACATTGTCACTACACCTATTTGACGGCTTCGAGAACGAGCAAGGTTTGTCCATCGTCGTTGACGATCGACAATGCCGTATCCCTGTCATCAAGCCCACCGGACAGGATCTCGACCGATTTGATATTGGAAATGCCGCGTACGAGGTGCGGTCCAGTTCCGTCCGTGCTCCCGAACATCAGCTGGGCTCGTTTGCTAGGGCGATCGTAGGCGGCACCGAGAAGGCGATAGCCCGTCATCTCGACCTGTGCGCCGAGCGCTGGATCATCGACCTCGAGACGTCCGCGACGGCCAATGTTTCGGCGGGAGAAGTCATCGAGTTTGTGTGCCCAATCCGCGTGCTCTTCACGAGACTCACTCTCT
>JANMMF010000115.1:0-1783 GCA_031372985.1 Gemmatimonadota bacterium
GAAAGCTTCTCAGCTCAGGGCGTAGCGAATCTGCGTACTCTATGATCCCAGCCGGCTTTCCGGAGAGCAGGACGTACGCGCGCAAACCAGCCTCACCACCTTCGGTGACGTCGAAGACATCGAGCGAGGTGGCGGTGTGACGAGCAACGAAGGCGCGGCTTCCGACCACGACCTCGGAATCTCCAACCATACCTGTCAGGCCCTCGCCGGGTGACTCCCGGTGCAGCTTGGCCTGTGGCAAAGGGCCGTATCGATTCTCACCCTCCTCCACTACCACTCGCGCGAGCAGATGACTCGAACCCTGCTCCACCGCGGCGGCACTGCGAAGGACTTCTCGCTCCGTGAATCCGGCCAGTGCGACAACACTCTTCACGGCTGGCTTGCCGACTGTGAGCGTGCCCGTCTTGTCGAATACGGCTAGAGTCGCATTGCTCAGCATCTCGATTGCAGATCCGTGCCGCACGATGATCTTGCGGCGGGCCGCGCGATTTATCCCGCCGATCATCGCGATGGGCGTGGCGAGGATGAGCGGGCACGGCGTCGCGACGACCAGGACCGCCAGGACGCTGTTCCAGCTCCGCGTCAACGCGAATGTCACGACACAAACTGCCAGCGTGGCTGGCGTGAACCATACCGCGTATCGGTCAGCGAGCCGCTGCAACGGTGATTTCGAGGCCTGCGCCTCGCGAACGAGCTCCACGATCCGTGAGTACTGACTCTCCGCCGCCAGCGCCGAGGCACGAACACTCAGTACTCCGTGCGCGTTGAGCGAGCCGCTCATTAGCCGAGTGCCTTCGTGCGCCGGAACCGGAATGGCCTCTCCCGTAAGCTGCGATGCGTCTATCTCCGAGATTCCACTGAGTACGCTTCCATCGCACGGCACCATTTCGCCGGGCCGCACGAGAAAGACATCGCCCACATTCAGCTCACCGACGGGTACGTCGACGAGCCCGCGCGTCGCGGTGATCATATGGGCGATCCGAGGCGCCGCCTTTTCCAGTTCCCGAACCGCAGCGGATGCGCGCCTCTCGGCGAACCTCTCGAGCGCTTCTCCACCGGTCTGCATCAGCACGATCACCAGCCCAGCCAGCGGCTGGCCGATAATGGCGGCGGTGACGATAGAGAGAGTCGCGACTACGTCCGTCGCATAATTACCATGACGCGCCGCCCGAAGCGTGCGCCATACCACCGGAAAGCCCGCGCCTATGAGAGCGATTGTCCACAGTGCCTGGGCGAATAGTGGGAGATTGAAGATGAACTGCGCGACGCTGCCGAGAAGGATTCCCCCTATCGCGAGGAGTGGCGAAGAGGGAAGGATCTGCGGCTTCTTCGTCGCGTTGCCTCCCGCCCGAACTGGACCTCTCGATTCGGCCGTAAGTGGGGACCGATGCACGCTCGGGACGACTTCGCGAGGAGGCGCCGACATTGTCACTACACCTATTTGACGGCTTCGAAGACCAGCAAGGTTTGTCCATCGTCGCTGACGATCGACAATGCCGTATCCCTGTCATCACTACCACCGGAGAGGATCTCGACCGATTTGATATTGGAGATGCCGCGTACGAGGTGCGGTCCAGTTCCGTCCGTGCTCCCGAACATCAGCTGGGCTCGTTTGCTAGGAGGATCGTAGGCGGCACCGAGCAGGCGATAGCCCGTCATCTCGACCTGTGCGCCGAGCGCTGGATCATCGACCTCGAGACGTCCGCGACGGCCAATGTTTCGGCGGGAGAAGTCATCGAGTTTGTGTGCCCAATCCGCGTGCTCTTCACGAGACTCACTCTCT
>JANMMF010000225.1:0-1912 GCA_031372985.1 Gemmatimonadota bacterium
ACACCAAAAATTAATCGCCGATTCTGCTACTTCGGCGCGCCTTGAGTCCCCACCTGCGAACGAGTTGCGGGTGCACCCGGCGGCAGCGGATGGATACCGGTCCCGTTCAGGGGCGCATGGTCCACCCGCGTTTTTGTTGAAATGAGACCACCGGCTCCAGCTGTTTGGAGCGGCTTCTATAGAGAGAGATTCCAGAGATCATGGCACGTCACACCCCGCTCGACCGCTATCGTAATATCGGCATCATGGCCCACATCGATGCCGGGAAGACGACTATGACCGAGCGCGTTCTCTACTACACCGGCAAGACCCACAAAATCGGCGAGGTGCATGAAGGCACCGCGACGATGGACTGGATGGAGCAGGAGCAGGAGCGCGGCATCACCATTACGTCCGCCGCCACCACTGCGTTCTGGACGCGGAACGACATCGAGTACCGGATCAACATCATCGACACGCCGGGGCACGTCGACTTCACCGTTGAGGTCGAGCGCTCCCTTCGAGTGCTCGATGGTGCGGTCACCCTGCTGGATTCCGTCGCCGGCGTCGAGCCACAGACGGAGACCGTCTGGCGCCAGGCCGATCGATACAAGGTTCCGCGGCTGATCTTCGCCAACAAGATGGACCGCGTCGGAGCGGATTTCGATCGCTGCATGCGCATGATCCGCGATCGCCTCACCAAGAATGCCTATCCCATCCAGCTACCGGTTGGATCGGGTGAGCTTTTCCACGGCCACATCGACGTCATCGAGCGTCAACAGTACATCTTCGACGACGAATCGCTGGGCAAGAAGTTCGAGATCACTGAAGTCCCCGAAGAGTATCGTGAGGCGATGGAGAAGGCCCGCCACGACGTGATCGAGGCTGCCGTCTCGCACGACGAGGCACTGATCGAGAAGTACTTCAGCGGGAAGGATCTGACCACCGACGAGATTCGTCACGCGATTAGAAGCGCAACCGTCGGCGGTTTCATCGTGCCCGTGCTCTGCGGCGCCGCATTCAAGAACAAGGGTGTGCAGGCAATGCTGGACGCGGTAGTCGACTTCCTTCCATCTCCGGAAGATGTCCCCGCCGTCGAGGGACACCTGCCGAACGGCGAGCAGGCCGAGCGACACCCGAAGGACGATGAGCCGTTCGCCGCGCTGGCGTTCAAGATCGCGACCGATCCATTCGTTGGTAAGCTGACGTTCTTCCGTGTGTATTCCGGAGTTCTGGAGTCCGGCTCCTACGTCTACAACGCGACCAAGGACAAGCGCGAGCGCGTGGGGCGCCTCCTCCAGATGCACGCCAACAAGCGCGAGGAGATCCAGGAAGTGCTCGCCGGCGACATTGCCGCGGCGATCGGACTCAAGGACACGCGCACCGGCGATACGATGACGATGGAGGATACGCCGATCATCCTCGAGGCGATGAAGTTCCCGAATCCGGTCATCGATGTCGCGATCGAGCCGAAGACCAAGGCCGACCAGGACAAGCTGGCGATCGCGCTGCAGAAGCTTTCCGAAGAAGATCCGACTTTCCACGTGCACTCCGACCAGGAGACGGGTCAGACGATCATCTCCGGCATGGGTGAGCTTCACCTGGAGATCATTGTTGACCGGATGCAGCGCGAGTTCAAGGTCGATGCGAACATTGGCCGGCCGCAGGTCGCGTATCGCGAGACGATCAAGAAGCGAGTGGAAAAGGTCGAAGGCAAGTTTATCCGGCAATCGGGTGGAAAGGGCCAGTACGGCCACGTAGTGATCAACATCGAGCCGGCCAAGCAGGGCGAAGGCTTCGTCTTCGAGGACAAGATCGTGGGTGGAACGATTCCACGTGAGTTCATCAAGCCGGCCGAGCAGGGAATGCGCGAAGCCCTCGAGGGCGGCGTGCTGGCTGGATATCCAATGGTCGATGTGAAGGCCGAGCTGGT
>JANMMF010000233.1:0-10215 GCA_031372985.1 Gemmatimonadota bacterium
ATGTCGCCCGACGGCACGGCATTCGGAATCGCTCAGGCGCACCTGACCGGTGCAACTGGCGGTTATCTGATAGAGTTGCGTGGTGTTCCGTTCAGGGCCACCCTCAAACCAGGCGCGCTAATCGTCAGCTCGGGCTGGGGCGGCGTGTGGCCGCGCGGAATTCCGGTCGGAACAGTTCTCGAGGAAATCAAGACGAGCGAAGGCTGGGCGCGAACGTATCTGTTGCGTCCCGCGGTCAATCCGTCCGATGTCTATTCGGTCATGATTCTTCGCCGCGAGCGGCTGGCGAAAGGCCTCGAAGGAGTGTGGCAGAGCGTCGCGCAGGCGGATGCTGCCGCGCAGCGGATCGTTGTTTCAGGTGACTCTGCAGCCCGAACCGCGGCCTTGGCCGAAGCTGCCGCTCGCCGAGCTCTCATCGACAGTATCGCCCGCGCCAACGGCGCCCCACCGCTCGGCGTAGTCGACAGTGTACGGGCCGTCACGCCACGCCCTGTGCCGGTTCCGGTCCGGCGTCCTCCGCCGGATACGACTCCGCGCGATTCTGCGCGCCGCGATTCGGTACCACCCCCCGACACGATTCCGCTCCGACCGGGAGCAACGCGATGAACGTGGGCGGAGCGATTCGCGCGACAATCAGCTTCCTCATCTTCGTCGTTCTCCACTACACGCTCCGCCCACTGCTCGGATGGCGAGCGCCGATGGACTTTCTCATCCTGGCGCTGCTGCTGGCCGCGGTGCGGGTGAGACCGAGCACTGCTGCCGTCATCGGATTCGTTTTGGGATTGATATCCGATTCGCTGGCACCCGACGCGCTCGGCGCCGGCGCGCTCGCCATGACGGCAGTCGGATTCGGAGCTTCGTATCTCAAGGCTGTCTTCTTCGCCGACAACCTCGTCCTCAACGCGTTCTTTTTCTTTCTCGGTAAGTGGGTGTTCGACATCATCTACTTCATCGGCGAGCAGCGAGTTCACGGCGTCGAGCTGGTGCAGCAGCTCCTGTTATGGTCGCCTCTGTCGGCCGCGGTTACCGCGGCAGTGGGCGTGCTGTTACTGTTCATAATGCGACCGCTGCTTGAGCCGAATCCTTCATGAGCTTCCATCCGAACGACATCGCCCGCAGAGCGAGAATGAGCACAATGGCGCTTGTGTTCGGATTTGTGCTGCTCGTTGGAGCGTTCTTCAAGACTCAGGTCGTACAGAACAGGCAGTACGTGATGCAGTCGGAGGAGAACCGGTTGCGCCCGATCCCGTTGCCCGCGCCACGCGGAATCATCTATGACCGGCACGGCGAGGTCATAGCCGAGAACCTTCCCGCGTACTCGGTCTCGATTACCGCGCCCAGTGTCGACAGTCTGCGCAGCGCGCTGGCGCAGCTGGCCCCGACGCTTCAGCTGACCCAGAATGACATCAATCAGGCGGTACGGCGATATCGCCGCGCGCCGACCAGACCCACGGTCATTCTTCCCGACGCGTCGATCGACATCGTCTCGGTGCTCGAGGAGCATCGTCTTGATTTCCCGCGGCTCATCATCATGTCCGTGCCCAAGCGGTACTATCCCGACGGTCCCATGGTGGCATCGTTCGTCGGATACACGGGGGAGATCTCTGAGGCCGAGCTCAACGATCCGAGGTACGCGAACTACAAGCCCGGACAGCAGATCGGAAAAGGAGGCCTCGAGAAGCAGTACGAGTCGATCCTCCACGGCAAGGAAGGCGTCCGTTTCGACGAAGTCGATGCACGCGGCCGTCCCGTGCGTGGCCAGGGACCAAGGCCTGATCTAATTCCTGTTGGCGCGCCGCCGCTGTACACGAACATCGACATGGATCTCCAGAAGTTCACGGTTGGGATCTTTGGCGATTCACTGCAGGGTGGAGCGGTTGCGATCGATCCGAGCACCGGAGAAGTCCTTGCCCTCTACAGCGCCCCGAGCTGGGATCCGAACAAGTTCACCGGCGGCATTCCCGTCGACTATTACAAGCAGCTGCTCGAGGACAAGCGCCGCCCGCTCGTCAACAAGGCGATTCAGGGCACGTATCCGCCGGGATCCACATGGAAGCTCGCGACTTCGATAATGGGTCTGCAGACAGGCGTTGTTGGGTTGAAAGATCACATGCCCGTGTCCTGCAGCGGTGGCTATCAGTACGGCACCCGCTACTTCCGGTGCTGGGACAAGAAGGGCCATGGCTCGCTCGACCTCGAAGGCGCGATCAAGCATTCGTGCGACGTCTACTTCTATCAGCTCGGCCTGCGGATCGGACTTACAAAAATGCTCGCCGGTGGAATAAGCCTCAGCATGCGGGACAGGTCCGGCATCGACCTTCCCGAGGAAAACCCGCCCCGCTGGCCCTACTCGAAAGAGTACTACGACAGGAAATACGGCCCCCGCGGTTGGAGCAACGCCGAGGTGCTGAATCTGTCGATCGGCCAAGGTGCAAATTCACAGACGGTCGTCAACATGGCGAAGCTATACAGCGCCTTCGCCGCCAAGGGTAATGCGCCGCGTCCGGAGATCGCTCACCTGGTACCGCAGCGAAAGCAGGTATTCCGCCTCACCGCGGAGCAGGAGGCAGGGATTTTGGAGGGGCTCAAGGCCGTTCTTGAAGCGGGCGGTACCGCGGGAGCGTCCGCCATTCAGGGGCTCACCCTCGCTGGCAAGACGGGCACCGCACAGAACACGGGTGGCGAAGATCATGGGTGGTTCGTGGGCTTCGCTCCCGCCGATCGGCCGAAAATCGTCGTCGCAGTCTTGCTGGAGTTCGGCCTGCACGGGTCCCGCGCGGCGCACATCGCGTCCGACATGATTGGCCACTATCTGAAGGTCGGGCCGATAAAGGCGACGATGGACGAGGGGTGATGAGCCGCCCCATCGTGCTGGATGTCCGTCTCCTTACGGCGGCCGGCTTGCTCTCATTGTTCGGCGTGGCGATGGTCTACTCCGCTGGCCAGACCGATACTCCGACCGCGGTCGCCGGCGTGTACAAATCGCAGATAATGTGGCTCCTGATCGGAATGGGATTCGCCTACGCGGTCGGCCAGTCGTCGGTAAGGTTCATCGAATGGATGACGACGCCGCTGTACTTGTTGTCGGTCTTTCTCCTGATGCTGACGCTGGTAATCGGGCAGGGCGCCGGTACCGCCGCGAGCACCAAGAGCTGGCTCGCCATCGGCGGGGTCCGCGTCGGCCAGCCGTCCGAAATAGCGAAAGTAACCGTGGTGCTGATGCTCGCGAAGCTGTTGTCGAACCAGCGCGAGACGCCGAAGTCGCTGCTCGATCTCTGGAGGCCCGCGCTCGTGGTCGGGATCCCGTGGGCAATCATCATGCTGCAGCCGGACCTCGGAACCGGCATCGTGTTCATCGGAATATTCTTCGCGATGCTGTATTGGGCCGGTGTGGCGTGGCCACTGCTGATTCTGATCGCGAGTCCCGCGATAAGTCTCATCCTCTCCTTCAGCGTCGGCCTGTGGGGCGCCTGGTTCTTCATTCTGCTCGCGCTCGTGCTCTGGTATCGGCCGTATCTGATCGAGGGCATCGTCCTGATGGTGTTGAATGTCGCCACCGGCGTCGTCGCCCCGATGATGTGGGAGAAGCTCGCGCCGTATCAGCAGAATCGACTGAAGGTGTTCATCGACCCATCCGCCGATCCGCGCGCGTCGGGTTATCACGTGATCCAATCGAAGGTCGCGATCGGATCCGGTGGCTTCTTCGGCAAGGGCTTCACCGAGGGAACGCAGAAGCGACTGGCGTTCCTTCCGGAGCAGCACACCGACTTCATTTTCTCCGTGGTCGGGGAAGAGCTCGGTTTCCTGGGCGTGACAATAGCCCTCGCTCTCTTTCTCTGGCTCTTCCTGCGCATCACGCAGGTCGCCGAGCGTGCAAACGACTCCTTCAGCAGTCTGGTCGCGTTCGGACTGATGTCGAGCTGGTTCGTGCATGTGCTCGTCAACGTCGGCATGACGCTCAACCTGATGCCCATCACCGGGATCCCGCTACCGTTCTTCAGCTACGGCGGGTCGTTCATGCTCGCGAGCTGGCTTGCCGTCGGCATCCTCATGCGGATCTCGGGTGAGGGTCGCGGTAGCGCCCTGTCTCTCCGCCGCTAGGCAGACGGGTACAGCAGCTGTAACGGCTTACCCGGTGCGAAGTTAGCCGCGGTGCCCTAGATTCCCTGTATGGCATGGTTCAAGAAGGAAAAGAAGCCCCGCCTGCCGCGTCACGAGAAGCACGAGATCCCGCCGGACGCGTGGGAAAAGTGCGACGCCTGCGGTCATACGGACCTGCGCGAGAAGTTCGTGCGGAATCTCAACGTGTGCCCGAGCTGCGGCTTCCACCGGCGCATCCGCGCCACCGAGTACGCCAACATCCTGCTCGATGAAGGGACGGCGGAAGAGACCGAGATCGAAATCAGGTCCACGGATCCACTCGGATTTCCCGACTATCCCGCGCGTCTCAAAAAGGCGACGGCGAACGCCGGGGACGGAGACGCGGTGCTGACATTCACCGGACAGCTTGGCGGTATGCCGGTGTGTCTGGCGGTGATGGACTTCGCCTTCATGGGCGGCTCGATGGGATCTGTTGTCGGAGAGAAGCTCGCGCGCCTCGGACAGCGATCGCTCGAGCGGAAGTATCCTCTCATCATCATTTCGGCATCTGGTGGCGCTCGCATGCAGGAAGGAGTGCTGTCTCTAATGCAGATGGCCAAGGCGGCGGCGATTCTCTCGCAGCTCTCCGAACGACGGATTCCCTACGTGTCGATCCTCACGAATCCGACCACTGGCGGGGTGAGCGCGAGCTTCTCGATGCTGGGCGACGCCATCCTTGCCGAGCCGGGTGCCGTAATCGGATTTGCTGGACCACGTGTGATCAAGCAGACGATCGGCCAGGAGCTGCCGGAAGGGTTTCAGACCGCGGAATTTCTCCTCGAGCATGGAATAGTCGACTCCGTGGTTCCGCGCAGCGATCTCAAGCGCACCGTTGGGCAGCTTCTTCGCCACATGAGCGGCAAGCCGGCGTCGGCAGGGTGGACGACCTCCTGAAGTCCTACGGCGCGGCGATCGAGGCGCTCTTCGCCCGCACCACCAGCGGCATCAAACCAGGTCTCGAGCGCACTGAGTCGCTCCTTGCCGGAATAGGCTCGCCCCATCGCCAGCTGTCCGCGGTTCACGTAGCAGGTACGAACGGGAAGGGCAGCGTCGTCGCGACCGCAGAGGCGCTGCTGCGATGGAAAGGTCTCAAGGTGGGGAGATATACCTCACCTCACCTCATCGACTTCCGCGAGCGGATTACCGTCGATGGCGCTCCGATCTCGGAGGAGGCCGTGCTCGAGTTTCTCGAGAGACAGGTTCCCGCGGCGGAACAGATAGGCGCGACCTTCTTCGAGCTGACCACAGCCCTCGCGTTCGAGTGGTTCGTGAGACAGGACGTCGACATCGCCGTGATCGAAACGGGACTCGGCGGCCGGCTGGACTCGACCAACGTGCTCACTCCGCGTACGGCGACTGTGACTTCGATAGGCCTCGACCATACGGATCTCCTCGGAGATACCCTGGAAGCGATCGCTCGGGAAAAGGCGGGCATCTTCAAACCCGGAATTCCTGCCGTCATCGGCGACGAGTCGCCGCCAATTCGTTCGCTGCTCGCACAGTGCGCCCGGGAAGCGGGTGCACAGCCGATCGTGGTGACCGACGAAGCATTTGGGATCGAGGACGTGCAGATCTCTTCACAAGGAACGGCGTTCACCCTACGGCGCGAAGGCAACGCGCAACACGTCGTGACCCCGCTCATCGGCGCGCATCAGGCCCGAAACACGGCTATCGCGATCGCGACGATCGCGGCCGCAGGAGAAGACTACCTTCCCCTGTCGGGCGAAATCACCAGCGCGATCTCCGGAGTGTTTCTGCCCGGGCGCTTTCAGCGTAGCGGGAAGGTCATCTTCGACGTGGCCCACAATCCCGCTGGTGCTCGGACCATCGCTCTGAGCATGCGCGCTCTCAACCCGCCCCGACCTCGCATCGCTCTGGTCGCTGTGCTCGCCGACAAGGACTGGCGTGGCATCGTCCGCGAGCTCGCCCTGGTGGTCGACAGCTTTCTGTTCACCAATGCTCCGTCCGCTCCACCGGAGCGCCGATGGGACCCCGACGAGGCTCGCGCCTTCGCCGTATCGGAGGGGTTCGACGCCGATGTCGAGCCCGACCTCGACAAAGCAATCGCCCGCGGCGAGGAAAGCTCCAAGACGCTGCTCGTCACAGGCTCGTTCCACACCGTTGGCGACGCGATGTCGCGCTTGCAGGTGTCTCCATTCGCCGCGTAGCTTTCCTGAATGTCACAGGGAGCTTTACCTGGATTTCGAGACTTTTACCCCGACCAGCTCGCCACCCGCAACTACCTGATGTCGGTCTGGCGTGATGTCGCGCGCCGATACGGCTTCGTCGAATACGACGGTCCGCCCCTGGAGCCGCTGGATCTTTACACGAAGAAGAGCGGCGACGAGATCGTTGGCCAGCTCTACACCTTCACCGACAAGGGTGATCGGGCGGTCGCCCTCCGCCCCGAGATGACTCCGACGCTCGCGCGTATGGTCGCCGCCAAGGCGAACGCCATGCGGAAGCCGATCCGCTGGTTCTCCATCCCGCAGCTCTTTCGCTACGAGCGGCAGCAGAAGGGGCGCCTTCGAGAGCACTTCCAGCTCAACGTCGACATCATCGGTGAGGCCTCAGTCGCCGCCGACGCCGAGCTGTTGGCGGTGGCGATCGATGTGCTGCGCGCCCTTGGCTTGAAGGCGGAAGATGTCCGGGCGCGAGTATCGGATCGGCGGTTGCTTACCGCCTTACTCTCACACGTGGGTGTGAAGAAGGCCGAAATGAATGCGGTCTTCGCCGCCATCGACAAGGCTGGGCGCGAGCCCCGCGAAACGACCGTCGGCAAAGTCGAGAAAGCAGTCGGTAGCGGTGATGCGAGACGCGGGGTCGAGCGGGTTCTGAAAAACGCCAAAGACCTCAACGCCATCGCCAACGAGTTCCCGGATTCGCCCGACGTGGTCGAAGAAATAAGTCGCATGCGCGAATACATGGGCTTCCTCGACGCGCTCGGCGTGGGAGAGTGGGTGGATTTCGATCTCTCAATCGTCCGCGGACTCGCTTACTATACGGGCAAGGTATTCGAGCTTTTCGACGCGAAGGGGGAGTTTCGGGCAATCTGCGGCGGTGGGCGCTACGATGATCTCCTCTCGACGATAGGGGGCGTGGATCTACCGGCGCTGGGATTCGGGATGGGTGACGTCGTGCTCACGGAGCTGCTGCGCGCGCGGGACCTGCTTCCGTCTATTGAGCTGGGAACGGAATATTGGGTCGCCGCCGACGAAGAATCGCTGCTTCCCGATGTGATGACGGTGGCTGGACGCCTCCGCGCGAAATCGCGAAGCGTCGAGTACGCGCTCAAGTCGCAGACGCTGGCTCGACAGCTCAAAACCGCTTCGACGGCTGGTGTGAAAAACGTGGTTCTCCTGCGCCGCGATGATTACGCAAAAGGCAACGTGACGCTCAGGACACTCGCCGATGGATCCGAGCGCAGCGTTGCTCTCGATGCTTATCTCGACTCACTGTAACAACGCCAATGCCCGACGATAAAAAACTGACAACGCGCTCCGAGGACTTCAGCGCCTGGTACAACGAGGTCGTCCTCCGCGCCGAGCTGGCCGATTACTCTCCCGTTCGGGGCTGCATGGTCATCAGACCACGCGGCTACGGCATCTGGGAGCGGATGCAGCAGCAGCTGGACACGATGTTCAAGGACACCGGGCATCAGAACGCCTACTTCCCGCTGCTTATCCCGGAGAGCTTTCTCCACAAGGAAGCGAAGCACGTCGAAGGCTTCGCCCCCGAGGTGGCGGTAGTTACGCACGGCGGCGGAAAGAAGCTGGACGAGCCGCTGGTCATCCGTCCGACATCGGAGACGATCATCTACGCGATGTACGCGAAATGGGTGCAGAGCTATCGCGACCTTCCCATTCTCATAAATCAGTGGGCGAACGTCGTTCGCTGGGAGATGCGTACGCGGCTCTTTCTGCGGACGCTCGAGTTTCTCTGGCAGGAAGGCCACACCGCGCACGCGACGAACGAGGAGGCCGAGGAAGAGACGAGAAAGATGCTCGGCGTCTATCGCGATTTCATGGAAGGGTGGATGGCGATGCCGGTCGTCACCGGGATGAAGACCGAGTCTGAAAAGTTCGCCGGGGCCGTGCGCACCTATTCCTGCGAAGGCATGATGCAGGACAACAAGGCGCTCCAGGCTGGGACATCGCACAACCTCGGTCAGAACTTTGCGAAGGCGTTCGAGCTCAAGTTCCAGACGGAAGCTGGAGGAATCGAATTCGCGTGGAACACGAGCTGGGGAGTCTCGACGCGTCTGATCGGTGGGCTGGTCATGACCCACGGAGACGACAAAGGACTGCGAATCCCGCCTCTCCTTGCCCCGATCGAGATCGTGATCGTTCCCATCTGGAAGACGGACGAGGACAAGGGCCGAGTTCGCGCTGCCGCGCATCTGATCAAGGAGAGCCTCCTGGCCTGGGAGCGTAGGGTTCCGGGGCGCCTGCGGGTCCACGTCGACGACCGCGAGGGAATCAAGCCTGGCGCGAAGTACTACGAGTGGGAGCTGCGCGGCATTCCTGTGCGCATGGAGATCGGGCCTCGCGATCTGGATCAGAATCAGGCCATCATGGTGCGCCGGGACACCGGAGTGAAGCGCGCCGTCTCGCTGGGATCGATTGGTGAAGATGCCGCGGATCTACTGCACCAGATACAGGAGTCGATGCTGATCGACGCGCGCGAGCGCAGAGAGCACAACAGCATCCGTGGCGGCATTACGTACGATCGCTTTCGCGAAGTGATGGACGGAGAAGGCGCCTTTGTGTACGCCGGCTGGTGCGAGGACCCGAAGTGTGAAGCGGCGATCAAGGAGGAAACCAAGGCGACCATTCGCTGTCTCCCCGACGAGGAATTCAGATCGGCCGAGCCGCCCAGATCCTGTCTCAAGTGCGGACGCCCATCGACCGCCGAGGCGCTGTGGGCAAAGGCATATTGAGCCGGCCGGACGCGATCGCAAAGCAAGCGAAGGAAGCTACGTCGCGTGGTGAGTCCGCTCCGCTGGGTAAGTCCGCCCCGCGCGACAAATCGCGTCGGCCAGATACCGAGGGATCGCGGATTGAAGCCGTTCCCCTTGAGACGATCGCGCGCGAGGTCGGAACTCCGTGCTACGTCTATAGCTCCGCCGGGATCCGCGAGCAGTATACCCTCCTTCGCAATGCACTCGGCAAGCTGGACGCCCGGCTGCACTACAGCGTGAAGGCCAACTCGAGCATCGCAATATTGGCACTGCTCAGAGAGCTAGGCGCGGGACTCGACATCGTATCGGGCGGCGAGTTGTTCCGCGCGATCAAGGCCGGTTACAGAGGGAGCGACATTGTTTTCAGCGGGGTGGGCAAGACCGAGCGCGAGATGGAAGAGGCGCTGCGCGCCGAGGTGCTGCTCTTCAACGTGGAGTCCGAGCAGGAGCTGCATGTCCTGGATGCAGTCGCCAGGCGGCTCGGCGTCACGGCGCCCGTCGCGCTGAGAGTGAATCCGGAGGTACTGGTCGATACTCCGCACCCGTATACGAGAACGGGCGAAAAGGGAATGAAGTTCGGCATCCCGTTCGACGAAGCGCTCTCGGTCGGGAAGGTCGCCGCGACGCTCCGGAACATCAGGCTGATAGGCCTCGACATGCATGTCGGCTCGCAGATCTCGCAGTTCGCCCCGTACGAGGTGGGATTGCAGCGGCTGCTGCACCTGCGCCGCGAGATCGAGCGCGACACAAAGGTCCGGCTCGAGTATCTCGACATCGGTGGAGGTCTCGCGGTTACGTATGACGCCGAAAGCTCCGTCGATGTCGGTCGGTTCGGGGTGGTGATCAGCGCGCTCGTCGGGGGGTCAGGTCTCAAGATCATCCTGGAGCCGGGCCGGTTTCTCGTCGGTAACGCTGGCGTGTTGTTGACCCGCGTCCTCTACCGGAAGCGGAGCGGGGGCAAGGAATTCATCATTACGGATGCGGGGATGAACGACCTTCTCAGACCGTCGCACTACAATGCGTTTCACCGGATCGAAGCGGTGAAGCCGACGGGACGCACGACTATCGCCGATGTGGTTGGACCCATCTGTGAAAGTGGGGATTTCCTCGCGCTC
>JANMMF010000238.1:0-8070 GCA_031372985.1 Gemmatimonadota bacterium
CCCTCGCGTCCGGCGTCACTCTGATGATCAGCGAAATCGAGTCGGCCTTCCCAAACCAGGGGACATCTCTCGCCCGGGACATGGCGGCAAACGCCGCGCGGAGGCTGTCGGCAAGGGCGGGCGTCGTCGTCTCGTCGACCACCGTCGCGTCCGAGAGAGTGCCATCACCGTGTGCCAGGATGTATACCACTGCACCGAGGTTGAGCACACCGCCCGCGCAACGGTAGCCCAGTGAATCGCACGGTTGCTCACCAATGACAACGCTGAGTGGGAGCCTGCTCGGGATACTGAAGTGCGGCCGGAGGCCTTCGACGAAAAGCTGCTCGAACTCAGACGGCAGCTTGACGGTGGAATCCTGGGGGACGACGCTCGCCCTGACGACGGTCGCGATCGAGTCGGTCGCTTTAAGGGTATCGAGGCAGCCCAGGGTGTCGGACTGACCTCGGCCCGCCGAAGCGATCTTCGTGCGAGGGGACGGATTCGACGACGAGCACGCAGCGGCCACGAGGAGCGCCGCGAGAGTTAGCGCGGAGGAGCGGCGACGCACAGGTGATTGTGAAGCCGTGACCGGCGACTGTGACCTAGAATCCGAGGTAGGCCCGTACGCGGGGCTCCATCTTCTCGGGCGTCCAGAAAGGCATCCAGACGAGATTCACTTCAACCTTCTCCACGCCGGGGAGTGATTTCACTTCGTTTTCGGCGTTCGTCATCAGCTCAGGCCCTGATGGACAGGCAGGCGATGTGAGCGTCATGTCGACCTTCACTGTCGACCCATCGACGGCAATACCATATACGAGCCCGAGATCGATGATGTTCAGCTGAAGGTCTGGGTCCTTTACCCGTCTGAGCGCGAGCTTCACCTGGTCTTCGGACACGACTCCGCTCGTGGCAGGACCATCCGCTGCTGTGGAAGTGGGAGTCGATGTGGGGTCAGGGGTAGTCGCTGTCTCGTCGCTCATACTGGTTCCGCGTTGGGGCTATCGAATAATCACCCGCGTGTGCCCCAAAACAAGAGCGGGCGCCTTCCCGGCGCCCTCTCTTGTGTGTCTCTTTTGACCCGGACCTAACGGGTTTTCTTGGAGCTGCTCTTCTTGGCGGGCGTGCTTTTCTTGCTCGAAGTGGTCTTCTTCGATGAGCTGGCGCGGCTCTTCGAGGTAGCGCTGGCGATCGTGTGGTGCCTGGACGGGCGGTGACGCCGTCTGGACGCGCGGCGAGGAGCAGGATTCCAGCCCACTTCGCGATCAGCGCGGAATTTCCGCGTTCCGGAGGCGAGCTTTGGCCCGTCGAGGACCGACAGCACCGCCGCATCCGAGAGATCGGCACGAACGTCCGAGATGACCTTGGCCGGACGCAGCGCGCGCGCAGCGTGTACACGGTTGGTGAGAAGGATCACGAACATCACGCGCTCGGGATCGATCCACATCGAGGTTCCGGTGAATCCGGTGTGCCCGTAGGCCGTGGGCCCAAGGTAGCGGCCGGAACCGTAGTCGCCTTCCGCCGTATCCCAGCCGAGTGCGCGGTGGCCGAACGACCTGGAGGTGAAAAGCTCCACGGTCGGCTTGCTGATGATCTGGACGCCGTTGTACTCGCCGCCATTGAGCATCATCTGGGCAAAGACGGACAGGTCGGCGGCCGTGCTGAACAGGCCGGCGTGTCCTGCCACGCCACCCAGGGCGTAGGCGTTCTCATCGTGCACCTCGCCCCGCAGCGGATAGCCGCGAGGAGGCGTCACTTCGGTGGGGGCGATGCGATAGCGGAGCGAGTCGTTTGGCCGATAGAAAGTCTCGTCCATCCCCAGCGGCTCGAACACGCGCCGGGTCAGGAACTTGTCGAACGGCTCTCCAGCCACGACCTCGAGGATGAGGGCGAGAACATCGGCTCCCAGATCGGAGTATATGTACTGGGCGCCGGGGCGGCCTTCGAGCGGAGTGTTCAGGACCAGTGCGCGGGCTTCGAGTGGGGTCTGGGCAATGCGCCAGATGTCCCGCCCCGCCGGCAGTCCGGAGGTGTGCGTGAGCAGCTGGCGGATCGTGACCCTGTCCTTGTCACCGCCGCCAAATGTGGGGATGTAGTTCACGACCGGGTCATCGAGCCCGATCTTCTTCTCATCGAACAGAATCATGATCGCCGTCGTAGTACCGACGACTTTGCTGAGCGATGCCACGTCGTAGATCGTGCGCTGCGCGTCGACCGGAGCGCTCGTGGAGCTCCATGACAGCCTTCCGAAACCTTTCTCGAACACCGCAGCGCCCTTTCTGCCGACGACAACCGATGCGCCGGGGTATCCTCCAGCCTTGATTCCACGCTCGACGACCCGCTCAATCGCACCAAGGCGGTTGCCGGACATCCCGACTTCTGTCGGGGACTTGACCGGCAGGCCATCGCCCGCGCGCGTCATAGTCAGGGCTGTGAGAATGACTCTAAGCAACGCTAACTCCTTTGACTACTTTAATTTATACTGACCGCAAGAGCCGAAGTTCCCACCCGGCCGGGCTTTGATCCGCCGCTCCGCGTTATGGCGGGGGTACGGTTGCAAACGATTCCGCAGAGGGAAAGTCACCGGCTTTTGCGAGGAAACTCTATAGCATCAAAATGTGACCAAGACAATGTCCGAGATGCCAATCGACCAGCTCGACCTCAAGCGTGCGATAGCGGGCGATGAGAGGGCGATGCAGCGACTGTGGTCGCAGCACGCCCCGCACATCGACGCGGTTGTGCGCAGGCTATGTGGCGACGCCGAGCTGGCCGCGGACATCTCGCAGGAGGTCTGGATGCAGATCTTCAGGGCTCTTCCGAGCTATCGGGGCGACTCGCAGTTCGGGACATGGGCCCATCGCATCGCGGTGAACCGTACTCTCAATGCTCTTCGCAAAATCAGGCGCATCGCGAACCTCGAGGTCGATATCCAGGACGACTCCGCAATCACGGAGAGCGACAGCGACCGGACGTTCCTGGCGGAGTCGATCGAGCAGGCGATGACAAAACTGTCGCCGGGCGCGAGAGCCGTTTTCGTGCTTCACGACATCGAAGGATACACGCACGGAGAAATCGGAGAGGAGCTCGGCATTACGTCGGGCGGATCGAAATCGCAATTGTTCAAGGCGCGCGCGAAGCTGCGGAAGCTGCTCGCGAATCTGATGGATGACTCAACAACCGTCGCAGGAATGGGGAAGGCACATGTCGCACCTGTCTGAAGAGCAGCTGGACCAAATCGTCGCCGGGGAAAGAGCGCGGGAGCTGCCGCCGCTCAACGACTGGCGGACTATCGCCGCTCGGGCGAGAGAGGAAGGTCTGATTCGCGAGTCGCCGCCGAGTGGATGGGTATCGAACCGACCGTGGATGCAGGCGGCTGCCGCAGTGCTGCTTCTCGTGGGAGGGATCGCGATCGGCCGTACGACGACCGCGCTGCCTGGTTCCACACCGGGGCCGAATGCTTCGCTGACAGCGGTACCGCCATCGGCTCCCAGCCCGGAGACTGCTTCGGGTTCAGGCACGGCCAACTTTGCTTCCCTCGAGGAAGCCTCCGCCACGCTCGATCGGGCGGTCGACGACTACAAGCGCGCGACGGCGTTTCTGGCCGCCAACAATTCCTCCGGACGCGCCGGCGACAGCGCCGCGATGTACTCGGCGCGGCTGGTGGCGCTCGACAAGGTCTTTGACGCGACTGAAAGCGCGCTCCAAACAGCTCCGCACGATCCGGTGATCAATCAGTACTACCTGGCCACCATGGGCGCGCGCGCAGCGACCCGGCAGATGGTCGCGCGGCCGGTTGCATTGAGGGGATTCTAGGAATGAGCGGCATGGAAATGCTCCCCGCGTTCGCGGCGCGGGTTCTCGCGGCGGGGTTGATCTCATTGACCGGCTTCCCCGCCATCCTCGTCGCGCAGGCGCAGCCGTCCCTCCCCGAGCCGCCCGCCGGATGGTTCGGAGTGACGATTACGGATAACGCGACGGTCGATGAAAACTTCAACGCGTTCTTCGATTCGTACCCGGAGGTGAGCAGAGTCGACGAGCGATCGCCGGCGGCCAAAGCCGGCGTCAAGCGCGGTGACGTGCTGATTTCCTTCAACTCTCACGACATGCGCGGCGGCGCCGTGCAGATGAAGAACTGGCTCAAGCCCGGCGCGCCGTTCGTGCTGCAATTGCGGCGCGACAACGTAATGCGCGAGGTCCGCGGCATCATTGGAAAGCGGCCCGAAGGATGGGAGGAAGTCGCGATAGTTACGGTGACGCCGCGACAGGAGATCGAGCGTCGCGTGGGTTCAATCGGTGGAGTGCCGCTGCAACCGTCGAGGGTGATCCTCCGCACGCGTATACCGTCCCCCGAGCCGTTGCCCCAGGTCCTCACCCCGGCGATGGGTTACGGCGGCGGAGTCTATCCGTTCGCCGGCGCCGAGTTCACTGCCCTGAACGACGACCTCTGTGAGGCGCTGGGCGTGAAGCCGGATGGAGTATTCGTGACGAACGTGATGGAAGGCTCGGCAGCGAGGATGGCTGGACTGCGCGGTGGCGACATCATCCTGAAGGCGGACGCTATCAAGATCGAGAGCCCGATCGATCTGGTGCGCGCAATTCGAACCGCTGACATGCGAAGCACGACGAATCACACGATCGAGCTGCAAATCATCCGAAAGCACAAGCCACAGACGCTGACACTGCGCTGGTAGCGCCGTCGATCAGGTCGGCAGCCTCCTTCCCTCCGGAACGAGCGAAGCGTGAATGGCTATCGACGCGATCGCTCCGCTCGCCGCCGCTCCGATCGCCATCTGCGGACCCGGTGCAATGTCGCCGGCGGCGTAGACATTCTTCACCGAAGTGTGGTTCCGATCGTCAATGACCAGGCGTCCGAGATCGTCACGCTTGCACCCAAGCTGCGCACCCAGGTCGTCGGCCGGGTACTGGCCGATCGCGAAGTAAAGTCGCTCACAGTCGAGCGACATGCCGCCCTCGAGCTCAATGCCGGCGATCTCACCGGATTTGGACGCGACGGATTTGATCGGCGTTTCCAGGACGGGGATGTTCAGCGGCTTAAGCGTGTCGAGAAGCACCTGGCTCATCTCCGCCTTCCCACCATTGGTGCAGATGACGATCTGTCGGGTCCAGGTCGTTAGCGCGAGCGCCATTCCAACGGCCTTTCGTCCCGTGCCAACGACGACGGTTTTCTTGTCGCGTGTCTCGTAGCCGTCGCAGTCCGGGCACACGTGGACGGTCTCGCCGTAGCAGTGCTCAAGTCCGGGAATGTCGGGCCAAACATCCTTGATGCCTATCGCGAGCAGAATTCTGCGGCCTTTGATGGTCACTCCGCCGCGAAGTTGGACCGAGAACAACTCGCCAGGCTCGTCGATCGTGGTATCGACTATACCGTCGACGAAGTCAACGCCGAAGTTGGCGCACTCGGCTCGCCCGAGCGCGCGCAGCTCGGGTGAGCCGATACCCTGGTGTCCGAGATATCCATTGATCCCGCGCGTCTCCCAGTTGCGGGGATCGCCCGAGTCCACGACGACGACCCGGTGGAGGTAGCGGGCGAGCCAAAGCGCGGCACACAGTCCGGCGGGACCGCCGCCGACTACTACTACATCATAATGCTGTTCAGTCATGCCGGGCGCGGGTGCAAGTTCGATTCCCTGCACCCGCAGGTTCAGACTGCGTTTCTCGGACGCAGGTCTTCCCGGAGATCCTCCGTTTCCCGTTGCTATAGGCCTGTGGTCAGCAGTACGCGGACCGACCGCGGAGATCCCGGAGTGATGTTGTTGTTGCCATTCGCCAACGGATAGTACTTCTCGTTGAAGATGTTCTCGAGATTAAGCTGCACCCCAACGCTCTCCGTGAGCGAGAGGTAGATCCCGCCGTCGACACGGGTGAAGGCGGGGAGCTTCACGGTATTGCTGATCGCGGCGTACATGTCGGTCTGATGCGTTAGCCCAAGGGCGAGGCTCAACCGCGGAGCGACGTGGTACTTGTTCCAGAGGGAGAGTGTGGCTGCCGGCACCAACGGTACGGTCATTCCCGATTTGGCGGCAGAGGTCGTGCTCGCTATGACGGCGCGCTGTCTGGCGTACCCACCCGCAATCTCCCACGCGGGCGTGATGCGGCCGGTGATGCCCAGCTCATATCCGGTCGAGCGCTGGCTTCCGGTCTGCACGGTGATTCCGGGATTGTTGGGATCCGGCGCCCGGGTGTTGGAGCGATCCAACCGGTACAGCGCCGCGGTGAGCGAGATCCTGTCAGCGACATCCCACTTCGCTCCCGCCTCGACGTTCTCGAACTTCTCGGGTTTGAGCGCCTTCGTAATATCTGTCAGGGACGAGAACTGGTCACCCGCGCTCGGGAGAAAGGACACGCTGTAGTTGGCGTAGACCGACGCTGTGGGAACCGGCTTGAGAAGCAACCCGACGCGTGGGGAGATCATCGCATCGCTCCGGCTCAGACTCGAATCGGATCGATTGTTGTGATACCGAATTCCGAAGCCTTCATAGCGAACCCCTCCGATCATCTGGAGGTGGTCGGTGAGCGTGACCTGATCCTGAGCGTAGATAGAGCGAGCGGTGTTGGTCACGTGATTGTCGGCATCGGTGGCGCTCTGCCGGAAGGAGACCGGAGTCGCGATCGTGGGCTTCGTGACGGGCGCTACGAAAGTCGCCGCGCTGTCGTTAAAGAAGCCGGTGTTCCGGAAATTGTCCGTGACCTGCCGTCCGATCTCCGCGCCGAGAAGCAGCATGTGACCGACGGGTCCCGTGCGGGCCGCATAGGTGAGATCAGTCTGATTGAAGAGATTCCTGCGCTCGTGGGCGTTGTTGTAGGCGGAGAGGCTCACGTTCATTCCGTTCGCACTCACCGCGAGGGGGAACACGTTCTGATAGATCTTGTCGTAGGACGTAAAGCGGGTCTGATTGCTGAGATTGAATCCGTTCGACGTCGTGTGCGCCGCGACGGCTGATGCGCCGTTGACCCTCACGGCGGAATAGCTGAGAAATGGATTCCCGAAAAACGTCGAGATGTTCGTCTGAAGGGGCCCGTTCGCAAAGGATGGAATCCCACGATCCGCTGTGCGGTGATCGTTGAAATTCTCGTAGCCCAGGCTCAGCCTGGTTTTCCGAGATGCCGATGTGATCGCCAATGTCGGATTGATTCCCTGCCGCTTCAACCAGACATTGTCGCGAAAAAGGCCCGAGTTCTCGTACACACCGTTGAATCGCGCTGCAACCCTGTCGTTGAGTCCGCCGCCGACGTCGAGCGTCGCTCGCCGGTCGTTATATGATCCCCCTTGAAGGGTCAGCTCTTGCGCCGGGATCCAGTCGGCCTCCTTCATCACGCGGTTGATCACGCCGCCGCCGCCGCCCCGACCGAAGACCATCGCGTTGGAGCCCTTCAACGCCTCGACGCGCTCGACGTTGTACAGGTCGCGGAAGTACTGAGCATCATCCCGTAGGCCGTTGACGAAAAAGTCGGCGGTAGTCGCGTTCCCCCTGATCGTGGGCTGATCGCGGTTTCCCTCGCCCTGCCCCATGGTGATGCCGGGCACATAGCGAACTACGTCGCTCATACCCTGCATTCCCTGATCCCTGATCAGGGCGCGATTGATCACCGTCACAGCCTGGGGAATGTCGCGAAGAAGAGTCGGTGTCTTCGTCGCGGTACCCGTCTCCAACCGGAAGTATCCGGAGCCGCGACTGTTCTTGCCAATGACCTTAACCGGGCTGAGCTGCGGAGCGGCAGGCGCTGTTGCCGTGGCGCTTGGCGTTGTATCGACTACAGTCGGGGCGGGCGACAACGAGTCATGAGCGACCGTGTCTCTGGTCGCGGGTGTGGGCTGCGATTGTGCACCGGCAATGCTGACGGCAGGAAATACGAGGGAAGCAAGAAGAATATGGACGGCAAACGGGCGCATACTGTGTGTTCGAGTGGCGGTTTCGGAGATGCTGACCCGCGGAAACTACATCGATGACCCAATCCAGACAAGACCACTCGGGATTAGTATTCTGTGGTGTTCGCGCCTCCGAATCGATGGCGCTCGCTTGAGTGCACCTGATCCTTCGTCTACCTTCGAAATCTGGAAGTAGACCTCATTCC
>JANMMF010000247.1:0-8349 GCA_031372985.1 Gemmatimonadota bacterium
TCCCACTCAGCCACGCGCGCCAAATGGCCCAGCTTCTGGCCGACGCCCTTGCGCTGGAGACCATGCCCGTCGTGGCAGAGCGGATGAACAGTCTGCCGAAGGTCGTGTTTTCGCGAACCCTGGACAAAGCGTCATGGCAGAATACAAAGCTCGTGAAGACAGGCATGGTGGAAGAAGTACGACGGATGAAGAACGTCGTTCTGTGCTACGAGCCGGGGCCGTGAGGCGACTCATTCGTCCGCCTGCTCGCAGGTGCGCGCCCACGGAATGATGTCCAGGCGCTCGAAGGGGATGTCCTTCCCGGTGTCCTCGCAGATACCGAATTTCTCCGGCGTTTTGTAGAGCCGCTCCAGCGCGGCGTCAATTTCCGCGAGCTCGCGGGAGATCCGTGTCGCATTCGACGCGTCGAGCTCTTCCTGCATCGTGTCCGTGCCGAGATCGGCTGGGTGCAGCGGCATCGACGTCAAATCGCCCGTTCTTTCCTGCTCGTCCTCGCGCGCGTGCTCCGTTATCGAGCCGCCAAGGAGTCGCTGCGCCCGCGCGCGCTCCTCCAGCAATCGTCGTTCGAGATGTTGCCGTTTCTTTTTTGAAGGTGCCATAACCGGTCTCCGTGGAATTGATTCGCTCAACTCGAATGGTCGTCGGGTCGAGACCCGCCGTCAATCGGGCAAGAACGCCCGTACCGCATCAATTGTGTCTGCCTCAGCAGCGCTTTTGTCCGGACGATACCCCTTCACGCGCGCAAACCTCAGCGCCACGCCGCCGGGATAGCGCGGACTCTGCTGGACATCGTTGAACGCTATCTCGACGACGAGATCGGGACGCACGTAGACGACGTGACCGTCGCGGCGAACCTCACGGGCGAGCAGCTCCTTCGTCTGCCACTCCAGCATTTCGTCTGTCATTCCCTTGAACGTCTTTCCCAGCATCACGAAGCCGCCGGTGTCTGGATCCCGTGCGCCGAGGTGGAGATTGCTCAGCCAACCTTTGCGCCGCCCCGAACCCCATTCCACGCCCAACACTACGAGATCCAGCGTGCGCGCCGTCTTCACCTTGAGCCAGGCGGAGCCGCGACGTCCCGCGGCATACGGCGCGGACAGCGACTTGACCATCACGCCTTCGTGCCCGCGCGCCACTGCGTCCGCCTGAAATCGCGCGGCCTCTTCCGGATCCGCGGTCACTATCCGCGGTACGCGCAGCGCAGCCGGTGCCAGAGCGTCCAGTCGATCCAGCCGCGCGGAGAGTGGCTCGTCGAGAACGCTCTCGCCGTCGTGCAGAAGTAAATCGAAAAAGAACGGCGTGAGTGGCAGCTCGGCGCGAAGCTGCGCGACGTCCAAGCGCCGGCCAAACCGACGCATTGTGGTTTGAAAGGAGCGTGGTCTCCCGTCGGGAGCGAGCGCGATGACCTCGCCATCCAGGATCAGCTCGCGCGCCGGCAGCGCTCTCACGGCCTCGACGACTTCGGGGACAGCGTCTGTGACGTCGTTGAGACTGCGAGTGTACACCGCGATGCGATCGTCCCGACGGTGCACTTGAATCCGAGCTCCGTCGAGCTTCCACTCGACCGACATCGGAACACCGAGGGTCAGTGCATCAGCGACGGTGGGCGCGGAATCCGCGAGCATCGGCTGCACAGGACGAAAGAGCTCGAGTTGATACTGCGAGAGCGCCGTCTCACGATCCTCCCCGAGTACCGCGCGCGCGACGGTTCCCAGGTCTCCCGCCATCATGACCGCTCGGCGCACACGATCCGCGGGCAGGCCGGCCGCCTTCGCGACTGCCTCGAGGAAAACGCCTTCGAGCGCGCCCTGGCGTACTTCCCCGATCAAGAGGGCCGCGAGGAATTGCTGCTCGTCCGCGGTCGCGCGCGCGAACAGGTCGCCGAGGAGCCCCGCGCGCGCGCTTCCTGAATTCTTGCCTCGGATCGTCAACAACTGGTCGAACACGCTGTCGACTTCGCGCAACTCGAGCGAGGACGTCCCCGCGGCCTCTCGATCGCGTGCGGCGACGACGGTCGCCCAGCCAACGCCGAGGCGGCCCTGGCGCGGCCAGCCCGTCAGAAATCCGATCGCAATCGGCACATCATCCGGCGGGAGCTGGCTCAGCAGGGCGGCGAGCTTCGCGGTCTTGTCCAGGCGACCAGAACTTGCCGCGACTGCCGCGGAATCCCGTACCAGCTGATCCAGTTTCATCCCCGAATTCTAACAACAACGACGCAGCGCTTTCACGCTGCGTCGTTGATAAAGTCGGGTGTTTGGCTGTTTGCGATACTTACGCCGGAGGCGGAGGGATCTCTGTCCGGCGCGTCTCGGTGGCCCGCGCGCGAGTCGCGGTCTCCGCCGTCTCGGACTCCCGGCGGGCGAACTCCAGCAGGTCTGCGTTGAACTGTTCCTTGTTCGTAGTCATGAGGCCGTGCGGCGCACCCTTGTAGACCATTAGTGTCGCGCCCTTGATCAGCTTTGCGGACCGAAGGCCGCCGACTGTGATCGGCACGATCTGATCGTCGTCGCCGTGGATGACCAGCGTCGGGATGTCGAATTTCTTGAGGTCCTCGGTGAACTCGGTCTCGGAGAAGGCTTTGATGCACTCGTAGGCGCCAGCAAGTCCTGCCTGCATGGACATCATCCAGAATGCATCGCGAACACCTTCTGACACCTTGGAACCTGGACGGTTGGCGCCGTAGAACGGGAAGCTCAGGTCCTTGTAGAACTGCGATCTGTCGCCGGTCACGCCGGCGCGAATCTGATCAAACGCTTCGATCGGCACCCCGTCGGGATTGTTTGCGGTCTTCAGCATGCCTGGCGGCACTGCGCCCACCAAAACTGCCTTGGCCACACGCTTGGTTCCGTGTCGGCCAATGTATCGGGCCACCTCGCCGCCGCCCGTGGAATGCCCGATATGAATCGCGTCCTTCAGATCGAGCGCGTCGGTGAGCGCCGCGAGGTCGTCAGCGTAGCTGTCCATGTTGTTGCCGTTCGACGTCTGACTCGACCGCCCATGCCCGCGCCGGTCGTGAGCGATCGCGCGATAGCCGTTCGACGCGAAGAAAAACAGCTGGTCGTCCCACGCGTCGGCGTTGAGCGGCCAGCCGTGGCTGAAGACGACTGGCTGTCCCGCGCCCCAATCCTTGTAGAAGATCTTTGCTCCGTCCTTCGTGGTAATCGTTGGCATGCTGTCTTCTCCCTGAGGAATTGTGTGTCGTGCCAGAACAAAGCGCGCATAAGGAAACCGGTACGCTTGAGCGATCGAGATTGAAAACTGGAGGAGCTGTGATTCTTGCTGCATTCCTCGCGCCGCGCCAATGATGAGATCCAAACTATCGTCTGCTCATGCCGGAGGGTTAGAGTTAAGACATGACCACCCATAGATGCGCCCTTCGCACCGTGTTTCTCGCCGCGTTAGGCGCAGCATTCGTCGGGCGCGCGCTCTCTGCGCAACCCGGCGCCGACCGCGCAACATCGATCAAACCCGGTGAATCGTGTCCGCCGGGCACGACGGAGATTCGACCTCGCAGCTGCATGGGACCCGAGGACGCGGCGCCGAGCATTCTCGACTATCGCCCACGATCCACGCTCGTCGCGCCCGCGCACGTGGTCAGGAAAGCCCGCTACCCGGCGATCGATTTCCACGGGCATCCGCAGGGGATGCTCGGCTCCGTCGAGTCGCTGACTCGACTCGGTGCGGACCTCGACGCTCTCAACGTCCGAGTGATGGTTGCGGCGAACAACATCTCGGGTGACGCTCTAAAACGGACGGTCGCGACGATCAACGCGTCGCCGTCGATGAAGGATCGCGTGCGGGCGTTAACCGGGATCAGCTTTCAGAACGTTGGGCCGGGATGGGCGGAACGCGCAGTGGCGCAGCTCGAAGCCGACGTCGCCGCGGGAGCGGTCGGGATCGGCGAGATCGGGAAGGGTTTTGGACAATCGATCCGCAAGGCGGACGGCTCGCGCCTCGCGCTCGACGACCCCGATCTCGATCCCATCTGGCAGGCGGCAGCCCGTCTCAAGCTTCCGGTGTTCATCCACACGGGAGATCCGCAGGAGTTCTACAGGCCCGTGGACTACACCAATGAGCGCTGGCTCGAGCTGTCGCTCTTCCCGGGACGTCGCGTATCTCCGGAACAGCATCCGAACTTCGACGAGTTGATGAAGGAACGCGACAACTTATTCCGCCGCCACCCGAAGACGACATTCGTCGCGGCACACATGGGCTGGCACGCCAACGATCTGGGGCGCCTTGGGAAGATGCTGACGGAGATGCCCAACGTGTACGTCGACGTTGGCGCCGTGCTCTACGACATCGGACGTCAGCCGCGCACGGCTCACGACTTCTTCGTCAGGTTCCAGGACCGAATTCTCTTCGGTAAGGACTCGTACCAGCCGGAGGAGTATCCGTACTACTGGCGGGTGTTCGAGACGCGGGACGACTACTTCGACTACTACCGCGACTATCACGCCTCCTGGAAGTTGTACGGTATCGATCTTCCGGACGACGTGCTGAAGAAAGTGTACTACAAGAACGCCCTGAGAATTACGCCGGGCTTGCCGCAAACGGGGTGGCCACGCTGAGCGGCGCCGCCCTCTTAGTCCAGCGAGCTCGCCACCTTGAAGCTCGGTGTCAGGAGCCCGGGCTCTCGGAAGGTCGGCGTCACGAGCTCCAGCTCTCGCGCACCGGCCTCTTCAGGCACCGGCATCGGCAGCGTGAGGCGGTAGGTCCCAACGGCGACTCCCTGCGGCAGGTGAAACTGATGCACGACGCTCTGTCCGGGTTCCAGGAAGTCGAGCGCGATCGGACAACCCTTAGAAGGGTTCGGGATTGTCATCCAGGCGCTGCCGTCTCTCCTCTGTAGCGCTGCCTTACAGAAGCCACCGGGATATACGAGCGTGACCTCGCTCAGATTCGCGATAGTGATGTTGACGGGCTGGCCGGAGAGGTAGGTCTGCTGAGCGATGCTCGCCGCGACTCGTTTGCCTGGACCGGGATCGAAGGGCCGTATGGTGATGCATCCCGAGACGATCAGTGTAAGTGCCGCAAAAAAGCCCAGGTTCACCCGCCGCAACGTGCCCCGCATACCTTCCCCCCGAATTGGATTCGAGGTCAAGCTCAGCAATAAATTTGCCGCCGTTATTCCGGCCCTGGCCCCCCTTCCCACCGCGTTCGGGGGGGGTGATTGCCGCGCCCATGCCACAAGTGCGGACCATAGGTGGCGGCGAGCCTGGGCCACCCTACATTGAATCCTCTTCAGAGTAGGCGGTGGAGCGGTCGCTCAGACAGATCGGCGGGCAGAGGCGCTAATAGAACCCACTCAAGAAAGGGGGTACACGATGGGCATCATGAAACGACTTCCCACGCTACTCGCGACTGCGGCGTTCCTCGTCGTCACGGAAGCGGCCTTCGCTCAGGAGCCAGTCGTCGGTGTCGCTGACCCGGAATCACTCTTCAGCGACACGAACCCCAGGCTCCACGCAAACAAGCAGGCTGCGCTGCACATAATGAAGGACTTGCTGCAGTGCAATCATTGGGACGAGGCCGACAAGTGGCTGACGGCCCGATACATCCAGCACAACCCGAACGTTCAGTCGGGCCGGGCGGGTGTCGTAAAGTTCTTCGGCTCGCGGCCAAGAACACCGAGTTGTGACAGGCTGACGACGAAGATCGTAGCGGTCGTGGCCGACGGTGATCTGGTGACGGTCGTCATCCCGCGCGAGTACAAGGATCCGAAGGATCCCTCGAAGACCTATACGACGACGTGGTTCGACATGTGGCGGTTTGTCGACGGGAAGGCCGACGAGCACTGGGATCCCGCGACAAAACCACCCGCGGCCTAGGGGCGCTGAATCCCACGACCTCGCGTTCTCTTCGGATATTTTTGGGGGACCACCCTGCTGTGTCTGGCTTTGGCAGCGGCTCTGCCAACGCGTGTCGGATCATTGGGGCCTCACCCGAGCCCTGCGCGTGATTATGAAGCGGCGATCCGTCTCGCGCAGGCGTTTCGACGTGCCGACACGGCGGCGGCGACGGGTGGCGAGTCGATCCTCATGGTTCACGGTTCGCGCACACCGCGCGCAATCGTCCTGTTCCACGGCCTGACCAACTCGCCTCGTCAATTTCGCAAGATCGCTGACACACTGTACGATCGCGGTAACAACGTCTTCGTTCCGAGACTACCAGAGCACGCACTCCGGGGAGCAAACGCCGAGGACCTGGGCCGCGTCACCGCCGAGGCACTGCGGGACGCAGCAGACGCCGCGATCGATCTTGCGACCGGTCTCGGCGACACCGTCGTCGTTCTCGGACTCAGTCTCGGCGGCGACATGGCCGCGTGGACAGCGCAGTTCCGGCCGGAGGTATATCGCGCAGTGATCGTCGCCCCGGCACTCGGGCTTGCGAACATTCCCGCCGTAGTGGCGACACCGATGATGAATCTCACGTTGCGAATCCCCAACTACTCGAAGATCCAGCGTCCTGACGCCCTGCGCCCCGATCGTACGCTCGGCTGGAGCACGCGGGCGGTCGGAAGGATGTTGCGATTCGGCGCGGCAGTTCGGCGTGCCGCGGACAAGGGCGCGCCTGCCGCGGGCGACATTCGCGTGCTCGTAAACGGGAGCGACCGAACCGTAAGCCGCGAGGCAATCGACGAGCTCGCGTGGCAGTGGTCGGCCCACGGTGGCCGCGTGTCGATGTTCGAGTTTCCGGGTTCGTTGCGGCTCCCGCACGACGTCGTCGATCCTGACGAAGCCACCGCTAATACGAGCGTGACGTATCCGGTGCTACTCGCGCTCATCTACGGTACAACGCCGCCGGCGAACCTTGCCAGGCGACTCATTCTCAGGAACGCAGGATCCACGACCTTGTTGCCCGTCAGGGGACTCACCACAATAGAGAGTCGTTTTCGCTGACACTGGCGCTGCGGGCGGGGGCATAGCTTGAAGGGTTAGTCACTTTCACGCTCTGGTCCTCAAACATGACAACTGTCGTCGCACTTCCGCGGATCATCCAGGGTGGGATGGGCGTAGCCGTATCGGATTGGAAGCTCGCCCGTGCCGTGTCTCTCGGCGGCCAGCTCGGCGTCATCTCCGGAACTGCTCTCGACACGGTTCTGGTGCGGCGGCTCCAGGATGGGGACTTGGGTGGCCACATGCGCAGGGCCATGCAGTATTTCCCCATCGCCGGAGTCGTCGACGAGGTCTTGAAGCGCTACTTCCAGCCGGGGGGACGGGGAGCGGACCAGCCCTATAAGCTGATCCCGATGTATAAGCAGCGGGTGAGTGTGGCACGGCAACAGCTCACGATGCTGGCGAACTTCGCTGAGATTTATCTTGCAAAGGAAGGCCACACCGGGCCGGTCGGGATCAACCTGCTGGCCAAGGTTGAGATGCCGAACCTCGCTTCGCTGTACGGCGCGATGCTGGCCGGAGTGGACTACGTCCTCATGGGAGCCGGTATCCCGCGCGAGATTCCCGGTGTGCTCGACGCGTTTGCCGAACATCGCGCGGCCACTGTTCGCTTCGACGTGGTCGGGCTCGCGGCGGGGGAATCCGAGGTGCTCTATTTTGACCCACTTGAGCATGGCGCGACGGATGGGACGCCTCTCACTCGCCCACGCTTCCTCCCGATAATTTCAGCAAGCTCGCTGGCGACGACGCTGGCGCGGAAGGCGAACGGGAAGGTTGATGGATTCGTAGTCGAAGGGCCCACAGCGGGCGGCCACAACGCGCCCCCTCGCGGCGAACCGCGGTACAACGAGAGTGGCGAACCAGTATACGGAGAGCGAGACGAAGTCGATCTCGCGAAATTGCGTGATCTCGGCCTGCCCTTCTGGATCGCCGGCGGTGCCGGCACACCACAGCGGTTGCGTGACGCGCTGGATGCGGGCGCGACCGGCGTGCAGGTAGGAACCCTATTCGCATACTGCGAGGAATCGGGGCTCGACCCTGAGCTAAGGCGCGACGTGATCGAGCATGCCGCGCGCAATGAGGTCGTGGTCCTAACCGATCCGCGCGCTTCGCCAACCGGATACCCTTTCAAAGTTGTACAGTGGGCGACTGATGGGGAGGACCGTCCAGCGCGCCAGCGGAAATGCGATCTCGGTTACTTACGCGCGGCTTACAAGCGCCCTGATGGACGCATAGACTACCGATGCCCGGCCGAGCCGGTGGAAGACTACGTGCGAAAAGGTGGAACAGTGGAGGAGACAGAAGGTCGCAGGTGTCTCTGCAACGCGCTCCTCGCCAATGTCGGACTCCCGCAGCTGCGCGGCAACGGGGAGACGGAGCCGGCGTTAATTACGAGCGGTGACGACCTCGAGACGATCTCCACTTTTCTCGCCGGGCGCACGAGCTATAC
>JANMMF010000254.1:0-7263 GCA_031372985.1 Gemmatimonadota bacterium
CCCGTTTCCAGTCTGCTTCACTCCGCCGAAGGGGAGATGAGCCTCCGCGCCGATGGTTGGTGCGTTCACGTACGTGATTCCGTTGTCGAGCTCGTTCAGCGCGCGGAACGCCGTGTTCACATCCCGCGTGTAGATCGACGATGACAGACCGTATTTCACGTCATTGTTGACCGCGAAAGCCTCATCCGCATCCTTGACCCGGATTACCGAAAGAACAGGACCGAAGATTTCTTCCTGTTCCAGCCGGCTACCCGCCTTGACGTTCGTAAAGATCGTCGGCTCGAAGAAGTTCCCCTTGGAGAGCTTCTCCGGCCTTTCGCCCCCGGTTAGGAGCTTCGCTCCCTCGGACTCGCCGATATCGACGTACGTCTCGACCTTCCTGAGGGCGTCTTCGTTGATCAACGGTCCGACGTCGGTCCCTTTCTTCCTGCCGTCGCCCAGCTTGAGGCCCCTGGCACGGTCCTCGAGCATTCCCAAAAACTTGTCGTGGATCTTCTTCTGAAGAATAAGACGACTGGTAGCGGTACATCGTTGCCCCGTCGTTCCAAACGCGCCCCAGAGAGCTCCCTCGAGCGCCAGATCGAGGTCCGCGTCGTCCAGGACGATCTGCGCGTTCTTCCCGCCCATTTCCAGGGAAAGACGCTTGTGGAGACGGCCGCAGGTCTCACCGACGAGTCGCCCTGTCTCGGTGGAGCCGGTGAAGGAAATGAGAGGGATTCCAGGATGCTCGACCATCGCGGCGCCCACCTGCTCGCCCCGCCCGTGGACGAGCTGGATCACTTCGGGAGGCAACCCCGCGTCGAGAAGGATTTCGACCAGTAGCGTTCCAGTATGCGGGACGTCTTCCGCCGGCTTGAAGACCACGGCGTTCCCGCACACGAGCGCCGGGAACATCTTCCAGGTGGGGATCGCCATCGGAAAGTTGAACGGGCAAATCAGTCCGGCGACACCGACCGGGCGGCGGTAGCTCATCGCCCACTTGTTCCGGAGCTCGCTCGGGACCGTCTTTCCAAAGAGTCTCCGTCCCTCACTCGACGCGTAGTAAGCCGTGTCGATCCCCTCCTGGACGTCGCCCCGCGTTTCCGTTAGCGGCTTCCCCATCTCGCGCGTCATTGCGTCCGCGATCTCTTCCTTGCGCTTGGTCATGAGGTCGCCGACGATCCTGAGGACGTCGCCGCGCGCGGGAGCCGGAGTCCGTCGCCATTTCTCGAAGCCCCGCTCCGCGCTCTCGACGGCCCGATCTACGTCGCGCCGGTCGGAGAGTGGGAACTTGCCGATCACATCGCCGCGGTCAGCCGGATTTTTGTTCTCGAAGTATTCGCCCGATTCAGGGGCGACCCACTTTCCGGCGATGAAGTTGTTGAACTTTTTCATTTCGATGAGTCAGTGATTGGAGCGTGAGCGATGCATCAGCTGTGCTCACGCGAAAGAGAATAACGCTCAATTTTCTTGTAAAGATTCGACCTCGGCATCTCCACGGCCCGCGCGGTCTCCGACACGTTCCAGTCAAACTCCCGCAGCTTGTTGAGCAGGAAAGCCCGCTCGGCCGCGTCCTTGAATTCCTCGAAGGTGCGGCATTGGGTGAGCGTCGCCAGCCCCGCGTCGTCGAGCGCGCGCTGGCCGGCGAGCCTGTCGATGTCCCGCGCCGAGATCTGGCTGTCGGGCGCCAGAATCAGGAGCCTCTCGACGGTGTTGCGCAGCTCCCGGACGTTGCCCGGCCAGTCGAGGGAGCTCAGCCTTTCCAGCGCATCCGCAGTGAAAGTGCGCGGTGGAATTCCTTCCCTCGCCGACAGCGTCGAGGCGAAGTACTGGGCGAGCGTCGGTATGTCTTCGCGTCGCTCGCGAATAGGCGGAACGTGGATTGGGACGACGTTGAGCCGATAATAGAGGTCCTCGCGGAATTTGCCACCCGCGATCTCGTTCTCGAGTGTCTTGTTCGTGGCGGCAATCACGCGAACATCAACGGAGATAGGCTTGGCTCCGCCGATTCTGGTGATGACGTTGTCCTGCAGCACGCGTAGAACTTTCGCCTGCGCGTTTAAGCTCATGTCGCCGATCTCGTCGAGAAAGAGCGTCCCCTTGTTCGCCTGCTCGAACTTCCCGGCGCGATCGGAAATCGCGCCGGTAAATGATCCCTTCATGTGGCCGAACAGCTCGCTCTCTATGAGCTCCCCAGGGATGGCGGCGCAATTCACCTCGACGAACGGCTTGGTGGCTCGCGGTGACATCCGGTGGAGTGCGCGCGCCACCAGCTCCTTCCCCGTCCCGTTCTCACCGGTGATGAGGACGCGTGCCGGAGTCGCCGCAACCTTCTCTACCTTTTCCATCAGCGCGCGCATCACAGGAGTCTTGCCGACGATCTCGAATGGCGCGTCGATCGATTGCTTCAGCCGCGCGTTCTCTTCCTGAAGATCCAGGTGTGAGAGCGCGTTCCTCAGCATCACCAGAATGCGATCGGTGTCGAGCGGCTTCTCGAGTATCTCGTACGCGCCCAGCTGGGTCGCCTCGACGGCGGTGCGGATGGTGGCGTGGCCGCTGATCATCACGACCGTCGCCGCGGGATCGATCTCGCGAAGCTTTTTCAGCGCCTCCATTCCGTCCATTCCGGCCATCTTGACGTCGAGAAAAACGAGGTGGGGGCGCCACTTCTGGTATTCGGCTATCCCATCGGTCGCGTTCGCCAGCGTGTGCACTTCATAGCCCTCGTACTCGAGGAGCTGCCCCAGCGCGGCGCGAATCCCCTGCTCATCGTCGATGACCAGAATCCTGCGACTCACCGAACGCTCTTGTACAGAGTGATCTTTCCCTCGGAGATGCGCACGTCTGAAATGTAAGACGGCATCACCATCGGCAGGCCGTTCTGAGACACGCCTTCGACGGTCTTTCCCCGCTTCATCTGGGTGAGGAGCCGCGGAATCAAGCCCTTTGGCACTTCGATCCTGCCGAGCTTCACTTCCTGCACGAGGAATTCAGCCACACCGGGCCGCAGCATGTTGATACTGCCGCCGAGGCGCACGCTGTCGCGTTCGCCGAGCAGCATTCCGATGGGGCCGAGCGATTTAGAGCCACCAAAATCCTTTAGCTCGACCTCCGACCGTACGTAGAGCCGGTCGCCGATGATGGACGCCTCGGCGTTTTTTGCTGAGGGCGGAAGCTGTTTGGCGACGACCGTGAAGATGTACGAGGCGGCCTCCGCTGGAGTCAGATTCGCGAAGACGGGTCCGGACTGTCGCCCCAGCGACTGGACCGCCGCTTCACCGCGCGCCGCGTCCGCAGTAGTGAGTGGTTGCCATCCAGAGGCGACCGAAGTTGCGGGCGCGGGAACACTGCTAGTCGCTGGTGCTCGCGCGGCGGCCGGGCGCTCGACGCGCGCATACCAGTACCACACCCCGGCGAGGACGATGATCAGGACGAGACAACCCGCCCTTCTTAGGCAACCTTTCATTGTTTATTGGCGTGAAGGATTGGGGAGAATACCCCGTCAGGCGGGGTCCGGCAAAGGGGGGCCGGCCTGTTGAGTGACCGCTACGCTTTCATTTTGGGGTCTCCAACAGCGCTCGACCGGCGGGAGTCGCCGTCAGTCTTACGCGTCGCGCTACGAGACTGCTGGGACGACCGGCCGATAGCGCAACGCTTCTCCCACGTGAATGGGTCCGACTTCTACGCATTCCTCGAGGTCGGCTATTGTCCGCGCCACCTTGAGCACGCGGTGATACCCGCGGGCGGAAAGTGCCAGCCGCTCCGCCGCGCTCTGGAGCAAAGCCCGCGCCCCAGCGTGAATCGGTGTCTGGCCGTCGAGCCAACGTCCGCTCGCGTACGCGTTGCATGTGATTCCGCGCGACTTTGCGAAGCGCTCGTGCTGTCTCGTGCGTGCGCGCTCGACGCGCGCGCGGATCATTGCCGAGCCATCACCGCTGCTTGAGCCGCTCAGCTCGCGCAACGCGACAGCGCCGACGGTCACGTGCATGTCGATCCTGTCTACAAGGGGCCCAGAGATCCGCGCGGTGTAGCGATCGACATCGCCCCGGGCGCAATTACAGACGCCGCCGGGGTCACCCGCGCGACCACACGGACACGGATTCGACGCGCCGACGAGTGTGAAGCGAGCTGGGTAGCTGACCGCTTGGGCGGCGCGGGCGATCACAACCCTGGCATCCTCCATTGGCTGCCGCAACCCATCAAGCACGTGTCGAGGAAATTCGAGCATCTCGTCCAGGAATAGAACTCCGTGATGGGCCAGGCTCACTTCCCCGGGACGTGGCAGCGATCCGCCACCGATCAAGCCTGCGCTCGATATCGTGTGATGCGGTGCTCGGAACGGTCGTACTCCGCTGCTGACGCTGGCGTGGTCGAGAACGCCGGCAACCGAATGGATCGCAATAACCTCGAGCGCCTCTTCCTCGGTGAGCGCCGGAAGAATCGTGGGCATTCGGCGGGCAAGCATTGTCTTGCCCGCCCCCGGCGGTCCTACCAGCAGCACGTTGTGTCCCCCGGCGGCGGCGACCTCGAGCGCGCGCTTAGCGGCGTGTTGACCAACGACGTCGGCGAAGTCGGCAGGGTCGGGCGTGCCGTTGCGAGCTACGGCACTTGGGCGCGCGGATGTGAGGACGCCTTCGCGCAATTCCTGAACAAGCTCACGTAGAGACTGTGGCGAGGAGAGATGCAGCGCGCTGACGCGCGAGGCCTCCACGACGTTTTGAGGCGGAAGAACGAGCGTCGCAATTGCTGCGCGATGCGCGTGACGCGCCACCGAAAGCGCGCCGCGCATCGTGCGAAGTGCGCCATCGAGCCCGAGCTCTCCCACGAACATTCGCCCCGAGAGCGCGTCGGCGGCGAGCTGGCCCGTCGCAACGAGGATCCCGACAGCGATCGGAAGGTCGAATGCCGTGCCCTCCTTTCTGATGTCGGCCGGCGCCAGGTTGACCGTGATCCTCCGCGGGGGAACATCGAATCCGGAGTTGACGAGAGCAGCACCCACCCGCTCCCGGCTCTCCTTTACCGCGCTGGCCGCGAGGCCGACGATCGTCCATTGCGGAAGACCGGAGGCGGCGTCGACCTCGACGATCACATCATAGGCATCGATTCCAACGAGCGCGGCTGAGCGAACGGCGGCGAGCATCCGTCATCTAATGCTCAACCGCCGTCAAAAGGGAAACCTTAATCAGCCGCCCAACATCACGCCGCTTTAGTGGCCGCCCTTGCGGCCTGGGTTGCCTCGCGTCCCGCCGTCCTCGTCATTCGATCCGTGGCGATGGTTCGAGTTGCCCGGATCGCAGTCCTCGCGCCCGTTGCCAACGCCCTGGTTGCAATGCTCGTGGTCCTTGTCCTTGTCCTTGTCCTTGTCCTTGCCATTGCCATTGCCATTGCCGTTGCCGTTGCCGCCCGCGCAGCCGGTGATGACGTTGCCTTCCGTGAACGTTACGTCCGCTTTGGCCCACGCGTTCCCCTTCGCGGTTCCAGCGGTCATGGTGATGGCCGCGCCAGACAGGATGTTCCCTTGAAAAGCCGAGGTGGTCATCGTCGTTCCCGCGTCGACCCACCAGGTGACATTGCACGCCTGTGCGCCGCCAGCCATGACCACCGAGAAGCTCGTTCCGGTCAGAGCGCCGGACGGGACTTTGATGACCCATGTTCCACTCGCTGGTCCGGCGAGCGTCAACGTGCCCGTCTTCGCCTCGGAGCTCACACAGTAGACGCCGGGCGAAAGGGTCCGCCCTGCAAGCGTACCGGTGATAACCGGGCAGACATCTCCGACCTTTGGCGCGAGCGCCGCATAGGCCGTCAGGAAGCTATTGAACGCGGCCTTTGCTGCCGCATCTCCGACATGAGCTGTTCCATTGATGATCTGGCACCCAGTCGTTAGAGTGACAACGCCCGGGGGAAGGTCACCGGGTGCCTGGAAGGTGCCCACGTTTCCCGTGATGCTCCCGCCGCTACAGCTCACCGCAGTTCTTGCGAGCACCGTGAAACTCGATCCCGTGGCTCCAGAGGAAGAAGAGCCGTCATCCCCCGAACGAGAAAGGGACGCCGACGGTGGCGCGTTGATCCGTGATGCGGAGTCGTTGCTGCACGCCGAGAGCAGCGCGAAAGCAAAGAATACTCCTGCAGCAACTCCGGGTCGGGCAAGTGTCCATACCCGGTGGTGAGGGTTGTTCGCGTCCATGTGGCCTCCCTAGGTGGCGCACGTCGTCGGCCACGAAGAAGGTCTATGATCGCGCGTGTCGAATAGTGGCGCTTCCTGGTTGTACTTATAATCGCCCAAACGTGGTAGCCCACTCGTAGTAGCGAATTGCGAGTGCTCGATATGATGCGAGAGATGCAAAAAGGCGGAGCGCCCTTTCGGGACGTCCGCCTTTTGCCCTCTGAGTCCGACCCCTTTCGGGGCCGGTCAGAAGAAGGTGCTTACTCCTGCGGTGGAACTACGATCATCGAGCTGCCGATCGTCACGATACGGAAGTCGTCGCGACGGTTCTGCTGCCAGCAGGCTTCGTTGTGCTCGGTGCAAACCGGGCGCTCCTCGCCATAGCTCACGAGGTCGAAGCGATCTGCCGCAATGCCGTGGTCAACGAGGTACCGCTTGGCGGAAGCCGCACGGCGCTGGCCAAGGGCCAGGTTGTACTCGTCGGAGCCACGCTCGTCAGCGTTACCCTCGATACGTATCCGCATACCCGGGTTAGCCTGCAGCCACGGGATCTTGCGATCGAGTGTAGCAGCTGCATCTGATCTGATCGTCGACTTGTCGAAGTCGAAGTAGATCGGGCCAGTGATCGCGGTGGTATCAACCGCCATGACTGGAGCTAGGCAAGCCGGATCCGTCGCCAGGAGGTTCGAGTTGTACTGGCAAGTTGGCGGCGGTGGCGGCGGTGGGGGCGGCGGCGGCGGCGCAACGCAGTTCGGGCTCGAAGCTGGAATGCTCTCGAGGCCGGCGTACGTGCACATAACCTCCGGACGCGCACCACCGAGCAGGAAGCTCAGTCCGCCACGAACGTGAATGTTCAGATTCGCACTAGGCTCGTGATTCGGCATGTAGTCAACTACACCATCCAGACGAAGGGCGGTGCGGTTGGCGATGCCGAGCCGAACGCCGGCAAGGCCGCTGGCGCCGTAGTTGTAGTTGTAGCCGAGATTGTCGCTCGTGGCATTGGCAAACTTGTAGCTGGTGCGCGTACCGCCAGCTCCAAGGATGAACTGACTCTGCCGGTTCATCAGTCGGAACGGGAAGTTGTAGTTCAGGCGCACGGCGAAAGCATGCGCGTTGACATC
>JANMMF010000323.1:0-5802 GCA_031372985.1 Gemmatimonadota bacterium
CCACATCTGAGATGGGGGTAAAGCGGTATACGGCGCGGAGGCTGTACTTCGAGGACGTAGAGGTGAGGGGGTCGCGGAGCAAGGTGGTTTCCTGCCGCGTGACCCTCAGGAAGGGTGAGGAGTCCTACATTGGCGAAGCCCATGGAATCGAGGGGGACAGATCCCGTCTCGACCTGGCCGCGCGCGCGGCGGTATTCGCGATCGGGTCAGCCGAGGGCAGAGAAGGTCAGTTGGCGGTAGAGGGGGTTAAGGTGATGGAGGCCTTCGACCGCGAGTACGTGTTCGTGGGTGTGACGGTGAGAAGTGGCCGTGACAGCCAATTGCTGGTAGGGAACTGTGAGATCAAAGGGAGCGCCGAGACAGCGAGCGCTCTGGCGGTCCTGGCAGCGACGAACCGTTGGGTCGATCAGGGTGGAATCGAGTAAGAACGCGGGCGGAATTTCTGCCCGGTGAAGGATAGAAGGAAGTGAAAGCGGGTCGATTCGACCTGTGAAGTAGAAGGATCGTTTGGGCGCAGGTTCACCTTAACACGGATCCTAGAGGAAATAAAAAAACCCCCCTCCCGGCTAAGAGACGAGTTGAGCGGGCAGGCCTAGTTACACGAGCGGAGCCAACCTAGTAGCGCATATCAGCGGATGCTGGATGCGACTGACGTTTAGGGAGGTGACGCAAAATGTTGGCTGCTCTGTTGTGTTGGTTGTTCCCAGAGACGCAAGGTTGGGGCTAGCAGGGTCGGGGGTTTTTATTCTTATGCAACGGCAGATCTCGCGATACGTAGCACTAGTTTCTGCCGCGGCACTGGGTACTGTTGCCGCGCTATATCTGCGTGAGCCAGCTTTGAATGCTGCGTTTGCGCAGGCCGCGCTGACGTTCGGCCTAATCAGTGTGTTGGCAAACGTCCTTACGCACAAGACCAGCGGGGACGCAACAGGCTCACTCTCGTTCATTCCTGTTCTCGCGAGTGCGGCAATTGCACCGCACTGGTTCACTGCGGTGGTCGTTGCTGGCGCCGCGCTCGCCGCGCAGTTGTTGGCCCGTAGAGGCGCGCTGAAGAGTATTTTCAACGTTGCCCAAGAGTGCTTCGCAATCGCTCTGGCAATTCTTGCATATCGCTCGATGGGCGGCCTTCCCTTGCACAGCATCGGAGAGTCAGGTTCGCTCTCGTTGTTTGCGCTCTTTCTCGTGTTTTTCGTCACAAACTCGGTGTGCGTCAGCGGCGCGCTCGGGATTGTAAACGGCAGAAACCCATGGTCGATATGGCGAGAGAACACCCTAAGCGTACTGCCGTACGACTTCCTATCGCTTCCCGTGATTCTGTTTTTTGTATGGATTTACACCCAATACGGTGTCGTTGGCGCATTCGTCTTGGCTGTGCCGCTGCTCGGCTTGCGGCAGATTTACAAGGTCAACTGGCAGCTGGAGCGAACGAATAGGGAGTTGTTGGAGCTGATGGTGGCTGCTATTGAAGCCCGCGACCCGTATACATCTGGCCACTCGAGGCGGGTGGCGGAGAAGGCTCGAATTATCTCGCGCGCCGTTGGGCTGAGAGAAAAGGAGATCGAGAGAATTGTAGCGGCGGCATTGCTTCACGACGTTGGAAAGATCCATGAGGTATTCGGACCTATCCTAAGCAAGCCGGGCCGCCTGACACCTGAAGAGCAGGTGATTATGCGCACGCACCCAATCAAGAGCGCAGAACTCGCTGGAACCGTCACCCAGCTAAGGGATGTTGTGCCCCTCATCAGACATCACCATGAAAACTTTGACGGTACGGGGTATCCCGACGGCTTGAAAGGCGATGGAATCCCCTTGGGCTCTCGTATCATTATGTTCGCTGACACTATAGACGCGATGACAACCGATCGGCCATATCGTGCGGCGCTCGACGCACCATCCGTCCGAAAAGAACTCCTACGCTTTCGTGGGAGTCAATTCGATCCTCAGATCTGTGATGCACTTCTGCGCAGCCCTGAGTACTCGAAGTTGTTCGCGCCTGCAGTTTCGTCCGCTGAGGAATGGCCGCAGCGCACACCTGACAGAGGATCGGTCCTGCAAGCTGCCGTCTGAGATCTTAACTCTTATTGCCTGCCCTCGGGCCGAACGAATGGTTGACGTTGTCCCGTAGTTTCTACGGCTTCCCGGTCGCCTGAGGGATTCTCTGCGGCGCGACGGAATGCCTCCTGAATCCGCTCAGGTACGGGCCATCCCGACGGACGATACACGTGAACGTATTCCTTGAGCAACTCAAGTCCGTGTGTCGAATCGCCGAGCGCGCACATTCCGACATAGAGAGCATAGACTTCAAAATCGTCGACCCCTAAGCCTCTGACCTTTAGGTGCTCCCGTTTGAGGTCCGAGACGAGTTCTCGAATCTCCTCTTGTGCCGCGTTCTCCATCAGGCGGATACGCAGTCGCATCGCCAACGCGTGTGCCCTCCGTCGCGGGCTATAGGTCCGCGGCGCTTCCTGCACAGCGGCAAAAGCCGCGGCTGCGCCCTTGAAGTCCCCTTTTTCAAGAGCAATCCTACTCTTATACATCTGCACTTCAGCGACGGCGAGCGTGTCATCCGAAGGTATCGGATACTTTATCAGCCGGCCGAGAGTAGACTCTGCCCGTTCAAGCGCGCCAGCGGCCATGTGCAAACGCAATTCTGCAATACACACTCGGGGAACTCCCGCGCGACGGTTGTGCAAAGCAGCATGCTCGAATGCTTTAGCGATAAACGCCAACCCTTCCTCATATCGGGCACTGATTCGACATGCAGCAGACGCTGTCAGTAACGCGTTCGAGTATCCAATCTCTCCGTCCGTGAGCCGTGCAGCCTCTGCGAATTGTTGAAGGGCCTCGATGGGCATAGCCTGGTGCCCGCGCGTGGTTCCGTAGATAATCTCGACCTCCAGACGGTAGGTTTCCGGAACGTCTTTCCTTTCTAGCAGCGGAACTGCATGAGCGTAGATGGCATCAAGAGTCTCCATAGGGCCGATATCGGTGACGAGCTTCAAGGCCATTACAGCGGCTCGCACCCGATGGGCAGGAGAGGCGTCGCTGCATTCAACGCACGGGATGATATCGGCCAGCAGAGACGGGTAATCGAAAGCGCTAAGAATCCTGGCGGCAAAGAGTCGCAGTTCGAACTCACTGTGTTGACCGACACCTGGACTAGCCTTTTGGGTTAGTCGAATGCACGAACGGAACACTTCTTTCGTCTTTTCCCATTCCCCGTTCAATTGGGAGGCGAACGCTAGTCGGGGAAGCACTTCAAGACGTTGTTCGTCCGTCGCGCAATAGTCCAACGACTTTTGAAAGGCAGTCGAAGCGTCTCCAGCCAATCCGACATCTAGAAGGTGTTCCGCGCAAGCGATGCTGAGTGTGAGTGCTCTCTGCGGATCCCCCGCCCTGTGCCGATGATTCGCACAAGCCCATAGCAGCGTCGTCGGCATTGTCTCTTTAGCGATTTCCCTTTCCAGAACCTCAGCCGCGCGCCGATGCATGAAACCGATCGAGATTTGCGCTAACCGGCCTACGGCCGCAGCCGCGAGTAGGTCGTGCCGGGGGTGTATGTATCCAGCCGGTTGATCCGCCGCATCACGATGGAGACTCAACATGGCCGCCGTGCTCAACTCCTCAACGGCGGAAAGAAGCTGATGAGGCGGATATTCGAGAACTTGTTCGGCCCTTTCAAGGGTTGCGTGTTCACCGAGGACGGCGCAAATCTGCAGCAATTGGAGGGCTTCCTGGCTCAGGCGCGAGAGACGCTGGTGGAGCACCTTGGTCACAGAAGGAGGGGCTTCGTAAGTGTGACCGGTTTCGACCCAATGATGAGCGAGCTCCTGCAAGAAAAACGGGTTCCCCTCAGCAACACCTATGCACCATGCGAAAAAGTCAGGCATCGTTCGATCGTCGGGACGAGCGGCAATGGACTGCAAGACAGCGCTTGACGCAATCGGCGTCAGGGGACCAAGCGATAGTGTAGTGAGACCCGTCCCGTCTGCGTAACGGATTAGGGGATTGTTGGATGATCGCGAATTCAGTAGGAGCAATGCGCGCTTCGTCGCTGCCCATTCTACCATCCGTCCAAGAATCTTGGCCGACACATCATCAAGCCACTGTATATCCTCGACTACAATTACCAGGCATCGCTCTTCAGCTACCGAATCGAAAAGGTCGAACAGAGCACTCCGGAGATCGGCAAACAGCATTTCGGAATCGACTGTCCTTAAGGCGTCCCGCGAACGCAGTTCAAAGTCGGTAAGTCGCTTTAGTGACGCAAACGTTTCCGGGGCGCACCCCAGCGCGCCAGGCATCTCTCGGAGTTGTGGGACGATGTCCACAAAGAGCGAAAGAGGTCTATCGAGGTCAGTCCGTCGACAAGCTGCTCTTTGCACCTGCGCTCCCTGAAGCTCTGAAAAGCGCACTAGTTCCTCGCTAAGTCGACTTTTTCCGATCCCGGGTTCTCCGACTAGAAGCACAGCGGAGCCTTGACTGGCTTTCGCAGCCCGAAATTTTCCAATCAAGGTCTGCATCTCCGCTTCGCGTCCAACAAACGGAGGATCGACGTTTTGCAGATCAATCCTATCCGGCGCTCGTTCGGCGACTCTTCGTCTTAGGAGGGCGGCGGGAAGCCTAAGATCTGATTCACTATCTCCAACCTCAGCGATATAGCGATCGAGAATCGCCACTGCTCTTCGCTTGCCCCCTCGCATGGCCACTGCCTCGGCTTGCGCAAGAACGGCGGTTTCGTTGAATGGGTCAAGCACCAGAGATTGCGATGATATTCGCTCTACGCCGATCCAGTCCCCCTTAAGCCGGGCGCCTTCTAGTTGATGCAGGAGCATCCTCGTGATAGAGCCATGAATCTCCTGCCTCTTCAGGTCCACCCAGTCGCGAAAGGCATCGGAACAGCGTGGATCGTAACCGGCAAGGAACTCCAGCGACGCGAATTCAGTCGACAGATTGGTGTTGGCCAATGACGGCGCGTCTACATCACTCCGCGCAGCATGCTGGGACAGTTCCAAATTGTTCCGATCTGCCCGCACCATTATCCCCAGCTTCTTGAGCTGCAGAATCGTCTGTCGCAGCCGATGCGCACGGGCTTTTTCCGCAACCTTTGGCCAGAGAAGGGAGGCGAGGCGCCCCCGACTCACGCGCTTCCCGCGTTCCAGCACAAGGTAGAGGGCGGCAGCGAACACTATCTCCTGCGAAGGAGTTAGAGTTGTTACGCCTGTCTCGATCTCGGCATTTCCGAGTGCCCGAAGAACTATCACCGCCCCTCCTTCCAACGCTCCGAAGGTCGCGCAGCACCGTCAGAATGGCGTCAGAATCCCTATGTAGAGCGAAAATGGCGTGGTCGCCAGGGGTTTGTCGAGAGGGAGAGTGAGTCGTCCTGCCTGGGCGTTGATGTCAGAGCACGACGAAAACGTCGCGCCACGCATTGGCGTGATCACTCAGGCAGTTTCCCTTCCTGACCACGCGGCAGACTGAGTGAAAACGTGCTTCCCTCTCCCAGCACGCTCTTCAACGTCAGGTCCCCACCCATCGCGCGAGCGAGGTGCCGACTGATGGCGAGCCCCAGCCCGGTCCCGCCGTAAGCACGCGTCTGCGACGCCTCCACCTGAACGAACGCCTCGAACACTGCCTCGAGCTTGTCGGCGGGAATACCCAGGCCAGTGTCCTGCACCCGGAAGCAGATCTCATCCCCATTCGCTCCGGCCATGATCCGCACCGTGCCGCCCGGCGCAGTGAACTTGACCGCGTTGGAGAGGAGGTTCAGGACAATCTGTTTGACTCGGTCGCTATCCGCGT
>JANMMF010000332.1:0-10238 GCA_031372985.1 Gemmatimonadota bacterium
CGCCTGCGTCATCTGCTCCAGCGAGCGGGACTTGATGTGCCTGATCTCGGCCCACGTTCCCGCTTCGGCCGCGATTCGTATCGTCTCCCGAACCGCGTCGAGCAACCCGGCGCCTTCGCTCCGCATGTGCGTCGCGTACCCACCCCGGTACGGCGTCGCGTACTTCGTGAGCGCGATCAGCTCCTCGGTCGAGAAGAAAGCGCTGGGGAGATAGATCAATCCGGTTCCCACGCCGAACGCGCCATCACGCATCGCCGAGTCGATGAGCGCGCCCATCTGCTTCATCTCGGCGTCGGTGGGATGGCGGGAGACGACTCCCATCACTGCTTTGCGAACCGAGCTGGTGCCGACGTACGTCCCGAGGTTGATCGCAATTCCGGTTTTTTCGAGGTCCGCGAAGTATTCGCCGAGCGAGCGCCAGGGATATCTGGGATTCGGCTGCTCGCCGAGCGCGACGATCGGCCACGCGGAGTGGACTTCGCCGGTGACTTCACTGGTGATGCCCTGCGTGATCTTCGATATCGCGTGGGGTCCGCGGAGAATCGAGAACTCGGAGTGGCCGAGCATGTCGATGAAGCCGGGCGCGACCACCTGATCGCGCGCGTCAATCACTCGGCGCGCGGTGAGGCCCTGGATCGATGGGCCGACATACGCAATGCGATCGCCAATCGTCGCTACGCTCCCTCGATACCAGGGATTGCCCGTGCCATCGACGATGCGCGCGTTGGTGATGAGCACGTCGTAACGCGTGGCGGCCGGACCACGCGCCGAGACAGTCGCGCAGGCCGCACTGACTGTGATCGCTAGAGCAGAAAGAACTCTGGTGATTCGCATTCGTTGTTATAGATGGAGTTGTAGTTGGTGCCCGTAGCCCCTGGCCGGCCCGCCCACAGCCCCTGGCCGGTAGTGTTCAGTTGCCGTTAATGAGGTGTGCTACGAGATCTTTTGAGTCTTCTTTCTCAAGAAGTCCATCAAAATGAACTGCCCCAACGTCATAGTATTGGTGAAGTACGCCTTGCCCTTGCTGATCTCCGAGACGCGCTTGACGAACTCCACCAGCGCCCGATCGCGCGCCAGCATGAAGGTGTTGATGAGAATACCGGAGCGGCGACAGTTGGCAACTTCGCGCAGCGTCGTGGCGATGACAGTCGAGTCCAGACCCATCGAGTTCTTGTAGATCTGTCCGTTGGGCATGGTCATCGCGCTGGGCTTTCCGTCGGTGATCATCACGATCTGGCGCATGTCCTTCTTCTGCGCCAGGAGGAGCCGCCGCGCGAGCTTGAGACCTTCAGCGGTGTTGGTGTGATAGGGACCAACCTGCGCCTGCGGCAGCGTCGACAGCGGAATCTCCTCGGCCGAATCGTGGAACAGCACGACCTGCAGCGTATCGCCCGGGAACTGAGTGCGTATGAGGTGCGTGAGCGCCAGCGCGACCTTCTTGGCGGGAGTGAACCGGTCCTCTCCGTACAGAATCATCGAGTGCGAAGTATCGAGCATCAACACCGTCGCGCACGACGACCTGTACTCGGCCTGGCGAACCATAAGGTCCGAGTAGTCGAGGTCCATCGGCACTTCGAGCGACCCCGTGCGCGCCAGCGAGTTCTTCAGAGTCTCGTTGACATCCATGTTCAGCACATCGCCGAACTCGTACGCCTTGCTGTAGCCATCCGACTCGATGCCGGTGGCAAGGTGCGGCGTGTCGTGGGAGCCGAAGCTCGACTTGCCGAGCGAGCTCAGGATGTGGCGGAGGCTCTTGTACCCGAGAAAATCGATTCCCTTGTCGGTCAGATTGAACTGGACGCTCTTTGATGCCCCGTGCGCGAGGCCTCCCCGACCTTCGACCGACTGGTGGCCGGCGGGCATTTGCGGCGGGGCCTGAAGATTCAGGTACCCTTCGGCCGCGAGCTTCTGGATCAGGCTGTCGAGCAGCTCGCTCAGCTTCTCCTGCGATTCCTTGTTGCCGTCGCCGCGGAGCGCTTCCAGCAATTCCGGCGTGAACTGACCGCTCTCGATCAACGCATCGAGAATTGCCTGGCGAAGCGCTTCGACCGAGCGATCCGGCTCGGAATCGAAGTCGTCGAAGTAGGGATTGAAGTTCTGGCCGCCCGCGAACCCGGATTGCAGCAGAAAATCCGCGAGCTTGTCCAGCAGCGCCTGGAGATCGACCGCATCAGCAGCTTCCGGGCTGAACTTCGAGTAGGTGTGGAAGCGCATATCTCTAACATACAACCCGGGCGTGGGACGTGTATAATCCTCAGGAATGCCTCTGACCCCGGCGCGGCCCACCACAAAATCCATCAACCCGTTCAGGACGCTCCAGGTCCACCGGAACTTCAGGTTGTTCTGGACTGGCCAGACCATCTCTCTGATCGGGACCTGGATGCAACAGGTGGGGCAGGGATGGCTGGCGCTGGAGCTCACCAACAGCGCGTTCATGGTCGGACTGGTGAGCGCGGCCGGCAGCTTTCCGGTGCTGCTCCTCTCGCTTTACGGCGGAGTGGTGGCCGATCGGCGCAGCAAGCTCCGCATCGTCATTGTCTGCCAGGCACTTTTGCTGATCGAGGCCGCCGCGCTCTGGTGGTTTACGTGGACGGGCCGCATGAACATCGATTGGCTGCTGGCGCTGACGACACTCGGCGGCGTAATCGCCGCGTTCGAGATTCCGGCACGGCAGGCGATGATCGTGGAGCTGGTATCGCGTGAGGACGTGGTCGACGCGATTGCGCTCAACTCGGGCGGCTTCAATCTCGCGCGGATAGTCGGCCCGTCGCTAGCCGCGATCATTCTGGCCAAGTACGGCCTGGCCTGGTGCTTCGCCATCAACGCTCTCAGCTATTTCGCGGTGCTCGCCAGTCTCGCGCGTATCAAGCTGCCGCCGTGGACTCCGGTGCAGTACCTCGTCTCTCCGGCGGAGCAGCTGAAGCAGGGACTGAACTACATCCGCAGTTCGCGATCGGTATCCGGATTGATGGGGGTGATAGCGATCTACTCAATCTTCGGATTCCAGTATCTGACGATGATGCCGGTGGTTGCGCGCGACGTCCTCCACACAGGGGCAAGTGGATATGGGTTGTTACTCACCTTCGTCGGCATCGGTGCTTTGACCGGAGCGCTCTCGCTGGCCGGCCTGGGAGCCCGGATCCGCCGAGGCCGCCTGTTCAACGCGACGGCATACGCGTTCGCCGGACTGACGATTCTTTTCTCGCTGATGCGCACGGTTCATCTGGCAGCGATCGTCCTGCTCTTCCTCGGCCTCACGATGCTGATCAACGGCGCGCTGGCGAACGGAATCCTGCAGTCGGTCGTGCCCGACGAGCTGCGCGGCCGCGTGATGGCGACCTATGTCTTCGTCTACGTTGGATTCACGCCGATCGGCTCGTTCATCGCCGGAGTGATGGCGCGGTTCGTCGGTGTGCAGTGGGCGATTTTCGCGGGCGGGGTGGTCATGCTCGCGTACTCTCTGTGGGCGTTCTCTAAGTACCCAGAGATCCGCGCTGTGTAGCGGGCGTCGCCGCCCAGCGCCAGAACGCGAAGAGGCCGATGCCGGCCCAGACCGCGAGCAGGAACGCGGTCGCCAGTGGACCAGCCGACATTTCGGAGACCGATCGACCCGCTATTGTCTGCAGCGCGACAGCCGCGCACGCAGCTAACCAGATGACTCCGGTTGCGTGAACCCACTTTCTGGTCTCGCGGCTGTCGTAGCCGGACCAGAGGAGAAGTAGCGCGATCAGCGGAACGGCCTGAAGTCCGTGAAACCCCAGCGCGTGTAGTGGCAGAATGTTTCCCGCCGCGCCGGTGGTTCTCCCCTGGACCAGGCTCATCCAGATTCCTGCGGTGAAGGCACCAATAGCCGCCACGGCGCCGTATCTCATCGCGAGAAGAATCGGAGAATCGGCGTCGGGTCGTCCGCTTCGGAAGAATCTCACCGCCATGATGACGAACAGCACCAGCGTCCCGAGCGCGACGAGGAAGAATACTCCGCCTGCTATCTGGTCCCACGAGGTTCCATGCTTCGAGAATCGTGGATCGAGGCCCCGGAATGTCTGCACCGTCTCGATGATGTAGTCGTAGGTGAAAAGCGCGATGTTCCAGCGAACCCAGCGCTTCTTGCCTTTCTCCGAGAAACCTGCTGACGGAACCAGGAGCGTGATCGTGAGGAGATAAATGCCAACGGCGATGTTGAAGGTCGCCGGCTTGTTGAGGTCGCCCTCGGGTGGAATGGGAACGCCCTGCCTCGCCGCCATCACGGCCAGGCAGATGAGTCCGAGAACAATTCCAATGAAGCCCATCGCGCTCAGTGCGCGCGTCTCCATCAGCCGCTGCCAGCCGCGGCGAATGATTTCCGCGAGTGGCAGCGAGCCCAGGTTCGCTCCGCTGGCGACGCCTTCGGTCACACCGGCGTCTCCTCTCTCCGCCCGCCCAGTGATCCCGAGCGTACCCAACGGATCACGTAATACGAAAGAAAGCCGACCGGCCCCAGCATGAACGTCAGGAACAGGATCACCGACTGGACCGGAATCGGGACGTATCTGTGATGCATGTTGTCACGGAAGATGAATATCCCGACAAGCTGATCGAATGCGAGGAAATGGATCCACGCGACCAGCGCGATTTCCGGGCGCGCCATCAGTCCGGCTACGCCTTCCGCGCTTCCGAAGTCACGCATGAACCCCATCCCGTTCTCGCTGATCAGAAGCGTGATGCCAATCACGTAGAGGACGGCAAGGAGCGCCGGTACGATTGCGCTGCGCACGAGCCATTGCGTCCCGCGCCACTTCGGCACGAAGATCATCAACACCCAGGCCAGCGCCGCCGGCCCCGCGAGATTGAACAGAGTTACGTACATGGTTTGGCTACGGTCGAGGGTGGCGTGAAGTTTCGATCTAGGCCTCGGTCCATACTCTGATCGCGATCAACACCAGAAAAACCGCGAACGCCTTCTGCAGCTGCGGGCCCGACAGAGTCTGCGCCAGTCTCGCCCCAGCCCACGCGCCAAAGAGAAGCCCCAACGCGATCCAGAGCGACGCCGTGATGTCGAGGTGTCCGCGCCGATAGTACTCCCAGGCGCCGAGCGCGCCGACCGGAAGGAGAAGGGCGCCAAGCGAAGTGCCGATTGCGGTCTGGGGCTGAAATTTCGCAAACAGTATGAGCGCGGGCCCTATCACGATGCCGCCGCCGATGCCGAACATTCCGGCGAGCACGCCAGCTGCGAGTCCGATTGCGATGAAGAGAATCACGATTTGTCAGCTCGGGGATTGAGAGTTTGAGATGATCGATGCTGAACGACGCGTCGAGACGTCGAGGTCGTCAGGCCGGTATTCCTTTCCTGATCGCGTCCAGCACCTTGTCGCCAAAGACGTCTATTTCCTCGAGCGTCGTGTACACGTTGGGGGTGATTCGAATTCCCTTGAACTCCGGATGCACGATTGGCGTGTTCACGATCCGATGTTGGCTCAGAAGCCAGCCACCGAGCTTCACGTTGTCGATCCCTTCGACCTGAAAGAGCGCGATCGCACCGGACTGCCGGTTGTCGAGTGGAGTGAGCACCGAGACGCGCGAGCTCTCCTTGATCAGCCTCTTCGCCCACCGGTCACGCAGGTAGCGGAGGCGCGCGATCTTTCGATCGACGCCGATACCGTGGTGGAACGCCAGGGCCGCTGAAATTGCGTTGTGATTGGCCGCGGGATGAGTGCCGATCTCCTCGTACTTCCGAATGTCGTTGTCCTGCGACGCAGCCGCGGCCATGAGCGGCCACAGATTCTTCTGCTTGTCCTTGCGGACGTAGAGAAAGCCGGTTCCGACCGGGGCGAGCAGCCACTTGTGAAGACTCGTTCCGTAGTAGTCGCACTTCAGGTCGTCGCGCTTGAACGGAAAATGGGCGAAGGCGTGGGCGCCATCGACGAAGACTTCGATCCCGAGCGGGCGCGCCATCTCCACGATCTGCCGCACCGGCATGATCTGTCCCGTGAGATTCGTGATGTGCGTGACTTCTATGACTCTCGTCCGCGGCGTTATCGCGGCCACGAATTGGTCGACGATGTACTTGTCCGAAGGTGGCGGCACCTTGAATGAGACCTGCTTCAGGACGATCCCATCGCGGCGCACGCGCTGCTCCCATGAGGTGATCATCCGGCCGTAATTCTGGTTGCTGATCACGACCTCGTCGCCGCGCTTCAGGTCGAGTCCGAAGATCATGATCTCATTTGCCTCGGAGGCGTTGCGCGTGATCGCCATCTCTTCCAGATCGCATCCGAACTCGCGGGCAAGATCTCGTCTCACGCTCTCGATCCGTGGCTCGAGCACCCGCCACATGTGCTCCACAGGTAGTTCGTTCGAAAATCTCAAATCCCTGATCATGGCCTCGAGCACATGACTCGGCGTCGGACTGCAGCCGCCGTTGTTGAGATTGATCATCGTGCGATCGGAGTCGAACGCGCGCTGGATCTCCGCCCAGTACGTCTCGTCGTCGGCTATGGCATCGGGAGGACGGTCGCCGGCAATTGCGCTGGCGCTGAAGAGAGACCGCATTGCTCGCTCGCGGAACACGGGCTGCGACGCAAGTCCAGCCACGGCCATGCTTGAGAGAAATTCCCGTCTCGTCGTCATACCGCCTCCGGTCCGGCAAAGGAAAGAGCGGTCGTCATCAGAGATGACGACCGCTCAATAATATGACTCCGCTATCCCCCCAGCGAGACTCGTCGAGCCTACTGGTACTGTATGTAGTGCGGCTTTGGATTCAGCAGCAGCACTTCGCTCGGAGTGAGAACCGGATCACCCTTCTTCGTGTCGTTCTTGTAGAAGAGCTTGAAGCCCGTGAACTGCACCGGGTCTGACTCCACGTAGGCACGATACGAATCGTACTTGAGCCACGGCTGACCCCATCCATCCATGTGGATCACCACCTGTACCCGGGGGTCGAGCTTGATCTTCTGCGATCCGGTGAGCATGTCGTGGGTGAAGCGGTGGATGACCAGCACCTTCGGAGGGAGGTTGTTCTGCGTCACAATTTCCGAAAGCATACTGATGGCGTAGTTCACGTCGTCGTGGCTCATAGTGCCAATTCGCGCGCCCGGCTTGGCAGTCACCACGACACCCTGTTTCCGATCCATCCTCGGCTTCATCGAGAACTCGGGATCGAGGCCCAAGTGCACATTCGGCCGCTTGAGAAATGGAATCAGCCGCGGCAGCTCCTCCCGAAATGAGCTGTGGGCGACCTGTACATCGAGAAAGAGCAGCGCATTCCGCGTTGCCGCCCACGATGCGACTTTCTCGACCAGGCTGTCGGTCATGCGGAGCCGGTACTTCCCATCCCTGCCCGGGCCGCCTTGCGCGACCACGGCGATGAGGTGCAACGCGGGCTGCACCGGCGTCGCCGGATCCGCCTTCTGCCATGCTGCGACCTCCTTATCCAGCTTCGCCAGCATTTGGTCCGGTGGCAGCTCGCCGAGTATTCCCATCCTCTTCGATAGGGGATTGCCGTAAAAGGCGACGATTCGACGCGCCGGCAGGATCGAGCCTGGAAGTGGAGGCGCCGTTTTCACGGGCCAGCTCGGGTTATCCAGTCCGGCCTTGATCGCCTTCACTAGAGCGAGGCTGTCCTTCTTCGTCCGGCCCTTCACCGACGGGACCGTCACTGGAGGAGCCTTGGCGACCGAGTCCTTTCCCATACTGGAGGCGGTGCTGGAAGCGGTGCTCGATGCAGACGGGGCGGGTGTGGCCGCGGGTGTCGATGAAGCGCCCTGGCCTATGCCCTGGGCAGAGGCAGTCGGGAGCGTTCCTTCGGGAGGAAGTCCCTCGACGCCGGGCGCGGGACGCCCGTCGTTGCTGGCCGCGCAGGCAAGGGAAGCTGCGAGGGCGTACGGGAGGAGGATCGTCATCGATGAGAATCTATTTGAAAACTGGTGCATCAGCTTGTGTGAAGAGTTGTGATTTTCGGTGAGGATCTTTGGGTCGGTAATTCATAATCCGGGCCCAGGATGTTTGCAGACTCTTTTTACACCTGGAATCGTGATTGTCCGCTGCAATCGTGAGCGAGTACCCGAGCCGGATCGTTCCGGTGGCAGACCAGCTTCCCCCTCTTGCTTTCGGGATATGTTCGGGCTATCCTGGCAGAGACATGTCCGACCGAAACGCCGCCATCCGCGCTCTCATCGAGCATCGATTTCCTGATGCGACACCGGTCACTCACCGGACCGCGGAGCCGGTCGCAACAGGGATCGATGCACTCGATGCGATCCTTCCCGGGCGCGGGCTTCCTCGAGGAAGACTAACCGTCTGGATGCCGCAGGGCGGAGCGACTGCGGTTCTCAGAGCCGCGTGTCACACCACCGTCGCCCAGGGCGAGAGAGCGGTCTGGATCGACGGGCTCGGCACCGTCGCTGGTCCGTTCTGGGAAGAGGGGCCAATCCTCGTGCGTCCGCGCAATCGAAAGCACGGACTGCGTGGGGCGGAGGAGCTGCTTCGCTGCGGAGGGTTCGCGCTCGTCGTCCTCGCGGGCCTGGAGCCCGAGGGCACCGAGACGGTGCGGCTCTCCCGCGCCGCGCGCGAGGGCGGCGGCGCGCTCGTCACTCTAACCACCCATGCATCGATGGCGAGCCTGAGGGTGAGCTCGCAGATCCTGCGCGAGAGCTACCGGTGGAGAAAAACTCCCTTCGGCGATCCGGCGGAGGCGCAGGATGCGATGATCCGCGTTCGCGCTCGCTCGCTTGGTTGGAATCGGAGCGCGGACATCTCGGTGCCCGTCGTGCCGTACGATCTCCGCATGTCTATAGAGCCGGGGCTCGTCGACAGGCGGGGAGTCCGGTGACAACCACAACCGAACAGGCGAGAGGACCCAGTAAGTAAGCTGCGAGTGATTTAGTTCACGCCTCCCGCCTGTTCAGTTGGAGTTCCATCCCGCCCGTTCTGTTGCAGTCCAGCCCTGACCGAACGCTAACGCCATTCACCGTGTCGAACCTGGTAGCCAAATGGTCGCGACACAGATCTGCGGTAGATAAGATCGCCGCGTGAACGAGACACAGCTCATCGCCCAAGTCATCGCGGGGGATCGGTTGGCCGGGCGTGCGCTGTACGACATGCACGCGTCCAGAGTGTATTCGCTCGCCTATCGACTGAGCGGCGACGCGGAGAAAGCTCGGGAGTTCACGCAGGACACTTTCATCCGCGCGTTCTCGAGGCTCCCACAGTTCCGGGGAGATGCTGCATTCTCGACCTGGCTGCACCGAATCGCGGTCACGGTCGTTTCAAACGCGAGGCGCAGTGAGATCCGGTTCGCACGGGAGGTCGCGCTCGAAGAAGCGCATTCGGTCGAGATCACCGCTCCCGAGGCGGACCCGGATCTGAAGGAGTGCATCGCGCGGGCGGTGGAAAATCTTTCGGAAGCTTATCGGACTACGCTGATAATGCACGACATTGAGGGGTACACGCACGCGGAAATCGCCGGCATACTGGGCGTCCCCGAGGGGACGTGCAAGAGCCGGCTCTCCGCAGCAAGAGCGCAGCTGAGGGAAGATCTGGCTGCATTCAAGGAGTAGGGTGATGGACGAAAACCGTTTCGACAAAGTGCTGCGCGATCTGCCGCGAAGCTTCAACAATCCGCCCGAGCCTCCGCTCGACGAGATGTGGGGAGTCATCGAGGACGCGCACTTCAATTCTCCGGCTTCGATTTCACGACCCGGCAGAATGACTTCGAGGGTGCCCTGGCTCGCCTCGGCAGCCGCGCTCGTAATCGGCATTGGAATAGGGCACTACATCCCGTTTGGAACGAGCGCCGGGCGGAGCGGTACCTCGCGTCTGGCTGTCTCGTCGACCGAGTCACTGCCGCCCGGCTCCGACACGTCGGCGGTGGGTGACGCCTATCGCGATCAAACCAGCCGCTACCTCGGACAGGCTGCCGCGCTTCTCATATCACTTCCCGCCAAGGACTCGAGCAGCCAGGCAGATGCGAGCTTCGCCGGAAAAGCAGCAGATCTCCTCGTGACGACGAGGCTCCTCATGGACTCGCCGGCGGCGCAGGATCCCCAGCTTCGCTCGCTGCTCGAGGATCTCGAGCTCGTGCTGGTGCAGGTCGCGAGACTGCGCGGCGAGAGAAACAAGGGAGATCTGGATCTCATACACCAGGCAGTCGAGCAGGGAGACGTTCTCTCACGTCTCAACACCGCGGTTACCACTCAATCCTCAGAATGAAGGAAGGATGACAAGAGCTACTCTCATCGCGGTCGCGATCGCACTCTGCGCCG
>JANMMF010000135.1:0-15890 GCA_031372985.1 Gemmatimonadota bacterium
GATGGGAGCAGAGGAGGGCGAGATGCTGACGCACTCGCTCATCACGCGCTCCATCGAGCAGGCGCAGAAGCGCGTCGAGCTCCAGAACTTCCAGTCCCGCAAGCGGCTGCTCGAGTACGACGACGTGATGAATCAGCAGCGTGAAGTGATCTACTCGCTGCGCTCGTTCGCGCTCGAGGGTGGTGAGGAGCTGAGAGCCGAAGCGGAGAAGATGATCGAGAGGGGCGTGTCCAAGCGTGTCGAGAACATGCTGGCGACGTTCGATTCGCAGGAAGAGGGGGATTTCGCCCTGGGGCGGCAGGATCTGCTGATGCACTACATGCTGGCCGTGCCGGGATTCGAAGACGGCAGCCTCCCCACGAGCGAGGAAGACGCCGAGACGCGCGCAATCGAGGCGGGGCGCAAGGCATTCACCGACAAGCTGGAGAGCCTCGGCGAATATCGCGACCAGCTTCTCTCGCTGGTCATGCTCCACGTGCTCGACGAGAAGTGGAAGGATCACCTCTACGATCTCGACCAGCTGCGCAACGCGATCGGCTACCGCTCATGGGGCCAGAAGGATCCGTTGATAGAGTACAAGCACGAGGCGTACACGATGTTCGTGGATCTGATGGGTGACATCCACAACACGTTCACGGAGAGATTCCTCAGAGCGCAGATCACGTTCGAGCAGCCGAGGCCGTTGCCGCCGATGTTCCTGAGCGACGATGGGGCGGGTGAGAACGGCGAGCCGCGCCGCGCTCCGGCGCCAAGCCGGCGATACAACGCGCTCGGAGTGTTGGAAGACGTGCCCGAGGGCGAGGAGGAAGCGGAGGGTACCGATGCGACACTCGACATCGCGCCGTCCGAGGCGCCAAATCGCGGCGCCGCAGTTCGTCCCGAGCCGACGGTACACGTTGGCGGGAAGAGCTCGTCGCTCAGCAAAGCGATGGCGGCCCGACCTGTTCCCGGTGTCCCAGGAGGGCAAGGCGGACAGCAGGACTGGTCGAATGTCGGGCGCAACGATCCGTGTCCTTGTGGGTCGGGGAAGAAGTTCAAGAAATGCCACGGCGCGGCTTTATAGCGATTTGAACTGCCGCTCGGGCAGGCCACCGAGACGGAAGTTTCGACCAGATGAAGCTTCCGTCATAGTGGCGAGTGATCGCGGCACTAGGCTGATGACGGACGGTCTATGCTGGTGGCGACTCTCGGATAATGCGGCGGCATCATCCGGCTCCCGCAAAACTGGAGACGATAGATGCCACTAACCATCCGCGAGCTGCCGACCGCCGAGCGGCCGAGGGAGCGACTGCGCACGCACGGCGCGCAGGCCCTTAGCTCCAGCGAGCTCATAGCCATCCTGCTCGGCAGCGGATCCGAGGGCCGTTCGGCGCTCGGGATCGGGCAGGACATACTCTCGACCTGCCGCGGCTCGCTTCGCCTGCTCGCCGCGCAGCCAGTCGCCGCACTCACGAGCGTAAGGGGCGTAGGAACAGCTCGTGCGGTTGGTATCCATGCCGCGCTCGAGCTGGGCCGGCGCATGGCGGTGGAGGAACGGCAGGAAGGAGCACCCGTGCGCTGGCCGCGCGATGTGTACGAGATCTTTGCGCAGCGTCTGGAGGATCTCCCGGTGGAAGAGTTTCACGTTGCCGTTCTCGATTCCCAACACCGGCTCGAGCGCGACATCACCGTAACGCGCGGCCTCCTCAATTCGTCGCTCGTACATCCGCGAGAAGTATTTCGCGAGGCGATCGCCGAGAGGGCGGCCGCCATCATTCTCGTCCACAATCACCCGAGCGGGGATCCGACACCATCGCCTGACGACAGGGTAGTAACAGAACAGCTCGTGCAGGCGGGCAAAGTGCTAGACATACCAGTACAGGACCACGTTATTATCGGAAGGGGACGCTACATAAGCTTCGCGGAGGCGGGACTGTTGTGACGGCAGGCGCGGTCAAGGAAAAGGAGACGATTCCAGCGTGGATCAACGAGGGCCTCCCGGAGCGGCTCGACCGGGACCTGCTGGCGCGCGCCTATAGGTTCAGCGAAAAGGCGCATGAGGGCCAGAAGCGCCTGTCCGGTGACAAGTTCGTCTCCCACTGCGTCGAGGTCGCCAAGATCCTCGTCGACCTGCAGCTCGATACCACCACCGTGGCGAGCGGCCTGATTCACGATGTCGTCGAAGACACCGCCGTCACCGTCGACGACATCGAGGCCGAGTTCGGAAAGGAGATCGCCGAGATCGTCGATGGCCTGACCAAGATCGGCCACCTCCCGCTCAATTCGTCCCAGGAGCGGCAGGTCGAGAACTACCGGAAGCTCCTGCTCTCGATCGCCAAGGACGCGCGCGTAATCCTGATCAAGCTCGCCGACAGGCTCCACAACATGCGCACGCTCGAGTTTCTGCCCGCCGAGCGACAGAAGCGCATCGCCCAGGAGACGAGAGATCTCTACGCTCCGCTGGCGCACCGGTTTGGAATGGCGCGTGTCCGGTGGGAGCTCGAGGATCTCGCCTTCAAGCATCTGGAGCCGTCGGAGTACAAGACCCTCGCCAAGAAAGTCTCGACCAGGCGGACCGAGCGCGAGAAGGCGATCGCGCAGCTGAGGGAGCCGCTCGATGACAAGCTGAAGAAATCCGGAATCGCCAACGTCGAAGTCACCGGCCGGCCGAAGCATCTCTGGTCGATCTACAAGAAGATGAAGAAGTGGGACAAGCCTTACGAGGAGATCTACGACCTGCTCGCCATCCGGGTCCTCGTCCCGTCGGTCCCCGACTGCTATCACGCGCTCGGCGTCATCCACGACCAGTTCACGCCGCTACAGGAACGGATCAAGGACTACATCGCTCAGCCCAAGTCGAACGGCTATCAGTCTCTCCACACGACGGTGTTCGGACCTGGGCGGCAGCTGTACGAGATCCAGATCCGCACCCGCGAAATGCACCGCACGGCAGAGTACGGAATCGCGGCGCATTGGCGCTTCAAGGAAAATGCAAAGAGCGCTGACGAGCTGGATCGCGCGCTGCTGTGGTTCAGGCAGGTGCTCGAGCTTCAGCTCGATGCCAAGACTCCGGACGAGTTTCTCGAATTCCTCAAGCTCGATCTCTACCAGGACGAAATCTTCGTCTTCACTCCTACCGGGGACGTGATCCAGCTGCCCAAGGGAGCGACGCCTATCGACTTTGCGTTCGCGGTTCACACCGAGGTCGGCGTGCACTGCCAGGGCGCACGCATCAACGGACGGATTGCGAGTCTGGCGCGCGAGCTCAAGAATTCCGAGACCGTAGAGATCATCACCTCCCCCTCGGCGAAGCCCAGCAGGGATTGGCTGGCCCACGTCCGGACGGGCAGGGCTCGCCACAAGATCCGGCAGCGCCTCCGCATTGAGGAGCACACCACATCCATCAAGCTCGGCCGCGAGATACTCGATCGGGAGATCAAGCGCCGCCGACTCACCAAGCCTGAAGACGGCGACTTGCTCAAAGTCGCCAAAGGCCTGCACCTCACTGACCTGAACCACCTCGTCGCGTCGATCGGCCAGGGCGATTTGAACGTCTCACAGGTGCTCAAGGAGCTCTTCCCCGAAGTCGACGGTACGCCTCCTGAGGTAGCGAAGCCGGGGCCGCTGGACTGGCTGGTGGACCGGGTCCGCGGCGCGCCCAAGGGCGTCCGGATTCAGGGCGTGGACGGGATGATGGTCCGCTACGCCCAATGTTGCCAGCCAGTGCCCGGAGACGCGGTTGTGGGCTATGTAACACGGGGAAGGGGCGTGAGCATTCATCGGTCCGATTGTCCCAACCTTCTCATGCTCGTCCAGGAGCCGGAGCGCCGGCTCGAGATAGATTGGAAGGAGCTGGAAGGGGAAAAATTCATGGTGCGCCTGGCGCTGGAAGCGACCGACCGCCGCGGACTTTACGCCGACCTCGCTACCGCCGTTTCGGCGACGGGCACCGACATCCGGAGCTTCGAGCTGCATAGCTCAGATGGCCACGTAATAGGAGAGCTCGCTGTCGAAGTCGGCAACCTTGCACACCTTCAAAAAATTCTGAAAGCTGCCCGCCGCGTGAAAGGTGTGACCGAGGTCGCGCGACGCGAGCGTCTTGCGAGTGACACAAAGAATGTCGAAAGCAGTATTTGACCTGCAGGCCCCATTCGAGCCGGCCGGTGATCAACCAAAAGCGATAGCGGAGCTGACGAAGGGACTGGAGCGGGGGGACCGCTTTCAGACTCTGTTGGGCGTCACCGGATCAGGAAAGACGATGACGGTCGCCAACGTCATCAGGAATTACGGCCGCCCGACGCTCGTCCTCTCCCACAACAAAACGCTGGCCGCCCAGGTGTACGGCGAGCTGAAGGGCTTCTTCCCGCACAACGCGGTCGAGTACTTCATCTCGTATTACGACTACTACCAGCCGGAAGCCTACGTCCCGACGACGGATACCTACATCGAGAAGGACGCGTCCATCAACGAGGACATCGACCGTCTGCGCCTGCGCGCCACGTCGAGTCTGATGGAGCGCAACGACGTCATCATCGTCGCTACGGTCTCCGCGATCTACGGCCTTGGCGATCCGCGCAGCTATCGCGAGCAGATGGTGACGCTGACGAAGGGACAGAAGATCGCGCGGGACGACATCCTGAGATCGCTGGTCAAGATCCAGTACTCGCGCAACGACATGGGCCTCGAACGTGGAACGTTCCGCGTCCGCGGCGACACTGTCGAGATTCTTCCTGCATACGAAGAGCAGGGAGTCCGGGTCGAGATGTGGGGGGACGAGATCGAGCGGATCAGCAAGATCAACCCGCTGACCGGCGACACTATCGCGAATCTCGAGAAGTCGGCGATCTACCCCGCGAAGCACTTCGTGACGTCGCGCCCGACGATCGAGCGCGCGGTCCGCCTCATTCGCGACGAGCTCGCGCAGCGTCTCAGCGAGCTCCGCTCATCCGGCAAGCTGCTGGAAGCGCAGCGTCTCGAGTCGCGCACCAACTTCGACATCGAGATGATGCTCGAGATCGGCACGTGTGCCGGCATCGAGAATTACTCGCGGCACCTCTCGGGTCGTGAGCAAGGCGAACGGCCGGCCTGCCTCTTCGACTATTTCCCTGAGGATTTCCTCGTCGTCGTCGACGAGGCGCACGTCACTCTGCCGCAGATTGGCGGGATGTTCAACGGGGATCGCGCGCGCAAGCTGACGCTGGTCGACTATGGTTTCCGCCTGCCCAGCGCGCTCGACAACCGCCCGCTGATGTTCGACGAGTTCCTGTCGCTGACTCCGCGGGCCCTCAACATCACGGCGACGCCGGGTGAGACCGAGCTGCGTCTTTCCGAAGGAGTCGTGGTCGAGCAGATCATTCGTCCTACCGGGCTCATCGATCCAGAGATCGAAGTACGTCCAGTGCGTGGCCAGGTGGACGATCTTCTCAACGAGATCCGTATTCGCGAGAGAAAGGGTGAGCGCGTTCTCGTCACGACTCTCACCAAGCGGATGGCGGAGGACCTCGCCGACTATCTTCAGCAGATGGGCGCCCGCGTGCGGTACATGCACGCGGACATCGACGCCATCGAGCGCATGGAGATCGTGCGCGGGCTGCGACTTGGGGAATTCGACGTGCTCATTGGAATCAATCTTCTCCGGGAGGGCCTCGACCTCCCCGAAGTCTCCCTCGTCGCGATTCTGGACGCCGATCAGGAGGGCTTCCTGCGCAGCGACCGCTCGCTGATTCAGACCGTCGGACGCGCGGCGCGCCACCTCAACGGGCGCGCGATCTTCTACGCCGACAAGATGACCGGCTCGATGCAGAGATGCATCGAGGAGACGAATCGCCGCCGGGAGATTCAGACCGCCTACAACGTCGAGCACGGTATCACGCCAATCAGCGTGAAGAAGAGTGTCGAGCAGGTGCGGTTCACGACGAGAGTGGCCGACTCGCGGACCGAGCGCGACGAGCGCGAGAAGGAGAAGCTACGCCGCGTGGCTGAGTCGGGGGCTCATTACGGAGCCGATAACCTTCCCGCGCTCATCGCCGATCTCGAGGCCCAGATGCGCGAAGCTGCGACGAATCTCGATTTCGAAACGGCAGCGCGCCTCCGGGACCAGCTGTTCGAGGTGAAGGCCAAGGCCGGACGTCAGGAAAGCGGCCGAGGATCGCTGGCGGGCCTTCACGGCCGCTAGTGATGCCAGCCCACAGGCACATCGTTCCACCCCGCGCCGAGCGAGGGCATCTCAAGCTCAGCGAGGCGGAGCTGAGGGCGTGGGGCGAAGAGCTTGGCCGCGCCGCCACACCACCTCTCCTCATAACACTGACCGGCGAGCTCGGCACCGGCAAAACAACTCTGGCGCAATCGATCTGCCTCGGGTACGGTGTCACGGAAGAGGTCACGAGCCCGACCTACGCTCTTGTCCACCAGTATTCTGCCCCGAGAACGGCCGTGTTCCACATCGACCTGTACAGGATCGAATCCCCGGACCAGCTCACCAACATTGGCTGGGACGAGATTGTCGTTGCACGCGCTCTCATTCTGGTCGAATGGCCTGAGCGCGCGGGCACCCGGCTTCCAGATGACCATCTGCCGATCGATCTCGATTACATGCCCGGCGACCCTGCCCGGCGGATCCTTCTCGCAGGATGAAGGACAGGAACGGCGGGCGAAAGGGCGGCGACGATGCCGCGCGCTCGTACACCATCGTGCTCGAGGCCTCGACCTACGAGGGTAGCGTGGCCCTGCTCGACGACTCTCGCGTCGTCGCCGAACGAAGCCTCGGCCCCGAACAAGCTTCGCCCAGCCGCAGGCCTGATAGGCTGATGCCAGCTATCGCAGAATGCCTTGAGGAGGTTGGAGTGAACCGGGGCGAGATTGCGCGAATCGTCTGTGGTGCGGGGCCGGGCAGCTTTACCAGCCTTCGCGTCGCCGGATCGGTGGCAAAGGGTCTCGCGACCGGGTACGGGGTGAATTTGTACGCCGTCTCGTCGCTGCTATTGACGGTGACCGGCGCACAGCCTCCGATCGAGCCGGGAGAATACATGTCCGTTCTCGACGCCATGCGCGGTGAGATGTACTCGGTGCGCGTGAGCCTTCAGCCCGGCGGATTCGCGAGACAGATCGAGCCGGTGACGATCCTGAGCGCGGAGCAGCTCGGCGAGATCGCCGCGACTGAGCGCGGTGTCAGAGTAATCGGACCCGGTCAGCAGAACGATGGGCACCCGCACGCGAGAGGTGTCGCAGCGATTCTCGACTCGATCATTGAATCCGGACCAGTCGATCTCGCCGCGTGGGAGCCCGACTACGGCCGCCTGGCGGAGGCTCAGGTGCGCTGGGAAGCGGCCCATGGGCGTCCGCTGGCCAGGTGACTGCGTTACTCCGGCCCGCCGTCGAACGCGACTTGGGCGAGATCGTGCGAATCGAGAGAGCGTGTTTCGCCGATCCCTGGACAGAGGAGTCGTTCCGACGTCTGACAGCCGGTGAACCAGCTATCTTTCTGGTAGCGGTCTTTCCGCCCGATTCCGCGATTGCAGGATACGCGATTGCGTTTTCGGTGGGCGAGGACGCGGAGGTGCTCAACGTCGCGGTAGACCCGAGCTTTCGCGGCAAGGGCTTGGCTGGACAGATGCTCGACGCGGTTCTCATCGAGCTGGGTGGTCGCGGAGTTCGCGCGGCTTTCCTGGAGGTTCGGGAGTCGAATCTCGCAGCGCGGGCGCTCTACGGCTCCAGGGGGTTCACCGAGATCGGACGAAGGGTCCGGTACTACCGCCGGCCCGTTGAGGATGCGCTGGTGATGCGAAGGGTTGTGGAAGTCGCCGAAGGGGACGAGGAACGATCCGCGGGGACTTTTGCTGACCGTTGAAATCGTTGGTTTGCCCGGGCTCTGAGCCCACCTATACTATTCTCGGCGGAAAGAACTCTCGCCAGGAGGCACAGTGAGTCGAAGCTTGAATAAAGTGATGCTGATCGGAAACCTGGGCAGCGATCCCGAAGTCCGTTCGACGACAGGGGGAAACAGGGTCGCAACGTTCTCGCTCGCGACGAGCCGGTCGTGGAATTCGCCGAGTGGTGAGAAGCAGGAGAAGACCGAGTGGCACCGGTGCGTGGTGTGGAACTCCAAGGGCACGGGGCTGGCCGACGTCGTCGAGAAGTATTGCAAGAAGGGCGACAAGATCTACGTCGAGGGTCGGATCGAGTATCGCCAGTGGCAGGACAAGGAGAACCAGACCCGCTACAGCACGGAGATCAACGTGCGCGAGCTGCTGATGCTTGGCGGCGGGAAGGGCTCCTCCGGTGATTTCGATGCCGAGGGCAGTGGAAGGAGCAGGGCGCCGGCGACAGCTGGAGCGAAGGCGGGCGCGGCGGGTGCGACGGGTGCGGGCGGGGCGGATTTCGAGGACTTCCCGGGGGCGCTCGAGGAAGGGGACGACGACCTCCCTTTCTAGCTGTTGATTCGGCTTTACGGACGGCCTCGCTTTGCGGGGCCGTTTCTTTTTAGGTAAGCCGTCGCCCGATGCCCGATGCCCGATGCCCGATGCCCGACGCCCGATGCCCGATGTCCGATGTCCGATGTCCGATGTCCGGCGCCCGATACCCGGACCGTGGCGTGACTTTCCCCCTCCACGCCCCGTCCAATGGGTGACCCGCCTCAAGCGGCGCTTTACCCATCTGTCAAGTTCGGGAGCAAGAGTGATTGGCCAATACCGTAGGACGCTGACCGCAATCGTATCCAACGCCGCAGTGATTCTTGGCGCCGCGCTGGTGATTTCAAGCGCAGTCGCGGCGGATGCGTCCGCGCAGATCACGCCAACTCCCGACACCGTCCGGGCAGACACGACGAACCTGCTGGTCATCGCCGACACCGCCAGAGAAGTGAAGCACGTGGTGAAGAAGGGCGACACGCTCTGGGATCTGGCGCAGTACTATCTCAAGGATCCGTTCCGCTGGCCGGAGATCTTCCGCCGCAACACCGACGTCGTCGAGAATCCGCACTGGATCTACCCCGGCGAGATCATTCGCATCTGGGGCAACGAGGTAAAGACCGACGCCTTGGCGCGCGCCGATAGCGCGGGCCAGGTCGTTTCTCACGTAGTGACGCGCCCTGCGCCAAATCCGGGGGTGACTACCACCTCGAGTGCCGGCGATCGCTCGGATCTGACTGTCTTCGCATCACCACTGAGCCGCGCGGCCGCATCGATCAACGCTGACGTAATTGGTCGCTCACGTGCCGGTATGCCCCGGCGCGGTGAGATCGAAGCCGCTCCGTACGCTGAGCGCGATGGCGGTCCGAGAGGCGCTGGGCGGCTCGTTTCGAGCGTCGACCGTCCCGGGATCAAGACCACTATCGTTCAGGCGAGGTACCAGCTGAACGACGACCTGTACCTCGAGCTCCCGCGTGGGCGGGTGGCCCGCCTCGGCGACCTGTTCATGTCCTATGTTCTTGGACCGGACCTCGGCGAATTCGGACAAGTAGTAGTCCCCACAGGTATCCTTCGTATCGAGTCGCTCTCCTCGGGTCAGGGCGCAGTCGCCCGTATCATCCGGCAGTTCGAGGAGATCAAGCTCGAGCAACGAGTAATCCCCGCACCCGGTGTGTCGGTCCCGACCGGCAACCTGTCGCAGGTGATCGGTGGAATGAGAGGCAGGGTCGTGTACGTTCACGACGAGCCCGTGCTGCCTTCGATCGGCCACTACGTGCTGATATCGCCAAGCGCCAAGAACGGCGTCAACGTCGGAGACGAGGTGACTTTCATCGACAACTCCACGGGGCGCGAAGAAAGCGATCCAGCTCCTCCGGTCGTCGCCGGCGTAGGTCAGATCGTCCGAGTGACTCCGTATGCCGCGACGGCAATCATCATCAGGCAGACACAGCCAACAATCCGTGACGGAATGCCGATACGATTGACCGGCAAAATGCCCTAAAGCAGCAGCAGGGAATTAAATTAGGGCGATCAGATGATTGCGATCGCCCACTTCATTGCCGTCACCTTCTACCTCGGCGCCGCCGCAGTCGCAGCGCTGCCCTTCGCGCGTCGCGTCAAGGCGCCCGTCGCCGGGGTAGTGATCGCATTATTGCTCGGTGTTGGAGCTCATGCGACCGCGCTTGCCGGCCTCACGAAACAGGCGGGCGCTGCCTCGTTGACCGGACTCGGGCCAGGGCTTTCGTTCGCCGGCTTCGTGCTGGCGGTGTCCCTTGTCATCGTGGAAAGCCTGGCGCGCGAGGTCAGCCTTACGCTCATCGCCGCGCCGTTGGCGGCGCTGGTGACGATGGCTGGAAATCTTACCGGAATGCATCCCTTCCTCGAGCCACAGGGCGCGCGAGCCGTGTGGCTATCGATGCACATCGTGCTGAGCTTCATCGGCATCGCGGCCTACGCGACAGCCGCGGCGGCGGGTACCATGTACCTCGTCGCGCGGCGTGAGCTCAAGTCGGCGCGCTTCGGGGCAATTTTCAGGTTCTTTCCGCCGCTCGACACGCTCGACCGTGTGAACCATCTGGCTTCGATCGCCGGCTTTCTAGGACTCACACTCGGACTGGCGCTCGCCGCCGCGTACTCGTTCCAGTACAAGGCCTTCGTGCTTCCGCAAATCATCTGGGGTCTCGGTGCCTGGGCCGGCGTCAGCGCACTAGCGATCGGCAGAGTGCTAAGGGGATGGCAGGCGCGGCGCGCGGCACTGATGTCGGCGCTGACGTTCGCCAGCGTGATTGCGTTGTACGTGGTGTTCAGAATGGCGTCGCTCAATCGGGGCCAATTCCTTTGAGCGATTTCCCCATCGCCTTGCATGGCGAGCGCATCACCGCCGTCGTAGTCGGCGGCGGCTCGGTCGGTACGCGCAAGGCGCTGGCGCTCGCGGACGCCGGTGCTCAGGTGCTCGTCGTCTCCCCGGACGTGACGCCTGAGCTCGAGGTGGCGGAGCGTGCACGTGAGCTGACGATCGTGCGGGAATCCTATAGCGCCGCGCACCTCGGTCGTTCTACGCTCGTTGTAGCGGCGACAGATTCGCGTGAAGTGAATGCGCGCGTCGCGATAGACGCGCAGTCAGCCGGCAAGCTGGTCAACATCGCCGATTGCCCTGACGAAGGAAACTTTCACACGATGGCCGTCCACCGTTCCGGCGACGTTACGATCGCGGTCTCATCTGGTGGAGTTCCGGGAGCGGCCGCCAGAATTCGCGACGCGATCGCCGAGCGTTTCGATGGACGATACGAGCGTGCGGTCTCCGCACTGAGAGGACTTCGGTCCCGGCTCCTCGCCAAGGGCGATGACAGGTGGCGTGACGCTGCGCCAGAGCTCATCGGCGACGATTTCTGCCGCACGGTCGAGGATGGATCCATCGCCGACAAGGTGGAATCGTGGCGTTGATCGTCGCCGGTGTGAGTCACGCCACGGCCCCGATCGAGATTCGCGAGAAGATCGGATTCCGTGCGCATGAAGCAATCCGTGAGCTGGAGCGGTTGCGGGAATCAGGGATTGTCCGGGAAAGTGTCGCTCTCTCGACCTGCAACCGGACGGAGATCTACGCTGTCGAACAGGATGGCGACGCGCTCCCTCACATCTCGGCGATGCTCTCCCGGCGACTGGGAGACGATGCGACCGAGTTCATGTACGTGCGCCGCGATCGGAACGTCGCGCCACACCTGTTTGGGGTCGCAGCCGGACTCGAGTCAATGATACTTGGCGAAGCCCAGATTCACGGCCAGGTGAAGCAGGCATGGGAGGAGTGCCGCGCACAGTCGGGGCCGATCCTGAATCGAATGTTCCAGACAGCTCTGCTCGCGGCGGCGCGTGCAAGGGAGGAGACAGGGATTGGCAGAGGCGCCGCGTCAGTGAGCTCAGCCGCCGTGCAGCTCGCCAAGAAGATTTTTGGTGGGATGGGTGGAAGGCGAGCGATGATTCTGGGCGCCGGCGATGTGGCGGAGATCGCGTTGGAGTGTCTCATGAACGAAGGAGTCCGCGTCGCGATCGTGGCCAATCGCACCTATGAAAGAGCTGAGGCGCTGGCCGAGCGTCACGGCGCGACAGCTATGCACTACGACGAGTGCTGGGAATCGCTGAAGGACGTAGATGTGCTGCTCTGCTCGACTGCCTCGCCTGTTCCGGTCGTGACGGTGGCGCGGGTAAAGGATTCAGTGGTCGCCCGTGGCGACCGGCCTCTGTGCATTCTGGACATCGCGCTGCCGCGGGACGTTGAAGTCGCGGTCGGGGAGATGGAGAACGTGTTTCTCTACGATCTCGACGACCTTCGCGCCGCCGCGGCGGCAAATCTCGAGCGGCGTGAAGAGAACGTCCCGGCGGCGCAGCAGATCATCGCGCAGGAAGCGCAGAAATACTGGGAGTGGGTTGCGGGTCTGGCGGTGGTGCCGGTAGTCCGCAGCTTTCGGGAGGAGATGGACAGAGTGCGGAGTACGGAGCTTGCGGCAGCTTTCCGCCGTCTGGGTCCGTTGTCGGCCGAACAGGTCGAGACGATCGAACATTTCTCCAGGGCGCTAATGAACAAATTCATGCACGAGCCAAGCGTGAGGTTGAAGGCGGCCGCGGCCAACGGCCGCGGACTCGGCGTCGTCGATGCCGCGCGGTATCTATTCGCGCTGGAAGACAAGGCGCCGCCGATCGCTCCGCCAACGTCGGAGGAAGATGCGTAAGGCCCTCGTCACCGGCGGCGCGGGATTCATCGGCTCGCACGTAGCCGACGTCTTTATCGGCAACGGCTGGGACGTCACAATCGTCGACGACCTCTCCTCAGGCAAGCGCGAGAACGTTCCGGAGAAGGCAAGGTTCCATGAGACAGGTGTGAACTCGCGGGAGTTTTCGAGCTTGGTGAGCTCCGGCCAGTTCGATGTGGTCGTCCACCTGGCTGCACAAATGGATGTGCGAAAGAGCGTTGCCGATCCAGTTGCGGACGCAAGCACGAACATCCTTGGCACGCTCAACCTGATGGAAGCGCTGCGGAAGAGCGACACCGGAGCGCGAGTGGTTTTCACCTCGACCGGCGGCGTCTTGTACGGGGGCTTCAACACGCCGCCCAACTACGAGACCTCCCCCAAGGATCCAGAATCACCTTACGCAATCGCAAAGTTGAGCATTGAGTACTACCTGGCCTATTACTCGCGCGTGCACGGTCAGGAGTACGCCGCTTTGCGCTTCGGCAACGTGTACGGTCCAAGGCAGAATCCGCACGGGGAGGCCGGCGTCGTCGCGATCTTCTGCGGGCGGATTCTCGACAACCGGCCACTGACTGTATTTGGCGATGGCCTGCAGACTCGCGACTATGTCTATGTCGGTGATGTGGCGCGCTCGGTGTGGCTCGCGGGGACCAAGCCGCTTCCCGAGAAAGGTCGGCTAGACGCACGCGGGTTCAACATTGGCACCGGCAAGGGAACCAGTGTGCTCGAGATAGTCAGTCTTCTGCAGAAGTTCGCCGGGAGCAATGTTCCGATCGAGATGGCTCCGCATCGCCCGGGAGAACAGCAGGAATCATTCGTCAACGCAGACAAGGCCCGCGATCTCCTGGGTTGGGCTCCGGAAGTGACGCTGGAAGACGGCCTCGCAAACAGCTACGCCTGGTTCTCGCGTCGACACAAAGGAGCGTCGGTTTGATCCATTCGCTTTTCCTCCAGGTTGGGCAGGCAATACCGAGCTCGCCGATGGAGCTGATTACCAGCTCCACGGGCGCCACCAAGTTCGTGCTCGCCGTCCTCGTGATTCTCTCGCTCATCAGTTGGGGGATAATCTTCGCGAAGTGGTACGAGCTCAGGCGGGCGGCGAGGATCACCTACAGCTTCGCGCACGAGTTCGCGGGCGCTCACACCGTTGACGAGGCCGCGCGGATGGCGCGCGTCAGCAACGGACCGCCGGCGACGATCACGGAGCGCGCGATGCGCTTCATTCAGGAGACTACTCCCGCCCTTCACGGAACCGCGGAGCGCGCCGCGCGCTTCAGTGGCTCGCAGGTTGAAGCCTTGCGCCTGGTGCTCGACGCAGAGACGACATCCGAGCGGGACAGGCTGAGCCGCTGGGTGCCCTCTCTGGCGACGATCGGCTCCGTCAGTCCGCTCATCGGGCTGCTCGGCACCGTGCTGGGCGTCATCGACGCGTTCGTGGGAATCGCGTCCAAAGGATCGGGGAATATCGGAGCCGTCGCGCCCGGCGTCGCTGAAGCGCTGATCGCTACCGCCGCGGCACTAAGCGTCGCGATTCCGGCCGTGTTCGCTTACAACATCTTCGCGTCGCGTCTCAACAAGATCGAAGGACAGCTCGAGAGCTTCGGCTCCGAGCTGATCGCGTTAATGGTGAGGGAGGGGATGATCTGATGTCGCGTCGAGGGCGTGGCCGAGATCGGCTGGTGCTCAACGCGGAGATCAATGTGGTGAGTCTTATCGACGTGATGATGCTGCTGATGATCATCTTCATGATCACGGCGCCGATGATGCAGGGCGGCGTCGACATCTCGCTCCCCAAGGCGCAGGCGCGACCGCTCGAATCGAAGAGCGGTCTCACGGTGACGATCGACCGCAACGGCGCCATCTTCGTCGATGAGGCACGTCTCACCTATTCCCAGTTCTCGGCCAGCTTCAAGGCGCTGGCGCAGCGACGAGGAAGGGGCGGCGTGTACTTGCGAGCCGACGATCGCGTTCCCTATGGCTCAGTGGTGAGGGTCCTCGCCATCATGCGGGCAAGCGGGGTCGGGGATGTCGGACTCGTCGCTGAGCCGACCGAGCCGGGTAAATAGAATGATGCCGGGCCGAGTGAATGGGTCACGACAGATTGCGCCATTTACGATATCGGCGATGCTCCACGCGGCGGTTGCCGTCCTCCTGTTCAGTACGCTCAATGAGCGGAAGCCTGTGGCGCTGCCGCCGATGTATCGCGTCGAGATCGTAGCCGCTCCCGCGGGCGAGCGCGCGATCGGCGAGGTGAAGACCGAGCAGGCCAGCGCCAGCGTGCCCGTTACCCAGCCGACTGCGTCACAGTCATCGGTCAAGGACATGCCGCTTCCGACGGCGAAGCCCGCGCCCAAGACGCCTGCACGTGTGACCCCCTCGGATGCGAAGCCGAAACCGGTGGCGAAAGCCGGCACAGCGGAAGCGAAACCGGCGACGCCGGCGAAGACGGTAGCGCCCAAGGCCGGCGGTGGACCAGTGGGGGACAAGGGGACCGACGTCGCGACCGTGCGCAGCGATGGGATCGAGTTCCCCTTTCCAGGGTATCTCAACAACATCGTTCGGCAGATAGCGCTCAAATTCAAACCAAGAAATCCAGCCGCGCGACTCAAGGCGGAAGTACGGTTTCTGATTCGTCGGGATGGCTCCGTGGGAGAGATCACGTTCGTCAGACGTTCCGGTAACTTCTCCTTCGACCTCGAGGCACAGGGCGCGGTGGAAGCCGCATCCAGCGCCCGGGCATTTGGACCACTCCCCGACGGGTTTCCGGATGACGCTCTTCCAGTCGTGTTCAGCTTCGACCCCGCATTCCTGAAATGAGATCACGGTCGCGTTGCGTTTCTCTGGCTGTAACCGGGTGCATGCTTGGCTTTGCGTCCGCGATCCGCGCTCAGGACACGACCGCCGCGCCGGGCGTGCGTCTCGGACTCAACTACGCCGCGGGGACCAAGCCAGGCGTCGTCGTCTTCCCGGTGAACGATGACTACGGCGACGATTCGTTGCGAGTGATCGTTCAGCGTGATCTCGATTACAGCGATCGGATGAACGTGATCGCGCTGGACAATGAGACGGTCTCGGGACTGGTCCCGGCGCCCGGTGAAAAGATCAACTTCCCGCTGGTGGGAAAATTCGGAGCCGCGCTACTGGTCCGGATGACTCCGACGAACAGGGGGCTCCACGTTTCCGCGTACGACGTGAGCAGGGGACAGCTGCTTCAATCGGAGCACTTTCTGTTCGACCGGCGCGACAGAGACTGGCGCTTCAC
>JANMMF010000372.1:0-5829 GCA_031372985.1 Gemmatimonadota bacterium
GCTTTGACCTGGCTCGAGCTGGTCGCCGTTCATTGCGATGCACATGGAGCAGCCGGCTTCGCGCCATTCCGCGCCAGCATCCTTGAAGACGCGATCGAGTCCCTCCGCTTCCGCCTGGGATTTGACGCTGCTCGATCCGGGGACGACGAGCATCCGCACTCCGGGAGCGACGTGCCGGCCGCGCATGATCGTCGCCGCCTGCCGCAGGTCGGAGATGCGCGAATTGGTACAGCTTCCCACGAACACGACGTCGACGGCTCGTCCGAGCAGAGACTGTCCCGGCTCGAGCGCCATGTAGCGGAGCGCCTTGTCGAGATCCGTCCGCTCGGCGCCGCTGTCCGCATCGGCCGGATCGGGCACACGTCCATCGATTGGAATCGCCATCGATGGGTTGGTGCCGAAGGTTATCATCGGCGCCAGATCCGCCGCATCGAGGTGCACCGACCGATCGTAGCGGGCTCCCACGTCGGTGGCGAGACTTCGCCACCGCGCGAGCGCGGTGTACCAATCATCGCCGGTGGGCGCAAATGGACGGCCTTCGATGTAGTCCGCCGTCTTCTCGTCGGGCGCGATGAGACCAGCGCGTGCACCCGCCTCAATGGACATGTTGCAGATGGTCATTCGCTGCTCCATGCCGAGCGCGCGAATGGCCGAGCCGGTGTACTCGAGAACGTGGCCGGTGGCGCCGCCGATGCCGATCCTGGCGATGACGGCAAGAATGATGTCTTTAGCTGTAACGCCGAGCGGAACTTTGCCGTCAATGCGTAGCTCCATGTTGCGCGGCTTCCGCTGCAGCAGCGTCTGCGTCGCGAGGACGTAGCCCACCTCGGAGGTGCCGATCCCGAACGCGAGCGCGCCAAACGCGCCGTGGGTGCTGGTGTGGCTGTCGCCGCAGACTATCGTCATGCCGGGTTGAGTGAGACCCTGTTCGGGCCCGATGACGTGGACGATCCCCTGGCGGCTGTCCTCGAGTCCGAAGAGGGGGATTCCGAACTCATCGCAGTTCGTCTCGAGCTGGCCGAGCTGCGCGGCTGCCTGAGTGTCGAGCACCTGGAGTCGGCCGGCGGAGCGCGGCGTGGTCGGCGTCGAGTGGTCCATCGTCGCCAGAGTGAGATCCGGTCGCCGGACTCGGGCGCCGCGATTGCGGAGCTCGGTGAACGCCTGCGGCGACGTTACCTCGTGCACGAGGTGGACATCGACGTACAGCACCGCCGGATTGCTCTCGGTCTCGGGGCGAACGAGATGCTCGTCCCATATTTTTTCGAACAGAGTTTTGGCGGTGCTCGTTTGGTTGCGCATGCGTGAGTCGTTTGACCTACGGAAACTGAAAGATTGGGGAAAACAAAACGGCCCCCCGAAGTATTCGAGAGGCCGACTGGTTATTCTGTTCGCGGGATTTACGCGCGTGCCAGCTGGTCGCCTCTCTGTCTAAGAGCCGCAATAAGTCGAAGGTTTAGATTCTGGGAGCGGAGGCGATGCATCGGGGGCAATGTATTTGTCGTGATGGGGGCGGTCAAGCGAGAGCAACTGCAACTGAAGTTCCCCGGCTGGTAGTGTTCAGTCTTTTTTTCAATGTCATTTCCGTGTCTTCGCGTTCAGCTCCTCGAACCAGTTTTCAACTACGATCAGCTTGTCGGGGGCGCCGGCAGACAGCAGCCGAATCATGAGAAGACGCTGGTCGTCCGCGGATACCGCGTATCCCGAGAAAGGGAACGACGCTCTTTTCGCCTCAAAGAGTCGTCTTGGCATTCCGTACGAGAAGGTGGGACTAGTCTTGATTCCGACGACAAAAAGATCCCCGGACACGTGTCGGTAAAACAACTCGCTCCCCCGATGGGACCACATGGGGTTGATTCCTCCGCCGGACGAAATCGCCCACTTTGCCGCAGTGGTGTTGGGAAAAGGGACTACATATATCTCGAAGCGGCCCGTCTCGTTGGAGTTATAGGCAAGCCAGCGACCGTCGGGCGACAACGCCTGCAAACTTTCCTCGGACTTCGACGCCAGAAGCGCTATCCAACCCGTGTCAGTCCCGGGCCGAATCCCGCCAATGTCACCCGCGCCCGGATCAGCGTTTTCTGTCCCGAAGATCAGCCATTTCGCGTCCGGCGACCACTGCGGCCCGAGCATGTCGCGCCTCTCGTGGCGTTGAAGGAGCGCCTTGCCGCTCCCGTCGGCTCGCTTCGTCCATAGGGCAAAGCTTCCATTTGGCGCGCCGCCGGCAAACGTCACGGATTGACCATCGGGTGTCCACGTGGGGCCGCGATTGACGATGCCCTCCTTGGTAAGCTTGATCGCCGGTCCTCGGTCGAGATGCTTGATCCATATGTCGGCGGTACGCCCGTCCTCACTCTTGGCGACAGCGAGCATCTTCCCGTCAGGCGAGAGAGACGGGTCCAAAAAGAAGCCTTGCCAATCTGGATCGACTGGTTGTGACTTCCCATCGCGCGTTCGCCACACCAGCTCCTGATTGTTTTGTTCGGCGCCCACTGAGTAGACGAGCGTTCCGGCCGAGGACACAGCAAGGTCCGAGGCGCCGAATCTCCCCACGCGCATACCGTCGATTAGCGCAATGGGATCGCCGGTGACACTCATTGAACTCTGATCGAAGGAGACCATCATCAGAGCCCCCTTCCTCGTGACATAAAGCAATCGCCCGGGCGAGGCGTAGCGCGGATAAACCGCGTCCTCGAGGATCACTCGGTGCTTCCCCGACGGGATTTCGGCGACGGCGATGGCAAACGAAGATTGTCCAGTCGGTGTGTTCCTGCCGCTGGATGTTACCGTAAACAGCACTCCCTTCCCGTTGGGTAGTGCTTCTGGCCACGTGTGATCTATCTCGCCCTTCACCGTGTCCAGCGCCGTGAACCACATCGGCACCGACCCTTGTCTGGCTTCTACGCGGGCGAGCGGGGCTGCACGAAAACCGTCGGCATAAATGAAATTGTCCCTTCCCCATGAAGCGCCGGCTACTCCGGTCAACGAATCCGGGATGGTGACGAGCGGCCCGCCACCGACGGGGGCGATCTGAATGCTCCTTTCGCGAAGGAATCCGACGCGCCGCCCATCGGGTGAGAAAAACGGCGTGCTCGCGTCTTCGGTTCCGCGGATCGCGGTCGCATGCAGCTCATTCCGCATTCGTATCAAGAGCTGGTTGCTGCGGCCGCCAGTGTATGCCAGGCGCGATCCATCGGGCGAGATTGCGATCCGTCCAGACCAGGGAGTGGCAGGCGTCATCGCCTCGGTCGAGTCGATCTCCAAGGTGTACCGCACGACCTGCTTCGACTGTCCGGGATGCATCGAACCCCAGACTGCGGCGCCAGAAATCAGAATTGCGAGGCCAAACAACGCGTACCCCAATCGCCTCTTGCGGTGGCTGCTCTCTTTTCTGGCTTCTTGCGACGATACGGCAACAGGCGGCGTGCTCGATTGATTGCTGGCGGTCCCGCCGGCGTCTTCCGCAGGTGCGGGCCGATTTTCCGCAGCCTTCGCGCGGGCAGATTCAACGGTCGCTGGCCTGCTCAAAGTCGCGGCGAGACTCTCAATCTCGGAGTCCGGTTCGATCTCCAGTTCCTGCTTTACGAGCTCCTGATAAAGGCGAGCCTGCCTCACTGCTGCAGCGCGGTCCCCGGCCGCGGCCAGGGCGAGCATGAGTCTCTTCGTCGCGGCGGATGAGAGCGGATCAGAGTTGACCAGCTGGCGCAGCCACGTCGCGCTCTGCGCGTGGTCACCCGCCTCGGCAGCAACCTTGGCAAGGTGCTCGATGGCGGTTTGATACCCGAATCGCAGCCGGTTTCGGTTCGTATCTATCCACGACTCGAGATCGCGGCTGTCGGCGAGATGAATTCCGTCGAGGAGCGGACCTTTGTAAACGCCAGTGGCCTTTGCCTGCTGACCGGCACGAATCGCCTCCTCGAACTCCCACACGTCAGCCTGAACCAACGCCGGATTGAGCCGCAGCTCGCGCCCGGTCGAGATCAGGAAATCGGTCCCGAGCGCATTACGGATGGAGTAGACAGTCTGATCGAGTGAGTGTCGCGCGTTGTCGCCGGTGCTTTCCGGCCACAGGTAGGCTTCGATCTTGTCGCGGGAGATGCCCTGCTTCCCGGCCACGGCGAGAATAGCGAGCAGGCCCAACAGCCTCTTTTGTTGCGCGGATACCGGGACCGGACGAGTCTCGTCCCGCAGGGACAACGTGCCCAGAAGCTCGAGGACCAACATTTTCCCTCTGAGCCAGCTCTTTGACTTTTGTGTGAGTTTCTTCTGAGAGGGCCGGTCTATCATGGCGAGCACCGTCGGCCGGGTCAAGCGCGAATGCCTCCCGAGCCGCCGATCTCACATTGATGGAGGCCCAAATGACGTTCCGCATTGCAATCCTCGCTGCCACCCTCGGCCTGACCGCTTGTGCTACGGCGGGCGGTTGGGACCCTCGCCCCGGACAGTCGACCTTGGGGTCCGCCAGTTTTCTGACCCGAACAGACATCCACGCATCCGGAGCGACGACAGCCTATGAGGCGGTAGCGCGCTTACGGCCGGTATTCATGATGTCGAAGATCGACCTCACGCCGTTCAGCGAACGCGCGGTTTACCTCAACGGCGTTCGAATTGGCGGAATCGCCGAGCTCCGCCTGATTCCCGCCAGCGCTGTACAGGAGATTCGCTTCGTTCGCGCAATCGAGGGAGGTGGCACCGGCGGTGGGCGGGAGGCAGCCATCCTGGTGATCAGCAAAGCAGGACGGTGATAACTGGCGGGAGACTCCCGCCTGCCTCAACTTCTATCCCCACCAAAGAACTCCACGAATGCGAGGCACAATGACGCGCACGAAGAGAATCCCTGCCCTGATCCCATTGATGGCGATCGCGATTGCCGCGCTTGCCCAGACAGCGGCAGGTCAGTCGAGAGATGAACGCGCCATACGCGCGCAGGGCGACGCGTGGCAGCGATACATCGCCACCCAGAACGTCGACAGCCTCGTCGGAATCTTTACTCCCGACGCGATCGTGTTGTTCGCAAATGCTCCGGTCATGAAGGGCTCGAATGCGATTCGGGCTAGTTGGGCCGACATCGTGAAGATTCCCGGCCTCAACATCCATTGGACACCTACGAGGATCGACGTCGCGAGTCCGACGGTGGCGACCGAATACGGGACGTACACCGAGTCGTATGACACGCCGAGCGGGAAGGCGCGCGATGCCGGCAATTACGTCACGATCTGGCACAAGGTGAACGGAAAGTGGCGCGCGGCAGTCGATGCTCCGGTGAGTACGATGCCGGCGCCAACTCCGATGCCGGCGGAGGCAACAGACTTCGTCGTGAGAAACGGCAGTGCACTTTCATGGAGCGATTTCGTGTCACCGGGCTTCGCCCCGGGTGCGAAGATCAGCGTTCTGCACGGCAATCCTGCCGCGCCGGGACGGTTCGTGTTGCGTCTGGCCTTCCCCGACGGCTACCAGGTTCCGTTGCATTGGCATCCCACCGCTGAAAACGTGACGGTGGTGTCGGGCGCACTGGATTTCGGGATGGGAAATGCGGTCGACCCGAATGCGACGCAGCCCTATTCGCAGGGAGATTTCGTCTTTATCCCGGCGCGTCATGCTCACTGGTTGCAGACGCGGGGTCCGACGGTCTTGCAGGTGAGTGGGAACGGCCCGTTTCAGCGCATTCTTGGAGCCCCGAAGTAGGCGCAACCCGCGAGCGCACGTCGCATCGGCGGAATGAGTAGGGCTTATCATAGACGGCTAGCGACCCAGGTCGCGCACCAGCACTGTGACGTCCGGATCGACGATCACTCGGACGATCTCGGCGCCCGGATAATCAACGTCGAAACG
>JANMMF010000383.1:0-7076 GCA_031372985.1 Gemmatimonadota bacterium
TTCGAGTCTTTCCGAAGCCGCTCGGTCCATTCAATCAGCGTCGCGCGGGTGGCGTCGAACAGTCTCTGGATTTCCTCGTCGCTCAGCCGTCTGGTGTGCTTGATCGGTGATATCCGGGCGCGATGCAGAATCTCGTCGGAGTATGCGTTGCCGATTCCGCTGAAGAGTCGCGGATCGGTGAGAGATCTCTTGAGAGTGTGGTTCTCCTGAACCAGGCGCTCAGTAAATTGCGCAAGAGTGGCCTCGAGAACCTCCAGGCCGCCCCGCTCGAATTGCTCGAGTGCCTGCTCTCCCCGCACCAGCCATAGCGAGGCCCGTCGCTTGGAGCCGGCTTCGGTGAGAATCAGCGTGCCGTCCGGGAAGTCGAACGCCGCGAGGCCGATCTTTCCGGGCACCTTCGCTCCCGCTGGCACCCAACGTAGACGGCCCGCGACCATCAAATGGATTACGAGGAAGAGATCGTCTTCCAGCTCGAGAACGATCCGCTTTCCCATCCTCCTCACTCCAGTGACACGCTTTCCCTCGGCCGCGCTCATCGGGGGATCGACCGAACGTAGAAGAAAGGGCTTGGCGATGCGTGTTCGCTCGAGCGGCTGGCTGATTACGCGCGAAGCGAGCGCCTCGAGGTAAACGGTGATGTCAGGAAGCTCGGGCATCTCTGGAGTCGCGCCCCGTTACTTCCGGCTCGCCAACGAAGGACCAGCCATCGCCGCCAGCAGGTAGCTCAGGTTTGCTGTCCCATCCATGATGGGCTCGTTGGTGGAGTAGTCGCCGACGTCGTCATGGTAAACGATGAAGCCGGTGTTGAACGGCGCGTACTCGTCGGGATCGCGTAGACTGATGCCGAGGAGACTCTTGTAGATCGAGGAGTAGACCGGACCATCGAGGAGCGCTCCAGTCAGCTCGAGCGCCAGGTCTTTCGCGACGACCGAATGAGGATCGCGCGCGAAAACGCCGTCGTGCGGGAGTCCGATCACCATCGAGACTCCCCACGGGTTGGTGCCAAACAGCCAGTCGAGTGCGGCCTGCTCGTACTCGCGGAACTGGTTGTCGCCCGTCATGCGCCGGTACAGATACGCCTGGGTCGCGAACGACGCCATCAGATTGTTCGAGCACCAGATGAACGGAATCCCGATCCGGAATCCGTTATCGGCGCGCTTCACCACCGCCGCCAGGCCCTTCTTGTAGTACTCGGCGACGATCTTCTTGTCGGCGGAATTCGCGTTGCGCCAGATCTCGTAGTGTCCGCTGTTGTGCCACGGGAACCACTGATAGTGTTTCGCGGTGTCGGCTCCCATCCAGGGAGTGACCGGCTCTTTGGATGCGTATTCCATTGCATCGCGGAGATATTTCCGATCGCGTGTCAGCGCGTAAAGCTCCGCGGCCGCGAGCTCCATGTCGTCGACCCAGTTGTCTTCCTCGTAGTAGTAAGGTGCTCGGCCCGGCGCTCCCTGACAGACGCCGGGGAATTTCTTGCCGATCAAGTAGGCTGCCAGCGCCTTGTGCTGGAGCTTTTTGGCGAAGACCGGGTCCCGCTTTCCGTAGATGGAGGCAGCGAGGGCGAACGCGGAAGCGTACTTGCCGGCCGTGGATGCGAGCCCGTCCGATCTGTTCTTGTACTTGAAGAGTCCCTGCGGCTTTCCGGTGCACGGATACACTGGCCGTTCCTTTCCCTTGCCCCAGCCATAGTCGGCCGAATCGTTGGGCGGGATATCCCAGTAAGTGTGATCGCGATCGTCACCGAGTTGGTTGTACATCTCCGAGTCCGACGGGAACATTCGCACGAGCCAGGTGAGGCCGTGACGCGCTTCGTCGAGGACGTCCGAAATGCCATTGCTCCCGGCGAGCCCGCGCGAATCGAAGCGATCCGCAAAGGATGCGGGGTGATCGCGGTACGCCAGCAACATCACGAAAGTCGCGTTCGCGGATGTCATGACGTACTGCAGGTAGTCCGATGCGTCCGCCCACCCGCCAGTAACGGGCACGAACTTGCCAGCGCGCGTCGAATCGTCTACGACGATGCCGTCGCGTATGTGAACCACCGTCTTGAACAGGGGATTGAATCCAGAGCGCTGCTCCCTCATGTAGTAGAGCAGCGTGTCAGCGGCGCCGGCGTAGGCGTTCCGTCGGATGCGCACGACCGGTGAAGTGACGCCGCCAGCAGTAATGCGATAGTCTCCCAGTCGTTGTAACGACGAGAAGTCGAGTCGATAGCTGGCGACGCAGGGACCGAATGCCTTCGCCGGAGTCGTTGATCGTGCCAACACGGTATTGCCCGCGAGATCCGTCACGACAAATTCCGGCAGCTCGACTTTATCGAGCGCGCAGAAAACCGCGACCTTGGGGGCATCTGGCAGGTAGCCCAGCTGATTGATGCGGATAGCCGGTGGCACGGCTGACGCTGCGCCGACCTGGGCGACAATCAGAAGCTCAATGAATGACATAGCGGAGAAAGATAGGGTCGCGGTCGGGGACGACTCAGGGTAGTGAATCAAGCACTCGACGTTTTCCAAACGGATCGATATCGAACGCCACCGCTCTCCCCTTGCCCGATATCGCACCGCGCACCGTCGAGAGAGCGTCGTAGTAGTCGAGATACCTGAAAGAAGAAATACGCCCACCCACGAATTCGTACTTGGTCACGGCCTCACGCCACTGCGCGATCTCGTCGCCGACGCCAACGTAGACATATGGAGAGAACGATTCGGCGTCCTCCCAGTTGTCGGCATAATAGATCCCGCGCACGCCGCGATGTGCCGGGTGTTCGGTGACAACTCCTTCGAGAGACGCGAGGAGCACCGCGTCCTTCACGATCAGGCTGGTGTTGGCGTGATCCTTGTGAATGCTGTGCGACCAGTGAGTGATGACGTAGGAAGGCTTGACCGTGCGTATGACGTCGGCGACGTACCTGCGCGCGGATTCGTCATTCGGAATCTCTCCGTCGCGATAGGGTGCGAAGATCGTCTCGGCGCCGATCACTGAGTCAGCGGCCAGCGCTTCGCGCCGCTTCTGCGCTCCATACACGCTCGGCAAGAGTCGAGGATTCCCGCCTTCACCGAGGGTCATCTGGAGGATCACGACGCGGTCGCCGAGCTTGCGTTGCTTGATGAGCACGGCGCCGGCGGTCAGCTCCATGTCCCCCGCGTGGGCACCGATGGCAAGGATCGTCTTCGCCGGCGCCACCGCCGGCTGGGCGTGAATCAGTCGTGGCGAGCAAAGAACGCCGACGACGGCCAACAACAGGCCTCCGCCTCGGATAGTCATCGGCTCAAATTTCGGTTGTCGAGAGGGCACGCGCAAAGTATTGATAGGCAGCCGCGAGATGCGAGTGCCGCAGGTAGTCGGTGCCCAATCGCCGGGCGCCATCGAGTGCGAGCACTACGAGGCGGGAAGAAATGCGGCGTAGCTCGGGATCGGCCAAGCCGAGTCGCCCCGCGCGCTCCAGCAGCTCTTCATTGGGCGCGCCTATTATCTCGACGGCACTGTGGGCGCTTTCCTCGTCGTAGACGAGGCTGGTCACGAACAGCACAGGGGCAGCCAGCGCATCAGGTTCGATCGTGTCGGCCGATCTCAGCTCGAAAAACTCCTTGGGACGCACTTCGGGGAAGAGTGTGGAGAGATGAAACAGCCAGTCTTCCCTTTCTGTCGCGGGCTCGTGGAGCCACTCGCGAAACGCGCGATAAGGAGCGTCACCGGCAGCACTGCGCATGGCAATCGCATCGAGCGCAAACGCCAGATATCGCTCTATATGGGCGCCCTCGTCGTAAATGATTCCGGTTCGCGAGGGATCGAGCGTTCTCCAGAGCTGGGCGCGGTAACTCGCCCATCCGGTCGGCTTACCCGCGTACCTACGCGAGTTTGCGAACAGCGCGACGATGATCGGAGCGAGGCTGTTGAGCAGTCGCCATCTCGACTTGGGATCCTCTCCGTGCTCGAAGTTCATCTGCAGCGCCGCCGTCTGGCGCATCATCCCGATACCCGACGGTCCGATCGAATCGAAGTAGCGCGTCATCGCGGTGTAGCGATCGCGCTGGAGCTGGAGCGGTACATTCTTGATGTCGTTGTATGGATCGACGCCGCGCGCGAGCAGTTCGATCCCCGCCTTCGTCATCTCATCACGGATCACGGCCACGAGATTCTGGGTCGAGTCGATGACTTCGGACGCTGTCGGCTGGGGAGCGGTGCTGATCTCTATCTGCCCACCGGGCTCGAATGAGATGTGCGCGCCATCTTCGAGCTTCCAGGAAGGGGGATCCTCACCGTTCGACTGTTCATGCCAGCCCAGTCGTTCTCCAAGTCGTGAAAGTAGGCCGGCTGTCGACACGCGATCGTTCCTTGTCGCGAGGGCGCGCGCGTGGGTCGACTCGTAGAGCGGAATCAACTCCAGCTCGAGCCCGATCGCATGAGGATGCGCAGACCTGATCGGGGCGAACAATCGCTCCCGGATGTCGTCCAGCAACTGCGCCTCTGTGAGGCTCACGAGGCGCGCTCAGTCCTCCGCGCGAGCGAGAGCTAGCGCAAAGGAGCCATCGTCGGCCGGCATCCACTTCTCCATCACGAGTCCCGCTGCCTTGAGAATATCCTCGAGGGTCGCGCGATCGTACTTGTAGCTGAGCTCGGTACGAATGCTTTCGCCCTGCCGGAACTGGATCTCTCCAATTTCAGGAATCACCACTTTTTGGGCATTCCGCGCGACGAGGTGCATTTCGATTCTGTGATGCTCACTACTATAGAATGCCTTGTGGTCGTAGTCGCTCACGGGGAAATCCGCGCCGAGCTCACGGTTGAGCCGCTCGAGCACGTTGAGGTTGAAAGCAGCCGTCACCCCTTTCGAATCATTGTAGGCGCGGTTGATGATCTCCGGGTCTTTTCTCAGATCGGCGCCAAGCAGGAACCGGTCCGACGGACCCATCGCACCGGCGACGTGCGAGAGAAGACGTATCGCCGGCTCGCGCGGAAAATTGCCGATCGTGCTGCCAAGGAAAGCCATGAGAGTCGGGCTCGCCAGCGGTGGCAGAGTGAACGGCTCCGTGATGTCCGAAACTACCGGCGTTATCCGAATGTCCGGGTAGTCCACAGCGAGCTGGAGCGATGTAGCCTCGAGAAACTCCTTGCTGACATCGATCGGCACGTAGCACTCGGCGCAGCCGCTCGAGCGCATCTCGTCGAGGATGAGGCGCGTCTTGGTTGCGCTTCCCGCGCCGAGCTCGACGAGTGAGCATGGGTGCACTGCTGCTATTATCTCAGGTATTCGCTGCTCGAGAAGCGATCTTTCGGCGCGAGTGAGATAGTACTCCGGAAGCTGGGTGATCTCCTCGAACAGCTCTGACCCGCGCTCGTCGTAAAAATATTTTGGCGAGAGCTCCTTCGGCGACTTGGTGAGACCCAGGCGCACGTCGCGCACCATCTGCTGGCGCGAGCGACGGACGGTGTATGGTGGCGTACCGCCGACGACATCGGGAGGCTGATTCCCGGTCACGCGTCCCGCGCGCAGCGGAATCCACTGAAGATCTGCCTTCTGATTGGATAGTCCCAATTGCGGAAGGTGTTACGAATTGCGCCAGGACGAGTGGCCCAGGAGCCGCCTCTCAGGACCTTGTACTCCGGGCCGAAGAATTCTTCGGAGTACTCCTTGTATGGGAAGCTCTCGAATCCGGGATAGCCGCCGAAGTCGCTCGATGTCCACTCCCAGACATCGCCAATCATTCCGTAACAGCCGCTCGGCGACACGTTGTGATAGTAGGTATCGATGCGAGCGGTAGCAAACGAAAGCTGATCGATGTTCGCGAGCGCGGCAGTCGGAGCGGAGTCACCCCACGGGAAGCTGCGCGCCTTCGACGTCGAAGTATCCCAGGACGCAGCCGCTTCCCATTCGAATTCCGTGGGCAACCGCTTTCCGGACCAGTTGGCGAACGCCTCCGCTTCGTGATAGCAGACGTGGCACACGGGGCGGCTCGGATCAACGGCGCGTGTGAGATCCATGGTGTGACTGAGCCATGAATCACCGTCACGAAACCAGTATTTGGGCGCGACTGCTCCGGTCTCCGTGACCCAGCGCTGCCCGGCTTCTGACCAGAGCTCCCGTCGGTCGTAGGCGCCGTCGGAGATGAACTCGAGGTATTGGCCGTTCGTGACCGGTGTCCGGTCGATGAGAAACGGACGCAGCTTCACTTCGTGTTGCGGGCGCTCGTTGTCGTAGGCCGCGCTCCGGTCGCCTGTACCGATCGTGACACGACCACCGTCGAAGGGCATCATCCCGTCCTTGTCGGGCGACCGGCTTTGTGCGTCCCACTCGCCATGAGCCGCAACATCGATTCTGCGTGGCGCACGATACGGCTCGCCCTTTTTGAGCTGAAGGGTCTGAAGGATCGTCTCGTTGTGCTGGTATTCGTGCTGGAGCACCATGTTGTAGACGTAGCCATCCTTCAGCAAAGGGTTGGCGTCGTTCCACTCCAGCGACTCCAACCGATCAAAGACTCGCGACCTGATTTCGCGTAGCCGCTCCGTCATCTGTGCCAGAGTAGGAAGCGCGAGGGAAGCGCGAGTAGCGCGTGGATGCTCGAGCGGATTGTACATGCCGGGCATCTCCGAAAACTCGATTGCCCCATCCAGATTCTGAGTCAGCCAGAGCTCCTCGAAGTGCGCAATGTGACCCACGTCCCAGATGATCGGACTCATGAGGGGGTCGTGCTGCCGGTGCAGATCTTCGTCCGACAATCCCGATATCAGCACAAAGGTTCTCTCTCGCGCCTCGGCCAGAAGGTCGGCGATCTCCTGCTTCGACGGAGGAGCATTAAGAGACGGAGGTACTGTAAGGCGGGATGCGGTCATGGGAGGAGAGGCACTGTCGGGCAACAATGCAATGATACTGCCGGTGACGGAACCCGCCAGCCCACTCCCCTCCTCCCAGGAACGCAAGAGGTGACCGGCAGGCGCCATTTCTCGTGATGGTGAGTACACTATCTACAGACAGTTGCGCGTTCATCATGGAGCGAAAGGATGTCCGAGCAGAAAATTGCTCTCGTAACTGGCGGCAATCGGGGAATTGGCCTGGAGGTCTGTCGTCAGCTGGCAAA
>JANMMF010000405.1:0-2590 GCA_031372985.1 Gemmatimonadota bacterium
TGGTGAGCGACCGCGCCGTGGCCACCTCGGGTGACTACGAACGGTTCTTCCGCTGGCGCGGGATGCAGTATCACCACCTGATCGATCCGGCGACGGCCGCGCCGCGGCGCACGCCGGTCCACAGCGCGACCGGGCTCGCCGGCCGCTGCATCGACGCCGACGCCGCATCGACGGCCGTATTCGGGCTGTCGCGCGCCGCCGCGCTCGTGATCGCGCGACGGCTCGACGCGAGCGCCGAAGTGATTCCATTGACGTGAGGGCATGCACGAAGCGACTCAGAACGGATCGGTAATGCACCAACAACAGCGTTGCGGTGATTCCGCCGCGCAGGAACCAGGGAGATTGCAATGAAAACGATCAACGCCTACTGCTCGGCCTGCGATCAGGACGTGCGGCTCGTACTCACGGACGAGCCGGTGCAGGACGACCCTTCACCGATTCATGACCGTGAGGTCGTTTGTCTCGAGATTGGAGAGCATTGTTCCGGCGCACTTTGCCCGGTGGGGGCGGTACCGCCAATTGTGATGGCGGCGCGGCTCGTACGAAACGGGCTGCAGACGGAGATGCAGCCGATCGTGAAAGGTCACTGCCCTGGGTGCGACGAGACGACCGACGTCGTGGTTGTGAGTCGCGACTACTGCATCTGCTCTGTGTGCGGGACGACGTCGAAGCGGGACACGATGGTACTCGGACGGTCCGGGGATTAGTGGGCGAGGCCCCCTTGGACTCCCGGCTGCAGAAAGTGGCGGCGGGCGCCGGTCGTTGGCATAATTGCCGCTGAGGCTCGAGTCTTCTTCCACAAGGATGAGACAATGGGGAGTGACGCTGACGCTGTCAGGGACGGAGATCCCGCGCCGGAGAAGGCGGGACTGTGGGAAGACTTCGTAGACATCTTCTACGCTCCATCCTCGGTCTTCGCGCGACGCAGTGAAGGGAAATTCGGTCTGCCTCTCCTCTTTCTCGTTCTGGTGGGCACGGTGCTGTTCTTCCTGACGAAGAACGCGACGCAGCCGATCATGGACGCCGAGTTCACGAGACAAACCGCGGCGGCGATGCGAAAGAATCCGAACATGACGGCGGAGCAGATGGCGTCGGGCCGCGGATTCTTCGAGATGCTCTCGCCGCTGTTCTTTGCGGTCGGCATCACCTTAAGCATCTTCGGAACCGGTTTGGTCCTCTGGCTCGTGGGAAAGCTGTTCGACGCCAAGGAGTCGGCCGCCGCCGCCATCATGATCGCGACCTACGCGGAGGTTCCGCGCCTTGTGCAGATTCTGACGAACGCCGCCCAGGGGCTGGTGATGAGCCCCGAGAGTCTGAACTCGATGAACGCCGTGGGGTTCAATCTGGCGCGCTTCATGGACCCAGATGCCACAGCACCGGCGTTGATAGCGATTGCCAGTCGAGTGGATCTCTTCACGATCTGGGTGACCGTCCTGCTCGCGATCGGACTGCATGTGGTCGGGAAGATTCCGAAGCAGCAGGCGTACATAGCGGCGGGAATCACGTGGCTCGTCGGCGCGCTGCCGGCAGTGTTGGGGGCGTTGAGAGCGGGGTAAATCGGCCCTCTATCCTTCACTAGAGCAATCTCTATTGATTAGGAACTCTATATTGATTAGAGTGACTAATACCGAATAGGGGAGGAGTCGTGAAGCCGCGTTCCAGTCGCCCCTACCTATCGCAAGTGCGGCAGCAGCAGGCGGAGAACACCCGGGGGCGCATTGCCGACGCAGCCCATCGCCTCGTAACGACGAAGGGCTACGCGGGGATGACCGTCGACGCGCTGGCCAAGAAGGCGGGTGTCGCGCCTCAAACGGTATATGCGGTTTTCGGGTCGAAGCGCGGTGTGCTCGCCGAGCTCATGGATCGGGCGACCTTCGGGCCAGAGTATCAGGAGCTGGTCGCAAAAGCGCTGGAAACGACTCAGCCGGGAGCCCGGCTTCGCTTTGCGGCGCGCATCGCCCGGCAGACCCATGACGCCCAAAATGCCACCCAGGATCTGGTACGCGGGGCGGGGGTAGTGGCGCCCGAGCTCTCGGCACTCGAGCGCGACCGCGAATCCCGGCGTTACGATGCGCAGCAGCCGATGATCGAGTCCCTGGCGGAACACGGCTATCTGAGGCGGGACGTGCCAGCCGCCGCTGCTCGAGACATTCTCTGGACGCTGACAGGCCGCGACATCTATAGGATGCTCGTCAGTGAGCGCGGCTGGTCCTCCGAACAGTACGAAAGCTGGCTGGGGGATCAGCTCGTCGCCGGCTTGCTGGGGAACAAACCGTCCTGAGATAGGCCATTCCTTATTAACACGGCACCACGCCTCCAGGGCCGTCAGGGACGGTCAATTCGCCTGCTGTTCGGGTAAATCATGCGGAACGGCGTATCCACCTCAGCCGTTGTTCGTCAAACCCGGAGCAATAGTACGCGCCGGTCTCCCGTCGCCCAGCAATCTCGCACCGTCGGGCGCCCCCAGCGCGAACGCTACACATCCGAGGTCGATGATCATGTTCGAATCATTTGCACTACTATTCCCCGCCGATTGGCAAGGCGCGGTGCTCACATTGCTGGCGCCAATGCGCTGGCTCGCAGCGTGGCA
>JANMMF010000153.1:0-23606 GCA_031372985.1 Gemmatimonadota bacterium
AACAGTATCCGCCAGACTTTGAGAAGTTTCCGCACAGGCGAGCACCACATGTGCGTCGGCGAGATAGCGCTCGCTCACCTCTATCCCAAGACGCTCGATCCGATCATCGGTCTCCCGAAGCCCCGCCGTGTCGACGAGCCGCAGTGGCCACTTTCCACTGTCGATGACGGCTTCGAGTGCATCGCGCGTCGTACCGGGCATTTCCGTCACGATCGCCCTCGATCTTCCGAGCAACGCATTGAAGAGCGAAGACTTGCCGGCGTTCGGCGGGCCGGCGATCACGACAATTGCGCCCTCCCGAATCAGCTCCCCAACCGGAGCCGTGGCTAGAAGTGCCCTGAGAGAGCGAGTGATCTCGGTCGCAGCCTGGTCCACCCTCTCGCGGGGAATGGGCCCGTCGTCCTCCTCCGGAAAGTCGATGTCATAGACGATTAGCGCCTCGAGATCTATGAGACCGCTCCTCAGCTCGAGCAATCGACGCGACAGTCCTCCATCGAGTTGCCCGAGAGCGGAGCGCTGCATTGTTTGCGAGCGCGCGTCGATCAGATCCCCAATGGCTTCGGCCTGGAGGATGTCCAGCTTGCCGTTGAGCACTGCCCTTCGAGTGAATTCACCCGGCAGTGCCTGTCTCGCCTTGGAGGAAATCAGCGCGGCAACCACCGAGCTCGGAACGAGATACCCGCCGTGCGTCGAGAACTCAACCGTATCCTCGCCCGTGAATGAGTTGGGACCGGGAAACAGGGTTACGAGCGCTTGATCGAGCAGCTCGTCGCCATCGTACACGTTGCAGAGTTGCGTGACACGCGGGCGCAAGGCCGAGAGATCGAGATGCTTTCCGGCGATCGCGAAAGCTCCAGGACCGCTCAGTCTCACCAATGCGAGGGCACTACGGCCGTTTGGCGTTGCGACGGCGACGATTGTATCTCCGAGCCCTACTGCCTCCGCCCCTCCTACTGCTGCGGTCTTCACGAAGTCGCTGTAGGAAGTACGAAGGTTGTGCCTGGCTCCAGAATTTTTACGGAAGGGTGGAGCGGATGGTTTTGAAGTGTTGCCCTGAGCCGGTCAATGGCATCGAACGCAGTCGACGTAACGTGATTGAAGGTTCCCCAATGATATGGAATGAAGTAGCGGGCCTTGAGCCTTTCGAAGAGAGTCAGGGCATCAGTACTGGTTAAGTGCCCTTTCCGAAATCCCGGTTTCCACCACGGTGCGTGTCCGATGGGAAGGAGCGCCAGGTCGAGACCCCGGCCATTGGCGACGAGATGATTCTCAACGAGGTGGGTTGTATCGGGAGTGAGCGCCGTATCTCCCGCAAAGAAGCAGGAGGTCTTATTAGTCTCCATGAGATACATATTCGCTGCGCTTCTCCATCGGTCTACTCCGTACCGATTCCCCTTATGCATCGCCGAAGCTGCGTGAACTCTTATGTCGCCTACTTCGACTGTATCCCCTGGCGCTATCGGAACCGCGTGGCGGTAGCCTTGTTTGCCGAGCCATTTGGCGACGGCGGGCGGGGCGAATAGCGGAATGTCTTGTCGAAGAGCGTCCAGGGAGTCGAAGGACAGATGATCCGCGTGAGCATGCGTTACCAGGATCGCATCGAGCCTGGGCAGAGCTTCGAGTGCTATCCCCGGGGCGCTGACGCGGGGAAGAAACTTCCCCAGAGCAGGATCGAAGTTCGGATCCGTGAGCAGGACCTTCCCGCCGATCTCAATTAGTAGCGTTGCGTGACCAATATACGTGACACGCAGCATCGCTCCTACCTTATCCTGCCAGGCGCGCTTTTGCCCGCTCCCGTGCCAAAAGCCACTGCTGCGGAAGCGCGGCGATGTTTTGCGCCGTGTAATAAAGGTTGAGGCCCGAAGCCATGTTCAACAGCACCACCGTCATCATCACGGGAAACATGTACCCCATCATCTTCGCCTGGGGATTCGGAGGTGCATTACGCATTCCAATCCACGACAGCACGTACATGGAAGCGCCCATCAGGAGCGGCAGCACGTAAAACGGATCCTTGACCGAGATGTCGTGAAGCCACATGAACGGCACACCCCGGAATTCGATTGTGTTCTGGAAAACAAAAAACAGCGCGAAGAGAATAGGCATCGGAAGCAGCGCCGGCAGACACCCAGTCAATCCGGCGAAAGGACTGACACCTGCGTCTTTATAGACCTTCATGATCGCTTCGCGCTGTTGCACCGGGTCTTTGTACTTTTTCTGAGCAGCCTGCAGCTTCGGCTGCAGCTCCTGCATCTTGAGACTGGAGCGCATGGTGCTCTGATTCAGAGGCCAGAGCGCCAGCCTAACCAGGATCCCGAGTATGACGAGCACCCATCCGTAACTCAGATGAAGCCGGTTGTGCATCCAGAGCAGCGCCTGGATCACCTTCGAGGCGATGGGATGCACGACTGTCTGGAGGAAGCGCCATCCATATGGGTTTACATGATCGAAGTCTTGGCCCATTCGCGTGAGACGCTGTGACTCCTGCGGTCCCGCATAGACATCGAACGAGAATGTACTGTCTCGAATCGCCTGTACGACGCTTGCCGATGCGTTGGTGGCGACCTTGGACGTTCGTGGGCCGCCGGTCAGTGTCACCTCGCTGAACGGCGTTCCGTTGGGAGGTGCAAGAATGCCGAAGACGAAGTATTTGTTCTTGACCGCTGCCCAGATGAGCGGGCCTGCTTCGAGAGTCTTCTCACCAGGATCCAGTCCGCCGAAGAGCACGCTACGCGCGTGATCGCGTTGTGGCTTGAAGCTGTAAGCCAGGCTCTGATGGTCGCCAACCGTGTCGGCCTCGGTTGGCTGCAAGGTTCTCGGAAGCTCTGTGATTAGGTACGCCTGCCCTTGTACTCCTTCCACGCGCCCATCGACGTGCATCGAGTAGCTGGCAGCGGTGTCCTGAGGAATCGAATAGGTGATCGAGACGGGTAGGTTCTTCACCGTAGCTTTGTACGTGAGCACTTCATCCCCCTTCTCGTTTCTTGCGCGGGACAGGGAGAACGGCACCCGAGACAGATCAGCCGTGTCGATCGGCGTGACCAGTCTATACCCGAGAAGCGAAGAGCCGGCGACACCGAGGTCAACAAGGCCACCTGAAGATGACTGGTTCTTGTAATCACGCATCACGATCGAGACCGGTGCTGCACCGACATTGCTGAATCTGTAAATCGTCTTTGGCGTGCTGACTGTTGTGGTCTCGACGGCCGTCGTCGTCACCGCGCCAAGGATTGCGGTAGCTGATCCAGGTAGTAAAGGAGCTGCAATCGGCGCTTGTGCTGGGGATGGTTGTGTCGACGATGCTGCTTGTCTCGACGTCGGGGTGGAATCCTTTGTTATCTCCGCCTGGGGAGTGGTTACGGGCTTAGCTGGCGGAAATAGCAGCTGAGAAAGCGCTATGACGATGAGCGAAAGAAAAAGAGCTAGAAAAAAACGCTTATCCATTCAAGGGACCGGATCGTAACCGCCCGGCCGGAAGGGATGACAGCGGAGGATCCGGCTGACCGTAAGCCGGCCTCCCTTGAGCACCCCGTAGCGTTCGAAGGCTTCGAGCGCATAGGCCGAACACGTTGGATAGTAGCGACAGCTAGCCGGAAACAGTGGTGATATCCCCAACTGGTAGCCGCGGATCAAGAGCATGAATATCGTCCGCATTGGCTAATGCGATCCGATTCCCGCAGCCCATTGCGCGATTGCATCGACTTCCACCAAAAGTTGGTCAAAGCTCGCACCGTAGGCCTCGGGTTTTGCACGGAGCAGCACGTCGATCCTTCCAAGAATCGGGATCATCCTGGTTCTGGCCAGCTCACGTAGCCGCCGCCTTGTGCGGTTCCGGTCAATGATGTTTCGCCGGTATTTCGGAACCACCACACCGACTCGTGGATGAAGCAAAAGGGAAGCAGATGCTCGAGCATCTAGACGCTCGGTTTGCATCCGCTTCCCTGTCCGCCTTACCGATTCAAGATCGGCCTCTTTCGTCAGCCGGGAGCTGCGAGAAAAGCCGAATGGCTTACGCGCCAGCGTATTTCGTCGGCAACTGGACGGTGAGCCGTTTGCGTCCTTTCTTGCGGCGGCGGCTAAGAACTTCACGTCCCCATTTAGTAGCCATGCGCAACCTGAAGCCGTGCGTGCGGATGCGGCGCTTGTTGCGGGGACGGTAGGTGGGCTTACCCATTACAATGCTCCGGAAACCAAGAAGATCAGTTGCTATGTAGAGCCGGTAAAACTATTCCAGCATTGAAGATAGGTCAAGTCAGCTGAAGGAGTTGGCATCAGTCTCGTTTGACTTTTCCACATAAGTCGGCTAGGGTAGCGTGTCATGTCGCTCAGTCCCGCTGAAGTATGGAAACGCCTCCTGGATCGTGCCCGCCAAGAGCTCCCCGATCAAACCTTTCAAGCCTGGCTCGAGCCGACCGAAGCCCTCTCGATCGAGGGGAGTACCATTTTTGTCGGGGCCCCCGATCAATTCACAGCTGATTGGAACGATTCGAAGCATTCGGAGCTCCTGTCCAGCTATGCCCCCATCGTTCTGGGCCATCCGCTCACCGTAGTCTTCCGCGTCCACGAAGAGCGAAAAAAGCGCTCACAGATGGATTTTTTCGTGGCTCCGCCTGCGAATTCCACAAAGCCATTACAGCCCCAGAATGGCACCAGCTCTCCGCCACTCAGCCAGCGCTACACCTTTGATCTTTTTGTAATCGGCAAGTCCAATGAGCTGGCCGCAGCTGCGGCTCATGCCGTAAGTCAAGCTCCGGGAAGAGTTTACAACCCTCTCTTCATCTACGGAGATACCGGACTTGGTAAGACTCACCTCATGCAGGCGGTGGCGCACGAGACGCTACAGCGCAATCCGGCGAGCCGTGTCACATATATAGGAACCGAGCAGTTCATGAATGAGTTGATTAGCTCAATGCTTGATCGTACCGGTCCTGAGTTTCGACGACGTTATCGGGAAACTGACCTGCTCCTGGTCGACGATGTCCATTTTCTGAAAGGACGAAAGGAGGCAACACAGGAAGAGTTCTTCCACACTTTCAACGCCCTGTATGAGGCAGGTCGTCAGATTGTGCTCACCAGCGACCGGCCACCTTCGGAAATTGCCGGCCTCGAGGCCAGACTCGTCAGCCGATTCCAATGGGGCATGGTAGCTGATATCGGCTTACCCGACTTCGAGCATCGGGTCGCCATCCTGAAGCAAAAAGCTCAGCTCGATCGACTCGAGATGACCATCCCCGATGATGTCATCCACATCAGTGCCGAGCACGTGCGGTCGAACGTCCGGGAGCTCGAGGGATCAATCATAAAGCTGCTCGCGTATGCATCTCTCAAGCACAAGGATATTACCGTCGATGTCGCCCGCGAAGCGCTACGCGACAAGCTCCGCGCAATTGAAGGCCTCGAGCCGGATAGTAGTACCACATTGACGATTCTCACTATTCAGCAAGCAGTCGCAAAAGAGTGGGGGGTGACTGTCGATGGACTTCGTTCCAAGACAAGGACAAAGAACCTCACCACTCCGCGTCAGATTGCGATGTATCTCACACGGGAGATCCTGGCCACTCAGCTCGTAGAAATCGGAAATGCTTTCGGAGGACGAGATCACTCCACAGTCATTCACAGTCTGGAAAAGGTCCAGGAATCCATCACTGCAGACCCTCAGCTCAAAACACGGATCAATCGTATCCGCGGAATGTTGGAAACATTCAACTTCCGCCCACCACTACGTGTGGAAAGAATTACCATTTCATAAAAGTGATGTCGAGAATTGCCTGAACACTGGCTTACCAACATCCGATCACACATCATCCAGCATAGCGGAAATGCCACTCACTTCATAAGTTAGACCCACTTCGACACAGCTCCACACTACCTACTACAGCTACTAGTCTTTTAATCTCTTTAAAGACAACTACTAAGCAGCTCACCCTGAACTCCACAGGAAGAAGGGAATGCGGTTTACGATCTCTCGTGAAAAGCTTCAGGAAGGATTAGCGGCTGTTGCTGCAAGCATTCCAGCGAAGACGACACTTCCGGTTCTGGCGAATATTCTGATCGAGACGACGGACAAAGGCATCAAATTGTCCGGCACTGATCTCGATATCGCTGTGAGTACGGAGGTAATGGCGGATGTAGATATGGCCGGAGCAGTGACGGTCCCTGCGAAGAAACTGAGTGAAATCGCGCGAGAATTGCCACCGGCGCCGGTAAAAATTGCAGCGGTAGGGGAACAACGCGTTACACTCGACTGTGGACGATCCCGGTTCAAGCTCCTGGGACTGCCACGTGATGAGTTCCCGACCTTTCCCTCTGTGCGATTCAACGAGAGCTGGCGAATTCGGTCGGGAGATCTCCAGCAGCTTATATCGCACACGTCGTTTGCCGTGTCCGCTGAGGAGAGTCGTCCGATTCTGAATGGCGTGTTATGGGAGCTCCGACCTGACAGAATGCGGATGGTGGCGACGAATGGTCATCGCTTGGCCAAGATGGATATGCCGATCAATGCGGCAAATGCGCCGGCAAGTGATCTAATTGTTCCGCCGAAGGCCCTCGAGCAAATCCGTCGGCTCTTCCCCGCAGAAGAGGAGTTAGAGATTGCCCGGGGCGATAACCATATCGGATTCAGGTCGCCGTTCACCGCGGTATTCACTCGGCTGATCGAAGGTCCATACCCGAACTACGAGCAGGTCATTCCGAAGGACAATGATCGTGTTGCCGTTGCCGACAAGGTTGCTCTAGCAGGCGCGTTGAAGCGGATGTCGGTGATTGCCTCTGATCAGACGCACCGGATCAGGCTGTCGTTCAACAGCGGCATGCTCAAGTTTAGTGTGCAGACTCCGGATCTTGGAGAAGCCCAGGACGAGCTTCCAATCCGGTATACCGGGGATCAGCTTGATATCGGGTTTAATGCCAGCTATCTGCTCGAGATTCTGCGCTATATTCCGACCGACGAGGTTCGGTTGACATTCAAAGCGCCCGAAAGAGCGGCGACCGTTGAACCGGAAGGCTGGAAGGATCCGGCATCGTACATGTGCCTGGTCATGCCGCTACGGCTTGTCGATTAGGGCAACAGCCGGAAATCCTGCCTCGAGCTCTGTTTGAATCGCTGCGCCCCGCTCGATGTGGTAATTGTCAGAATCAATTCCTGTCCAGCGGTGAGCCGAACTACGCGACCATTCCTGGTATCGAGATAGTAGACGGCGTTTCCAGTACCAGTTGCATCGAGTCTCAGCGGATGCTGCTGCTGTGCTCCTTCCCCATGTGCCTGGATCGTATCTGATCGCTGGATCAGTAGAACAGGGCGACCCTCATAAACAGCCTCTCCCGACATGACGAACGATCTAATTGCACGCGAGGTCGTCGGGACAGCAGCCTGACATCCACCCGTATTCACTGAATCCCGCCAAGTGAGTCCTTGTGACAACCGGGCTGGAAATCGAGTGAGCAAATTGTGGAGATCTGAGACAAGGGCTGATCTGACAGGGCTGCACTTCATGCTGCTGTCGCTGTCGAGAGCAAGGCTGTCAGCTGTGAATTTTCCTGAGACCAGAACGGGCAGCTGAACAGATTGTACGGATCCAATCAGGCCTTGGGTTGTGGTTGCAAAGGTGTCCACTACCGCCGCCATGACGATTTCACTGTCCGTGGCAGGTGTCAGTGTGATGAGCTCGTGAGTGACGTTCGTCGAGATTTCATGGCCGCCTGAATCAGGCTGGCTTGCTATCACCGCGCTCCGTGAGACTTGATAGTGCATTGGGCCAGGAGCGTAGGCGAAGCTCCAGGAACTGGCGGAAGGGGAAATCACCACTGGCAAGGGCGGTGCTGCCGGTACAGAGGATGCCGGGGGCACTGTTCGGGTACCAGCGCACCCGATCAGCAAGCAGACAAGAAATAGCCAACTCGTTCTTTCGCGTAGAGTATCCACTTTTTTTTTCCTGCCAACCAGTTGTTGGTGAAAGCAAACAACCTCCGATGATATTCCATCGGAGGTTGTCACGTTCTGGCAATCGGTCTATAAGCCGGGTTCTGTCGGACAACTTGCGTAGTCCGGACGATCATTTCTCTACGAGCATGGTCACCCATACTCTCTAGCAGCCTACCCGCGGTGTCTTGATCGAGGTGGACGCCTCTCGCCGCATATTTGGCCTTGCTCCAGCCGGGGTTTACCGTGCCGCTCGTGTCGCCACGAGCGCGGTGGGCTCTTACCCCACCGTTTCACCCTTACCACCCGAAGATGGCGGTCTTTTCTCTGTGGCACTTTCCGTCACGGTCAGCTCTCGCCAACCGTGCCCAGGTGTTACCTGGCAGCCTGTCCACTGGAGCCCGGACTTTCCTCGAATAAGTATCATGTGGATACTAACGCGCGATCGCCCGACCGATTGCTCTCCAAAATATAACGATATGACGAACTCAATGAGCATTTGTTCCGCAGTCTCAGGAGCTGTGACGACCATCTGACGTGTCCACATATCCTGTACAGAAATCGGAAGCGGTTTTTCACCCTTTACCGTGAGGATATCATGCCATCCGACTCGAAGCGCAGTCAGCAGCGTACACCTGTCTCGACCATTCTTACCCCGCTCGAGCGCTCGCGAGTCGATGCTGCAGCCCAGGGATTATGCGATGCACTTCACAGAGAATCACTGGACGAAGTCCTTTCGGATCTGAGACAGAAGAGAGCCAGTCTGGTCCTTATATCGGTTACGCGCTACGGATCCCAGAGCTCCAGTCGTGTGGCGGCCATGGTGAGGGAGTTTCCGAGAATACCCGCGGTGGCTCTTCTGACTGAGACACAGACCTCCACGCCACACGCTACGCTCGCACTTGGACAACTCGGCATTCGAACTCTCGTGGATGCACGGCTGCCAGCTGGGTGGCAGACGCTGAGAAACCTTCTCGCATCCCAAGGTTCGAACGATTTACTGCGCTCTGCCCTCGCGCAAATCAGCCTCGATCTGCCCGGTGTGTCGAAGGACTGCTGGCGGTTCTTCGAGCTGCTCTTTGATCCGTCACCGAAGATCTCGACGGTCCGACAGCTCGCGCGACATCTGAACATTTTGCCGAGTACACTGATGAGTCGTTTTTTCCGGGCGAGGCTACCGGCGCCGAAGCGTTATTTGTCGCTGGCCAGACTCATACGTGCGGCGCGTCTGTTCGAGAACCCAGGATTGTCGGTTGCCCGTGTCGCGAATCACCTGGACTACTCATCTCCCCAGAGTTTCGGTCGCCACGTACGAACAGTGATGAGGATGTCCCCGGTGAGGTTCAGGAGCACCTATGATGGACAAGGTATGATCCAGTTCTTCAGGACAGACCTCGTTCTTCCCTATGTCGACGTGCTGTCGACGTTCCGACCGTCGGCGGCGTACCCGGGCTGGATGCCGAAACCTCAATCCGTGGAGAGGATTAGCTCGGAAGAGCGCTCATGATCTGACTTGCTGTCACGAGGGCGACAACGGGAACGCCAGCCTCTTCAATCGTTTGTCGCCCTCCTTCTTCGCGATCGACAAGTGCCAGAACTCCCGCAACGACGCCATCGGCTGCGCGCACGGCATCAATGGCCCGGAGCGCAGAGCCACCGGTGGTTATGACATCTTCTATCACAGCGACACGGTCGCCGCGTCTGAAAGGACCTTCGAGCAATTTGCCGGTTCCGTGAGCCTTCGCCTCCTTTCGCACGGTGAATGCTCTCAGAGGGTGGTCGGATTGTGCGCTGGCGTAGCTGATCGCGTAGGAGATGGGATCGGCACCCAGTGTCAGCCCGCCGACCGCATCGACGCGCCAGCCGGTTTCTCGAAGAACGGATAGTGCAAAGGGGCCGACGATCGAGAGGCCCTCCGGGCTCATTGTCGTGAGTCTTGCGTCGATGTAAAAAGTCGACTGTTTTCCGGAGGCGAGCGTGAACTGACCGCGTTTGGCAGAGCGCTCAGCGAGGAGTGCGATGAGCGTCGAGTGCTCAGTCATGGTGCGAGAGGTTATGGGTTCTTATGATTTGAGTCAATGCTTTCGCTTTCTCAGATCGGATTCGATCACTGGACTGGTCTTGTTGGGTGGATCGTATCGCTCGCAACTGTGCTGGGCCTCGCTCTCGTACTACGTCACGAACGCCGTCAGGCCCGTAGCCTCGTAGAGCGATCGAAGGAGCTCGAGCGCCTTTCCTCTGAGCTGCTGCGCGTCAACCGAATGAAGAGCGAGTTTCTCGCTAATGTGTCGCACGAGCTTCGGACGCCACTCAACGCGATCGTTGGATTTGTGGACCTGCTTCGCGAAGGCGTCTATGGAGAGCTGGCGCCTCGCCAGGTGAAACCGGTCGAGCGCATCGAAGCTTCGGCCAATCACCTTCGTCATCTGGTTGATCAGATTCTGGATCTTGCGAAGATGGCAGCTGGCCGGCTCGAGATTCACACCGAGACGATCGACCTGCGCCCATTCGTTCTCGATGTCGCGAGCGAGATAGAGTCTCTGGTGAGCGAGAAGGGGCTGAGTCTGTCGCTCGTCATGGGTGCGGCGCTCCCACGAATCAGGACCGACCCCACTCATCTCCGCCAGATTCTCGTGAACCTCTTGGGAAACGCCGTCAAATACACGAACGAAGGCGCCATTGTGATTCGTACGCGGATGGTCGACACCCTCCCGGACAATGGACCCGCCTCAACGGATCGACCATCCTACCTGACGAACCCATGGATTGGGATCCAGGTGATCGATACTGGAATTGGCATCCAACTGGCTGACCAGAACAGAATCTTTGAGGAGTTTGAGCAAGTCGATGCCGGCCCTCGCGGCAACTCGGCGGAGCGTGGCACCGGACTGGGACTGGCGATCTCTCGCCGACTGGCGGGACTCATCGGCGGGATGGTCGAGCTGGAGAGTGAGCCGGGAAAGGGCTCGACTTTTACTCTGTGGTTGCCGGTAGATCCTGCGGACTTACCGGCTGCGCCTAAGTAGGCCCTTGAATTTGTCCATGATCTTGGGCTGCTCGGGGGCCATGCTCGCTGCCTCCGAAAATGCTGTCGCGAAAGCGATGACGCTTGGATAGCGACTGGAAGGCGCCCGGGAAAGAGCGCGCATTACGACGGCATCGAGCGCAGGTGTGAAGTTGAAGTCTCCTTCTCCTGCATCCTTGAGTGGAATGGGAGGCATGGTGAGAAGTTGAGTGAACATTTCGCGTGGAGCCTTCGCGGTGTAAGGAAGCGAACGCGTCAGCAGAAAATAGGCGATCGTGGCGAGGCTGTACTGATCAGCGGCAGCTGTCACGATCTCGCCAGATAACGCTTCTGGAGCGATGTACATGAGCGTGCCGACAAAGAATCCCGCGCGAGTGAGGCGCTCATCGCCCGAAGCCTGTGTATCGGTGGCAATCCCGAAATCGAGCAGCTTCACAAGCCGGGTCTTAGGATCGTACATCACGTTTTCCGGCTTCAAGTCGCGATGGACGATTCCTGCATCGTGTGCCGCCTGGACCCCGGCTGCTATCTGTGAGACGATGGTCGCAACTTCGTCCGTGGGTACAGGCGCATACTGCTTGGCATACCGCTCCAGGATCTCGCCTTCAGCCCACTCGATCGCCAGGAAATGGAGTCCGTTCGCGGCCTGTCCGATTTCAATGGTCTCGACGACGTTCGGATGCTTCACCCTGGCGCCGTACTTGGCTTCACGGACGAATCGAGCCACTGCCGTCTTGTCCTGGCGCAGCTTTTCCCGTAGCACTTTGAGTGCTACGGTGCCATGATTCGGATGCTCGGCCAGGTAAACGGCGGACGTTCCGCCCTCACCTACCTCTTTCTGGATGATGTAGTCAGCTAAGGGAGTGCCGACCATCTGCTCTCGAGACACGCCGCGAAGCTAATAGAAACCGGCAAGACCGGATAGGGTAATAGCCATTCATGTCGATTTTCACCAAGCCATCTCTGGGACTTCTCGTCCTGAGCAGCGTTCTTGCGAGCGCCTGCAGTTCAACTACCACCCACCCGACTCCCCAGCCGAACATTCGTGCTCTCCAGCCCGATAGTGGTGGCACGACTTCGGATATAAGCGAACTGTATCGAAGCATCGGTCTTCTGGCCGCGCCCAGTCCGCTCTCATTTGTGGGGAAGATTTCTTCGTTTGCAAGCGCGCACCCCGACACGACGCTCGTTCTCGTCAGCATTTCGGTTCCCAACCGGGCGCTTACGTTCACCCGGGAAGGTGACCGGTACCGTGCCCCCTACGAAGTGAAGATCACGATGAGTCGCGGAGATGTGGATGTTGCGAGCATCAACGCGATGGAGATAGTGAGGGTTGGCTCTTTCCGGGAAATCAATCGAACCGACGAGAGCGTGATTTTCCAGCACTATTTTCGCGTTGCTCCGGGGACTTATGGTCTGTCGACAGTCGTTCGTGATGTCGGAGGCTCGCGTGCCGCAGCGCAACGGGCGACGATTGGCGTCCCTTCACTGACTACGGGCCGCTTCTCGACTCCACTCCTCGTCTACGAGGCTTTGGGACGAACCGTGCTCGACTCTGCGCCACGCCTATTGGCCAGTCCGCGGTCAAGTGCCGTGTTCGGGCGCGATAGCATTGTTGCCATCTACGTCGAGGCGTACGGCCAGGGAACACGGCTTCCCGTGGATTTCGTCGTCCGCAACGACAAGGGAGCTCGCTTGTGGCGCGACTCCGTAACGCTCGGGCGGAAGGGCAATCTGTTCAACGGTATCGTAAACGTGCCGATCTCGACCGTGGGCGTTGGAATAGCAGAGGTATTCTTTACCCGGAGGGATTCGCCGGACAGCGCGAAAGCTCCGCTGTTCGTGAGCTTCGGCGAAGACATTCCCCTCATGTCCTTCGAGGACATGCTCGGCTATTTGCGCTTCTTCGCGAACAACTCACGCCTCGCTGCACTCCGGACAGCTCCACTTGAAAGGCGCGCGACAGTATGGGCGGAGTTTCTGCGCGCAACGGACCCGATCCCCGAAACGGCCACCAACGAGGAGATGCAGACCTATTTCACCCGCATCCAGCTGGCAAATATCCAGTTCAGAATGGATCGCAATCCGGGATGGTTGTCGGACCGGGGAATGGTATTCGTCTCGCTGGGAGAGCCGGATCAGATTCTCGAGCGAAGCCTGAATGTCGCGTGCTGGACGGCGCAAGTGGCGTCGAATACCCGAATCCAGATCTGGCAATACCGCCGCTACAACTCGCAGCTCATATTCTGCGAGGAAACGGGGAGATGGAGACTGACTCGACCCAGCGAAAGCGAATTTCTTTCGCTGAACTCTCGCCGGCAACACTAGAGGATCGAGTTCGTGTAGACGCAGATCGTCACGGGAATCATTGTACAACGCCTTCGCGCTCTAGAGACGGAGGCGTTTTATATTCATGTCATGAATGGTCCAAAAAGTCCGCGGCTGTTTCTGGTCGACGGCTATGCGCTTATTTATCGCGCCTTTTTCGCGCTGATCTCACGCCCGCTCACCACGAGCAAAGGGGAGAACACTTCAGCGAGCTGGGGCATAGCAAATTTTCTCCAACGCCTGATAACCAAACACCAGCCGGAGTACCTCGGTTGGGTACATGATTCGGGCCTTTCCTTCCGACACGAGCGTTATCCTGCGTATAAAGCCACCCGTGAGAAACTGACCGAGGAGCTTCAGTCGGATTTTGATCGCGGCATGGATCGCATCTGCCAGATCCTGGATGCCTACCGCATTCCGATTATGACACTACCGGGCTACGAGGCCGATGACGTGATCGGTACTCTGGTGGCGAGAAGCGTCGAAGCAGCCGTTAACGTAGTGGTAGTGTCCGGCGACAAGGACTTCCAACAGCTGGTCAAGCCAGGAGTTTGGCTTCTCAATCCTGGCCGAGGCGGACCGGCCAACGTCGAAGAGCACTGGGTCGGTGTCGAGAATGCGGAAGAGCGCCTTGGTGTGGCCCCCGAGTTCGTCACCGATTACCTGGCCCTGGTCGGGGATTCGTCGGATAACATCCCGGGAGTCCGGGGCATCGGAGACAAGACGGCGAGCGAGCTCGTGAAGCAGTACGGACACCTCGAGTCCATCCTTGCCCACGCCACCGAGATTACGAAGAAGCGGCCTCGTGAAGCGCTCCTCGAGCATGCCGAAAATGCCAGGCTGTCAAAGGAATTAGTAACAATCCGCGTCGATTTGCCGGTTCCGTTCGACCTCGAATCACTCAGGATAAAGCAGCCCGACCATCATCGGCTGCGGGATCTGTTCATCGAGCTGGAATTCCATTCCCTGGCGAAGGACTCGGCAGCACAGGCGCCAGTCGAGGAGAAACCGCGGCAAAGCGCAAACTATGTAACCGTCGATACTCTCGAGGCGTTGGAACAGGCCATCACGCGTGCGCGTGAAGCCGGGGTGATATCACTCGCTACCGAGACACTTATTCATCCTGGAAGTCCACAGCTGGTGGATCCGCTGCGTTCGTCGCTCGTTTCGATCGCGATCGCCGTCGCCGAGGGCGAAGCTTACTACTTTCCATTCGAGCACAAACTGCCACAAGACGAGCAGGGAGAGCTCCTCGTGGATGCGGCTGGAGACCGCTCGGCAACAGACGCCCCGGAAGAGCGGGGTCTCATTCGAGGGGGCGATGAAGCTGTCCCGGAAACTCCTGTAAGGAAGGGGAAGGCCAACAACGACTCGTTGAGCATTGCTGCCAGGATGTTGCGGGCAAACAGGCCAACAGCGGTTCGCAATCTCCCTCTACTCAACTCTCCCGAGATGCAGCCGCTCAGAGATCTTCTGGCGGACCCAACAATCCGGAAGACCGCTCAGAACGCGAAGTACGACCTTCTGATACTGCGGTCCCTGGGAGTGAAACTCGCCGGGCTGGATTTCGATACCATGCTTGCGAGTTACGTGCTCGATCCCGGGCGGCGCTCGCATAGTCTCGATGTACTGGCGCTCGAGTTCCTCGACCACACCATGATCTCGTATACGGATTTGTGTGGCAAGGGCCGGTCGGCGATCCCGTTCGACCAGTGTCCCGTCGAAGCGGCGCGGGACTATGCCTGCGAGGATGCCGATATGGCGTTGCGGCTGCGCAGGATATTCGAGCCACAGCTCGAGTCCTACGAGCTCACCAGACTCTTTGACGGCGTGGAAATACCTCTCGTCGATGTGCTGGCCGAGATGGAATGGACGGGAATAGCGATCGATCTGTCCTTGTTCGCCTCGCTCAAACAGAGTTTTCAGACGACGCGCGAAGCAGTCGAGAAACAGATCTACGAAGCTGCGGGCGAGGAGTTCAACATCAACTCCAATCCACAGCTTCGGGAGATAATGTTTGGAAAGCTGAACCTCCCTGTCATCAAGCGGACCAGCACCGGACCGTCTACGGACGTTGGCGTTCTCACGGAATTGGCGGAGGAAGGACACGAGCTGCCGACGAAACTCATTGAGTACAGAGAGTTGTCCAAGCTCGAGAACACCTATCTCGATACGCTTCCTCGGCTCGTCAACCCGAAAACGGGCCGACTACATACGTCGTTCAGTCAAGCTGTCGCCAGCAGTGGCAGGCTATCGTCTAACGATCCGAACCTCCAGAACATTCCGATTCGGCGTAAGCTGGGCCAGGACATAAGACGAGGATTCATCCCCCGTGAAGGTTGGCTCCTTCTCGCCGCTGATTATTCGCAGATCGAGCTCCGGCTTCTTGCGCACCTCTCTCGTGATCCCGCCTTCGTCCAAGCGTTTCAGGCTGGGGGTGACATCCACCGCCAGACGGCAGCGGTGATCTTCGACATTCCCGTAGCCGACGTAACGACCACCATGCGCAGTCGAGCGAAGACGATTAACTTCGCCACGATTTACGGACAGGGAGCGCACGCCCTCTCCCGCCAGCTTGGCATCGAGCACGCGGAAGCAAAGGAGTTCATCGCGCGCTACTTCGAGCGCTTTCAAGGGGTGCGCAACTACCTCGACTCAATGGTGGCGTTTGCTCGTGAGCACGGATATGTGCAGACGATATTCGGCCGACGGCGATATATCCCCGAATTGCGCGAACGGAATTTCAACATTCGAGCATTCGGTGAAAGAGTCGCTGCGAATTCTCCGATTCAGGGATCTGCCGCCGATCTAATAAAAATCGCGATGATCCGAATCGATGACGCCCTCCGAACACGTAGTCTGCAGAGCAAAATGCTGCTCCAGGTTCATGACGAGCTGGTGTTCGAGGTATTGCCCGACGAGATCGAGCAGGTAAGGGAGATGGTGAAATACGAGATGGAGCACGCCGCGCAGCTGTCAGTGCCGCTGGTCGTGGATCTGGGAGTGGGCAAGAATTGGCTGGAGACGAAGCTGAACTAGTAGCGCCTGGGATGTGGCTCGAAGGCTGCCCAGTACGCTCCAATCAACAGTCCAATTAGGTAGAGGCAGCCAACCCAAATCGAATGCGCGATAGCACTTACGATCGTGAGGTGGACGGCGTAGGTAACGAGTACCAGGCCGATGCCGAACAGAATCGTCAGCATTGCCGGCTCGTCGGCATCGGTACTGCGCCTCACGGCCATAGTTCTCGCGAGTCGCACTGGAGTACGGTGGGTCAGACGTCCCCACCAGGCGGCGAGAGCGATGAATCGCTCCTTTGCGGAGTCCCCGCTCCGTGTGGGCGAGCTGAGCTTTTTCAGCGGCAGTCCAGCCTCTTCGGACACGGCACGCAGGCGATTCGCGATCTCCTGCGTCAGCGCTCTGTGATCTGCACCTGACCAGTCGTCCATCTCGATTGCTTGTCCGATCCGTGCGCCCACGGCCGTTCCCGGTGTACCCTTGCTCTCGAAGACCAGCCCGAGGGGGAGAATGCGAATGCCTTCAATGGCGCCTTCGTCCCGAGCCTGTAGCGCAAGCCTCGCCAACCCGGTTTTTAGCGGCTCCAATCCAAGCTCGTTGTGGCTCTTGCCTTCCGGGAATATGAGAACTGCCCCGCTTTGGGCGAGCAGGTCCGCCATCTCGCGAAATGCTTCAAGGTTACGTGACCGATCGATCGGAGAGCCATTCGACTTTCTGGCTTCGTCGCTCACCCGACGAAGCGGGACCACTCGCAGTATTCTGAAGAGAAACGCGATCAGAGGATTGTCAGTCAGTGTGGCCTTCGCAGTCATTGTAATTCTGCGAGGCACGACCCAGCCGACGATCAATGAATCGACGAGGGCATTCTGATGATTGACCGCGATAAGGAGAGGTCCCCGTGCCGGGATATTTTCACTGCCAATCACGCGGATGTCACCGTAGAACCAGTGAATGGCAATTCCGGTAATCCATTTCAGGATGCCGTAAATCATTTTGACGCTACCGGACGGCTGAAGTTGTCAGGAACACCCCGTAACATCAGAAATGCCAGCAACATTCCGACAGCGACGGTGACAACACCGGCACGATAGGCGAATCCGACTCCCATCGATGAGGTGAAGCCATCAACTGCCAGTGCCCAAATGAACGGGCCTACCACAGCGGCCGCTCGCGAAGAGAGCACCATCAGGCTGAAGAATCGACCGGCTTCTACGTCCGGAACGAGGCTCAACAACAACGGCCGCTCCGCGGTCGAAATGCCGCCGTAAATCAGGCCAATGCAGGCCCCCACGATCCAGAATGCGGCTCTCGATGGTGCGGCGATCATTGCTACCAGCAGCACGATCCAGCCGATGAGAACCCATGACAGAGTGCGCTTCGGTCCAAAGCGATCTACCAGCCGGCCTATCAAGTAGCTCCCGAATACCGCGGGAATCGTAAGTATTACGAATAACGTTACTTCGGAGCCTTTGACGAATCCCATGGCAAAGATTGCGTAGAGCGCCATGTTGGTGATTATCGTCCCCATCGCATCCTGGTAGAGAAACGAAGTCAGAATGAATCTCATGGTTCCGGGATACTTCCGCGTTTCCTTCAGAGTTTGACGAACATCGCGGAAGGCTTCACGCCACGGCACGTGTCGCTTCCCGCGCAGGACATTGTGATCACGGCAGAATAGAAAGAGTGGTATCGAGAACAGCAGGAAGATCATGGCCGTCGGAACGAACGTCGAAACGCGCCCACCGTATGTGGTGAATGGAACGACGGTCCTCAGAAAACCGACGATGCGGTCAGGAAGAGCACCGACCAGGGGCAGAGCGCCAGTGAAGAACGGAAAGGTCAGTACGACGCCCGTAATCGACCCAACATAGCCAAGCGCTGCACCGGCTCCTGAAAGACGTCCGCGATGATCCACGGGAACGAGCTCCGGGAGCATTGCATTGTAGAATGGCTGCGCACCCTGGTATGCGTAATTCGCGAGTGTAAATGCCACGAGCACTCCGAACAGCGCGACGCCCGGTGATATCATGGCGTTCGAGAGAGTACCGGTTACTCCCTCTCCGACAAGGGGAAGGCCGATCTGTCCAAGGATCGCCATCACCACGGTTGATATGCACGCGATGAAGGTAAAGCCGACGACCCACGGCTTTCGTCGCTGCGTTGCGTCGGAGATGGCTCCGAAAACCGGAATCGATACCACAACAAGCGCGGATGCAATTCCGTTCGCGGTTGCGTAAAGCATGTTCGAATGGCCGAGATCTCCGACGAGCCATGCGGCGAAGTACAGCGTCGCGATGTTCATCGAGAAGACCGTGTTCGCGAAGTCGTAGAGTGCCCAGCTCAGACGCTCCCTGAACGGAGCCATGGGAGGATTCAGATCTCCGGTCGCGGAGACGCTCATAGACGTGCCGGTATCTCCGCCCTCCGGATTGCTCAAAGCCGCTGTCATCGATTCCATCGGTATTCCCGGTTAGTATCTCGCCACGGGTGACCTACGCGTGAACCTACACCCTCGAGGGCCGTGCTTAAATACGTATGGTGACGTAGCATTGGGATGAGTAGTCTCGATGCTGTAAAGATGCGCCGGCCAAAATACCCTTGACCCTCGGTCATATGCGCCTACTCCGTGCTGGGCTACTGGCGCTCGTTCTACTCGCCTGCCGCGACAGGGGGAGAGAAGGCAAGGATTCCGCTCCAGACTCTCTGCCGCCCGCACTTCCTTCCCTGCCGGCGAATAGTACGAATTGGGATATGGATGCCGGCTCTGTCGTGCTCGTCTCGTCAGGGAGCAACGCAGACAGTGCAGCGGTGATACTGCCGGAGGTCACCGACAGCACGATCGAGGCGATTCAGGGCAATAGCGCGCCAGTCACCGGGCTCGTTTTCGATCTCTTTGGACGAGGGGGGAAGAGCGAGACAGCCACGGCGATCGCGCTTGAACTCGCGGAAACGAAACAGGACTGTTATGACTGGCCCGCTGCAAAGGTGCGTGCGACGCGCCCGGGATGGCGCATTGGCTTTGCGACCGGACGCGCACAGGCGATCAAGCTCGATTCCATCGAAGCGATGTCCGGCACCGATTCAGCTGCACTTGCCGCTTCTCTTGCGCAAACGGCAGCGACACTGCCCATCGCTTCCGATCCGACATTCAAAGGATTGCCGTTCAGAGTGCGATCGGCCTACACGTTCCGGCTCGACTCTGTCGACATCGTCATTGCAGATGTCGTTCGCAGCGTGAACGAAGAAGCGAACCCGAGGATCGAGCACCTACTTCTCATTGGAGAAAGACCAGTGCGAACAGCTGGCAAGTACAACCCGGCATACTACAGCCGGACAGCAGGAGCCGAGGAAACGACGCAGGCGACTGAAGTACTCGCCGTGGTGCAGATTGGTCCGTCAAGGAGACCGGCTGTCGTGGTCAACATCGAACATGACGATGGTCGAAGGCTCGGGTTGATCGAACGGGTAGCTTCCGGACAATGGCGCTCACTGTGGAGAAGCGCTTACACCGATTGCTGATTCACGAGTGCCACGACAGCGTGGGCACAATTCTCAGAGTCCCGTCGGTGCGCTGATGAAGCTCCACGGCAGATCGTACTTGTCGGCGAGATGTTTCGCTAACGCGCTGACGCCGAGGGTCTCCGTCGCATAGTGCCCGGCATAAATGATTGCCAGGTCGTGCTCTTCCGCGTGAATAGCGGTCCAGTGTGGTCCTTCGCCGACGATCAGAGTATCGATGCCTGTGGCTGATGCTTCGCTTAGCGTCTCCGCTGAAGCACCGGCTCCGGTGCAGATCCCCCATTTTTTCGTCCGTCGACCGGTTGGTATTTTCGATGTGCGAATCTCACCGTAGCTCTTGGCAAAATCCTGGGCGCGTGCAGTCAGTGAGGCCGTCTCGATGTCGCTCTCGCCGCTCACCCCGATGAAAATGTCCTGAAAGCGCGCGAAGGCTCCGGTTGGAGTGAGACCCAGTTGTGCCGCCAGCAGCACGTTGTTCCCGAGCGTCGGATGCCGGTCGAGTGGCAAGTGCGAGGAATAGACGGCGATGTCGTTGTCAATCATCGTGCGTAGCGTCCGATACGAGGGACCGCTTACGGGTGCGAGACCACCCCAGAACATTCCATGATGGACGATGAGGAAATTGGCCCCGTTGTCGATGGCCCCGCGGATGCTCCGCGTCGAGAAATCCACCGCAGCCGCAATTCCGCGAATCGGAGACTGATTCTCGAGCTGCAGCCCATTTACTGCGTTCGAATAATCCGGAGTGCTGGCAGTGCCCAACAGCTCATCCGTATAGCTCGCCAAGTCTGTAGATGTGGACATTAATTCACGTGCATATTTGTGTGGAGAACGAAGGTTATGGCACGTCCGTATGAGGTTAACTCTCTACTGGACACTGAGTTACGGTGTAGGTGAACAAGTCTGTTGATTAGTCCGGAACCCGCATGACCTCCAGTACCCGTTCAAGATCATCCGCAGAGTAAAAGTGGATTGTCAGCGCACCACGATTTTTCTTGCCGACGCTGATGCTGATATCGGTCTGCAGAAAGCGCCGGAGTCGATCTTCAATCTTCTTGACCTCCGGAGGCAACCTGTCGGCAGACCTTGGACGCCCTGCTTTCTTTCCGGTCCGGGGCCCAGCGAATTCCCGCAGCCGTCGCTCGATCTCCCTGACGGTCAGGCCTTCCCTTACGATCTCACGCGCCAAGGTGGTGATCATGTCGGGATCCTCCAAACCAAGTAGGACTTTGGCGTGTCCCATCGTGAGTTGGCCATCCTGAAGGAGTTTCCTGACAACCTCCGGTAGCTGAAGCAGCCGAAGCATGTTGGCGATTGTAGTCCTGTCCTTCCCCACCGTTTCCGCGATCTGCTGCTGGGTGAGACCGAACTCATGGGAAAGTTTGTGGTAGCCTTCCCCCTCTTCGATCGGATTGAGATCCGACCGCTGGAGATTCTCGACCAGGGCCAGAGTCAGAACGGTCCTGTCATCGATTTCCTTGATGATGGCTGGAATTTCCTTCCAGCCGAGCTTCGTCGCGGCACGTAGACGGCGCTCTCCGGCGATCAGCTCAAAGCCGTCCTTCCCGGGCCGGCGCCGCACGGTAATCGGTTGAAGAAGACCGCTTGCCTTGAGACTTTCCTGGAGCTCACCGAGTTCCTCGGAGTTGAATTCCCTCCGCGGCTGAAATGGGTTTTTTCCAATCTGAGCAATTGGAATTGATTTCAGGGCGCCTTCGTCGCTCGAGGCCAGACCGCCCGCGGTTCCGAGCAGCGCCTCGAGTCCCCTCCCCAACCGCCTGGGTGTTTTCTCAGTTGCCACTGTCATCTCCTCGCGCGGTTCGCTCGATCAGCTCTTTCGCGACGTTCATGTAAGCCTGTGCTCCCACGGAAGCAACGTCATACAGAATGATCGGCTTCCCGAAGCTCGGCGCTTCCGCCAGTCGGACATTTCTTGGCACGACGCTACTGAAAACCTTCGGCCCAAAGTATTCTCGGGCATCTTCCGCGACCTGTCTCGAAAGATTCAGGCGGGAGTCGTACATGGTGAGCAAGACGCCATCGATGCCTAGCTTCTCGTTCGCGCTGTGCTGAACTCGGTGCACCGTATTGAGCAGCTGAGAGAGGCCCTCGAGCGCGTAGTATTCGCATTGAAGGGGGATTAGAAGCGCGTCAGCCGCGGCGAGCATGTTGATGGTTATCAGGCCGAGCGACGGGGGACAGTCGATGATGATGAAGTCGTAGTCGGGTCGGAGCGATTCAACGGCTTCCCGCATGACGTGATCGCGGTCACTTCTGTCGACGAGCTCGACTTCAGCTGCGGCGAGATCCGGCGTCGCGCCTACGACGTCGAGCTTCTCGAACTGAACACGAGTCTGTCGGGCAGACCCGAGATCCGAGTTCCCTACCAGGACGTCGTAAAGAGTGAGAGGCACGTTCTCCTTCTGGAGACCGACACCGCTCGTGGCGTTTCCTTGGGGATCGGCATCAATGAGAAGGGTTCGCTGTTCCGCGGCAGCGAGGCTGGCGGCCAGATTTACCGCCGTGGTCGTTTTGCCAACTCCGCCCTTCTGATTAGCGATTGCTATGATTCGCGCCACGGTCTGCCGTTGTAGGTATGGCGCCTAATCTATTCAGGTGCTCGGAGGGTTTCCACGTGGAACAGACAACTCAGAGTTCCACGTGGAAACTAGGAGCCCTACTGCCCCGGGATAAACCTCCAGCGGGTATTCACCTCGACTGCAAGCGTCTCCTGACCGGCGTTGATGGGAGTATCCGCTTGTGCTTCCATTGCACGTTTCAGCATCATCATCGGTTGGGGAGGAGATGAGTACGAGCCGATGTTTATCTCGAGCAAAGTCCCCAGCGTACCCCGTGCAGCCCTGGCAGCTACGTCCGCATCAGCTCGTGCTTTTTCGATTGCTGATGCAATTGCTGTCCGGCGAGCCGCCTCTGTATTGGAGGCGTAGAATTGAAGGGAGGTAATCATGTTCGCGCCGTGCGACACAGCAGCGTCGATGACCGGTCCGACCTGGTTCAGCCTACGAACATCGGCCAGAACGGTGTTCGTTACCGTGTAGCCAATTACTACTGGCTCCTTATTCGGCTCGTAACGCTGCTCCGGATTGATGTTGTAATTGATGGTCGAGAGCTGATCGTTTCCGAGGCCTAAACTCCGAAGAGCCGTCAGAACCGCCTGCGTCTTATTTGCGTTTTCTGCCGCCGCCGTTGCGGCAGTCGACGCACGAGTCTGAACACTGATCTGAATCGTCGCCCTATCCGGCTAAACCTTAACCTCTCCTCGGCCCGTTACAGCAATCTGCGGAATCGGCTCAATTGGCGCCCGACTGTCCTGTGCATGTAGCGTTAGTGGCGCTAAAATAACCATTAGTGTCGGCAATTGACTGAATTTCATAATTTTTCTCTTCGAGAGTGCGGTTGTGAGTTATCCGAGAAGCGGAGATTTACTTGAGAATGCAGCATTTCGATACGATGAAGCCAGCTCGGGCCTCAGGCTCGTGGTGCTCATCTCGTCTGTCACCGTTCGCAGAACATGTTCGCGAATTTCGCGCCCCAGATGATCTCGTCTGCCTTTAGCAATTCTCTGGTTCACCATTCTGTGACGAATGCCGATCTCCAACTTACACATCGTGCGAAAATAGCCCTGAATATCCGCTGAAGGTACATTCGTCCGATGGAATCATCAGACGCCTCGGTGCGTCGCGCTACGCTGCTGATCGTCCTCTCGGCAATCAGCTTTGGCTCGATCTCCGTTCTCACGGTCCTCGTCACTGCGGCCGGTGTTCCACTTTTCACCGC
>JANMMF010000154.1:0-8238 GCA_031372985.1 Gemmatimonadota bacterium
ACTGGCGTAGATGCGCCGCTCTCCTCCCCAGATTCCGATGATGAAGTACATCGGCACCAGCATCACTTCCCACATCACGTAGAAAAGGAAGAGATCGCGCGCCAGGAAAACGCCGAGCATTCCGGTGGTGAGGATGAGAAGAAGGGCGTAGTAGCTGCGGCACTTGGTCCGAATGCTCGTCCAGCTGCCAAGCACCGACAACGGCATGATGAAAGTCGTCAGGAGCACCATCATCAGCGCGATTCCGTCGACCCCGAGCGTGAATCGAACGCCCCACGTTGGAATCCAGGACCTGTCGATGCCCGCCTGCCAGCCGGTGTCTGCCGGATTGAATGACCACCAGAGTCCGAGCGAAACGAGGAATTCGAGAACGAAGAACCAGAAGGCGAGCTGACGCGCAGCCGGGGTTTCGACGCCCCCGGTCTGCGCCGGGTCGCGCGCGGGGATCATGAGAATGACCACAGCGCCAACGAGAGGAATGAGCAGAAGCGCCGGGAGCACCCAGGAGTTATAGCCGATCGAATCGAGGAAATTCGCCATTGATCAGATCAGCGGAGGGTGAACGCGCCAAGCATCGCGAGAACTCCAACGACGAGAACCCACGCATAAATCCCGACGTTGCCGGTCTGGAGGCGAGAGCCCAGCCAACCGAACCCTCGCGCCAACCGCGAGCTGCCATTCACGAAAAAGCCGTCAATCACGCCGTTGTCGATGAAACGCCAGAGGAAGCTTCTGGATATGGCGTAGGTGGGCATGACGACCGCGCGATCGATGCCTTCGTCGACATAGTATTTGTTGGCGACTACTCCCTCAAAGCCGAACTCGGGAACCGCGTCGCGCTTGCGCGGGACCCGCTCCGGCTTGAGGCGCGCCATTGCGAAGACGATACCCGCTACCGCGATAGCCACGGCGACGCCGATGATCATTTCCTCGGTGGCTGCATCAAGATGGGCTGCCCCGCCCGTCACACGCGCCGTCGCGGTGCCGACAACGGGTTCGAGCCAGTGGGTTAGAATCTCGCGGGGGCCAAGCGGGAGAATATCCGTAATGACTTCGGGCAGGTTCAGCCAGCCGCCGACTGCAGTCAGAATTCCGAGGACGACCAGCGGTCCCGTCATCACCCACGGCGCCTCGTGCAGATGCTTCTCCTCCTCCTCCCCAATGCGAGAGGGACCGTGGAAGGTGTAGAGCATCATCCGCGTCATGTAGATCGCCGTCAGCAGCGCAGCGGCGAGCCCGATCGCGTAGATCACGTACAGCAAAACGCTGCCGGGAATCCCGAGCCAGGTCGCGGACGCGAGGGTTGATCCATGCGCGCGCGCAAACACCGCGCCGAGGATCTCGTCCTTCGAGAAGAATCCGGAGAATGGCGGGATGCCGGAGATTGCCAGCGTCGCAATCCACATGAGCACCCAGGTGACCGGCAAATACCGCTTGAGCCCGCCCATGTTGCGCATGTCCTGCGCGTCCTCTCCGCTATGGGTGTGATGATACGCGGCGTGCATGGCGTAGATCACGGAACCAGAGCCGAGGAACAGGAGGGCCTTGAAGAATGCGTGCGTGACGAGGTGGAACATGCCGGAGACGTAAGCTCCGACGCCGACACCGACGAACATGTAGCCAAGCTGTGAGATCGTCGAATACGCCAGCACCTTCTTGATGTCCCACTGCTTGAGTCCAATCGTGGCCGCGAAGATTGCCGTCACGGCCCCGACGATCGCTACCGTAAGCGAGGCAACCGGAGACAGCGAGAAGAGAAATGCGCTCCGCGCGATCAGGTAGACACCTGCCGTCACCATCGTCGCGGCATGGATCAGGGCTGACACCGGCGTTGGGCCGGCCATGGCGTCGGGCAGCCAGATATACAACGGGATCTGGGCGCTCTTGCCGGCGCAGCCGAGGAACATGAAGAGGCAGATCGTGGTGACGAGCGCGCTTCCGGTACCGAGCTGAATCGCCCTCTCGCCGACGCCAACGAAATCCAGCACTCCGATGTTGGCGAACAGCATGAACATAGCGACGAGTAAGCCGAAATCTCCGATGCGGTTGACGATGAACGCCTTCTTCCCCGCATCGGCGTTCTGCTTGTCGTTGAACCAGAAACCGATCAATAGGTAGGAGCAGAGTCCAACGCCCTCCCAGCCGACAAATAGCACGGGATAGTTGGCGCCCAGCACCAGCACCAGCATGAAGGAGATGAACAGATTGAGATACGAGAAGTACCGCGGGTATCCGGGGTCCTCTCGCATGTAGCCGACGCTGAATATGTGGATCAGAGCGCCGACACCGGTGATGACGAGTATCATCACCATCGACAGCTGATCGAGCTGGAACGCGGCATCGATCTGAAGGTCGCCGGCCGGCATCCAGCTGAAATAGGTTTGAATGAACGGCGCCTCGGGGTGTGCGACGGCCATCGCTCGCCAGATCCCGACTGCGAGCAGGAAAGTGAGAATGAGAACGCCCGGACCGACGATGCTCGTGACTCCGGCCCAACGGTGGCGCTTCACGGCGTGATGGTCGTCACCGGCCGCGCCCGCCGCCTCGGCGTGGGAAATCGCCGGCGCGTCCGCGGCTCCTTCCGAGTGGGGATGGTGGTCGGGTGTATTCGGGTCGTCCGGCCCCAGCCGCGCACCGGATAGCGAGAGCAAGCCGTTGATGACGAATCCCGCCAACGGAAGCAGCGGAAGCAGCCACACCCACTCGGCGACGGTGCCCGACAGCGGATGGGTTTGCAAGGCGGTCGTTGCCGCGGTCTGAAGTAGCATCAGCCCCTGAGCAGGTTGATGTCCTTGAGATCTATCGTCTGGCGATGGCGGAAGATTGCGATGATGATTGCGAGCCCAACTGCCGCTTCAGCGGCGGAGACCGTCATCACGAACACCACGAAGACCTGTCCGGCAGCCCCGTAGAAACGAGAGAACGCGACGAACGTGAGGTTGACGGCCGTCAGCATCAGCTCCACGCACATGAAGATGATGATCGCGTTCCGATGGATGAGAACGCCGACCACGCCGATGATGAAGAGCGCCGCTGTAAGGGCGAGTGACTCAGCGAGCACCGGCGGCCCTCCCTCTTCCGAGCACTACGGCTCCCGCGATAGCGACCAGGAGCAGCACGCTCGTCAGCTCGAAAGCCAGCAGGTACTCCTTGAACAGCGGCTCGGCGATCGTCCCGACGGCGTTGAGCTTTTGTAGCTGCTGCTCGTTGAAGCCGCGCGGGACCACGAGCTGCTCAGGCAGCTTGGTGCGGGCGATGACCATGATCTCGCTCAGAAGTCCGAGGCCGATCAGTCCCGCGGCGAGCTTCCAGCCCGTGCCCCGAGCCTGCGCGAACTCGGCCGGGTGCCCGAGGTTGAGGAGCATGATCACGAATACGAACACGACCATGATGGCGCCCGCGTAGACCAGAACCTGGATTACGCCGATGAACTGGGCGTCGAGCATTACGAACAGGGCGGCGAGGCTGAACATTGTATTCACCAGCCACAGAGCCGCCGTGACGGGACTCTTCCGAGTGACGAACACGATCGCCGACGCCAGCGCGATCACCCCGAAGAGATAGAAATGAAAAACGTAGAACAGCGAGTAGTGCGGTTCCATCACTCGCCTTTCGGGTCTTCGGGGTCCCACATCTCGCAGACGGGGTGCGTCTGGTCCATCAGACGCTGAAGGTCGTAGACGAACCCTTCCCTGCTGTACTCGGAGTTCTCGTAATGGCGTCCGACATGGATCGCCTCTTCCGGGCAGACCTCCTGGCAGAATCCGCAGAAAATGCAGCGGAACTCGTCGATCTCGAACACGAGCGGATAACGATTGCCTTCCTCGTCCTCGCCAGGCACGAGCTTGATGCAGTTCGCCGGGCAGACGGTGGGACAGAGTCCGCAGGCGACGCACCGTGCCTTACCGGTCTCCGTCGTCAACATCCTGTGGGTCCCGCGCCACCGCGGAGAGATCGGCGATTTTTCTTCCGGGTACTGCGTCGTCACTCTGCCATTCACGTCGAACAGGTGCTTCACCGTCAGCGCCATGCCCTTGAGCGTCGCCCGGATGTAGCTGACATCGTCTATGGGCCGTTCGACCACCTTCACTTTGATCGCCATTTATCTACCTGCCTCCGCCGCCATGGTGGCCCGCCTCGTAACTTCGCGCAGCCGCTCCACTTCTCTGGGATGCATTCGGCCGTACGCCGGACTGATGATGCGCCCGCGATCGAGTATCGCGAACAGGACAACGACCACGACGATGTTGACGCTGCCGAGAATCGTTGCGTACAGGAAGCCCTCGTCGATTCCCGCGGCGCTCAGACCGAGCATGACTGCGGCTATGAGCACGATGTAGACGAGAGCGAGAGGCAGCATGACCTTCCAGCCCAGTGACATGAGCTGGTCGTAGCGGAAGCGTGGAAGAGTCCAGCGGACCCACATGAACAGAAAAAGGAAAAAGAGGATCTTGGCGAGGAAAATCCCGATCGACAGCAGCGACAGCCACTTGCTGTACGGGCCAATGTTGTCGTGCGCGGTGAACGGCACATCCCAGCCGCCGAAGAACAATGTCGCCATCAACGCGCTCGCCGTCACCATGCCCGCGTACTCCGCGATGAAGAAGAGCGAGAACTTCATCGCGCTGTACTCGGTGTGATAGCCCGCGATCAGCTCCGATTCCGCTTCTGGCAGGTCGAACGGCAGACGGTTGGTCTCCGCGAACGCCGCGACCATGAAGATGAAGAAGGCGACCGTGAGGTTGATTACGTTCCAGCCACCCCACGCCTGCTGGTTGATGATCGAGTTGAGGCTGACGTTGCCGGCGAGGAGCAGCACCGGAATCGTCGACATCCCCATCGAGATCTCGTACGACACCATCTGGGCGCTCGAGCGAAGTCCGCCGAGGAGCGCGTACTTGTTGTTCGAGGACCACCCCGCGAGCACGATTCCGTAGACTCCGAGCGAAGTGATCGCAAGGATGAATAGGAATCCAACCGGCAGGTCAGCGACGACCAGGTCGATCCTTCCCCACCGGGTCGGCATTGGCGCGCCAAAGGGAATCACGCACCACGCCGTGAGCGCCGGGATGAAGGAAAGAATAGGCGCCAGAACGAACAGCGGCTTGTTCACGCCCGCCGGCATCGTCTCTTCCTTCATGAAGTTCTTGAGTCCGTCCGCGGCGGGTTGGAGCCATCCCTTGCCGACCCGATTGGGCCCATGACGATCCTGAATCCACGCCGAGATTTTTCTCTCCGCGAGGGTGAGCATCGCGACGCCCACCAAATATATCGTGAAGATCACGAGCATCTTGATGCTCGTGAAGATCCAGAACGCCATGCCGCTCACCGGCGGCAGATTCGGATCAGCAGCCTGGAGAAGAGCTGACATTCCGTGGATCACGCTCATGCCGCACCTATCGCGACCGGCGTCTTCGGCCCGGTAGCTGGAACGGTTGCGAGCGGTAGGCCCTTGAAGCCGATGGTGTCGTAACTGAGGCCGGCGAACGCATTGTTCGAGGAGGCGAGTGTCGCGAAGACGTCGGAGGGCAGGAAGAAACTCGCCTGCTTGCCCATCGCCCCCAGGAGATCGCCCAGCACCAGCCAACTGGGGCGCGTCTCGCCTGGCGCCTGGCGCGCCTGAGTGAACCGCTGGACGCGTCCGCGCAGGTTGGTGACCGTTCCCTCCTCCTCTGAGAAGTTGGCGATCGGCAACACCACGGACGCGTTGCTCGCAGATTCCGGCAGAACAGAGCTGATGACGATGACTTCGCCCGCGCGAGCCAGTGTGGCTGCGTCGATCCCGGCGAGGTCTTCTCCGGCGACGACCAGCACATCTCCCTGCTTGAGTCCGCCGAGCAAATCCTTCGTCTTCCTGAACCCAAGTGTCTCGGCGCCGTTGACGTTGGCGGCCCTCTCGCGGCGGAGCGCCAGATCCTCGACGCCAGGCAGCGGAGCCTCGTCACCTTCGGTGACGCGGAACGTGCCGCTTCCACCCTGCATCACTTGCGTGAGAAGGTAAAGCGATTCATTCGAGAGCATCGGCGACGCCGCTACGAACACGCTCTTCCCGTTGAGCGCGCGCGCGGCTGCAGAGATCGCGACTTCCCAGCTCGCTGGAACGAGCGAGCCGTTCTGCCGAACCAGCGGACGCTCGGCGCGGTTCTTCTCGTTCATCCACCGATAATTGAGACGTCCCCAATCGCACATGAAGTACGCGTTGACGTACTCGTTGGGGCGCGGTCGCATCCTCACGACCTGATTCTCGCGCGTCTCCATGATGACGTTGCAACCCTGCGTGCAGTTGGGGCATACCGACGCGGTGCGGTCGAGCTCCCACGCCCTCGCCTTGTTGAGGAAATCCTTGGAGAGAAGGGCGCCAACCGGGCACAGGTCGACGACGTTTGCGGCCCACGGATGCGTGAGGTCCTTGCCTTCGAACTTTCCGATCAACGCACGGTCACCGCGCTCGCTGACGTTGAGCGCCGGATCGTGCGCGATGTCGTCCATGAAGCGCACGCAGCGGGTGCAGAGGATGCAGCGGTTCGGGACGTAGATGACGTCCCCGCCGAAATCCTCGGCCGGATTGAAGCGCTTCGGCTCCCGATAGCGGGAGTCCTCACGGCCTTCCTGGAATGTGTAGTCCTGCAGCTCGCACTCACCGGACTGATCGCAGATGGGGCAGTCGAGCGGGTGATTGATGAGAAGCATCTCGAGCACGCCTTTCCGCGCCTCGAGGGATTTCTCCGAGTGAACGTGCACGACCTGCCCTTCGGCAACCGTCGAGGCGCAGGACGGCGCGAGCTTGGGCGCCTTCTCGACTTCCACGAGGCACATCCGGCAAACGCCGGCGACCGGCAGGCCGGGGTGATAGCAGTAGTGCGGGATGAGGACGCCAACGGTCTTGGCGGCCTCGAGAATCGTCGTTCCCTCGGGGACGCTGACGGATCGTCCCTCGATTGTGAGGTTCACCATCTTGGTCTCGGCCATCAGGCCACCGCCGCGACGACAGGGTGAAAGCGCCGGCCCTGAATGAGGGCCTCGAACTCACCCCGGAATTTCTGGATCCCGGACACGACTGGCACCGCGCACGAATCGCTGAGAACGCAGATGGTCTTCCCAGTCATCTGCTCGCCTATGTCGAGCAGCGTGTCGAGATCCTCAATCGTTCCCTGCCCGTCTCGAATCCGCTCCATGATCTTGGTGGTCCACGCCGTCCCCTCGCGGCATTGCGTGCACTGACCGCAGCTCTCGTGGGCGAAGAAACGAGCTAGCCGCGCGATCACTGTCACCATCGATTGAGCGTCGTCGATTACGATTACACCGCCGGAGCCGAGCATGGAGCCCTGTGCCACGAAGCCCTCGTAGTCCATGAGCGTTGCTTCCGCTTCTTCCACGGTCTGAATCGGAACCGATGCCCCACCGGGGATGATCGCCTTGAACTTTCGCCCGTGCATTGGACCGCCACACACATCGTACAGGAATTCCTTGAACGGAAATCCCATCACGACCTCATAGGTGCCAGGACGGAGAATGTTGCCGCACACCGAATAGAGCTTCGTTCCGGTGCTCTTCGGGCTGGAGAGCGACATCTTCTTGTACCAATCGGCTCCGTTCATCAGAATCGGAGCGGCGGCGATTAACGTCTCGACGTTGTTGATGGTCGTCGGCATGCCGAATACACCCGAAACAGCCGGGAACGGAGGCTTGATTCGCGGATTGCCGCGCCGGCCCTCGAGCGACTCCATGAGCGCCGTCTCCTCGCCGCAGATGTAGGCGCCCGCTCCCTTGTGGACGTGGACGTCGATCCGCTTGCCGGTGCCCATCGCGTTCTTGCCGATGATCCCCGCGGCGTATGCTTCCTTGACCGCTTCCTCCATCCAGTGGAGCGGCTCGGTAAACTCACCGCGTATGTAGACGTAGGCCGTTTCCGCGCCGATGGCGTAGGCCGCGATCGCGCATCCTTCCACGAGCGCGTGGGGAGTCCACCGCATCAGCTCGCGATCCTTGATGGTCCCGGGCTCGGATTCGTCGGCGTTGCAGCAGAGTTAGTGCGGCTTCCCATCGCCCGGCTTCATGAACGACCACTTCATGCCCGTGGGAAATCCTGCACCACCGCGGCCGCGGAGTCCCGATTCCTTGACGACGTTCACGATATCGGCCGGCGTCATCCCGAGCGCTTTCTCGAGGGCCTTGTACCCGCCCCGCTTTTTCCAGCCCGCGAGCGTGCGCGCTTCCGCATCGCCGAAGTACTGTGAC
>JANMMF010000008.1:0-2458 GCA_031372985.1 Gemmatimonadota bacterium
GAGACCCCAGATCGGGAAAAGCGGCTCGAACCCGCTACCCGCCAGCAGGCGCTCCCTATACGCTCGCACATCCTCGAGAAAGAGATCGCCGAATGCAATGTGAGCTACGTGCGGGAAATCCCACTTGATCTCGTGAAGAGCAGCGTGAAAAGCCGCCTCGTATGCGTCGTTCGTGCAGTTCGGGTCGAGCGAAATCTCGAACAGTGGCAGTCCCAGCCGCTCCACTTGCGCTTCCAGCATCGCGCGCCGAACATGGTCGAACTCGTCAGGCGAGCTTTTCCAACTTCTCTCCATGCGTCGCAGCTCCAGCCGCCCGCGGTATCGGGTGCTCCGCGGTGCGGCGCTTGTACACCCCCAGCTTGGTGAATACCCATTCTCTCCACTCGTCGAGAATCTCGTAGAACGTCGGGATTACGACGAGGGTGAGTAGAGTAGACGTAATCACACCGCCGATCACCGCGCGGCCGAGCGGCGCACGAAACTCGGCGCCTTCACCGATTCCGAGCGCGACCGGGATCATGCCGGCAATCAATGCGAGCGTCGTCATCATGATCGGACGCAAACGGATCGCGCCCGCCTGAATCAGCGCTTCGCGCCGGGGCATTCCGTCCTTCTCACGCGCCCACTTGGCGAAGTCGATGAGGAGGATGGCGTTCTTCGCCACGATTCCCATTAAGAGGATCACTCCGATGAGGCTCATGATGTTGATCGTCGTGCCGGTGATCATGAGCGCAAGCATCACTCCGATCAGCGACAGCGGCAGCGAGATCATGATCGCCAAGGGCTCGAGGAACGAGCCGAACTGCATCACCAGAATGAGATACATGAGCATTACCGCGATGCCGAGCGCCGAGAAGATGCGTCCGAATACTTCTGCCTGGTCCTCCGACTCGCCGCCCGTAGTCATGTGAACGCCGGCCGGCATGGGAATCTTCGCGATTCGTTCGTTGATGTCCTTCATGACTTCGGTCAGTGATCGTCCCGAAGTGTTCGCCTGGACGGTCACCACCAGATCTCCATCGAGGTGCGTGATCTGCGCCGGACCCATCGATTGCGTTATCGTCGCGATCTGACCGAGCGGCAGCGTACGCGGCTGGCCATCAGGACCGGTGATGACGAGTGGCAGCTGCTCCAGATCGGCCGCGCGCTGCCTTGCCTCGGGGGCGAGTCGCACGTTCACTTCACGTGTCTCGTCGCTGGGATCGACCCAGTCGCCTGCCTTGATTCCGGCGAACGCCGGACGCAGCGCCTGAGCGACCTGACCCACGGTCACACCGATACTTCCGGCGAGACCGCGATTGAGCTCGACGTTCAGCTCCGGCTTCTGTCCCTTGGTCGACAGTCCCACATCGACCGCTCCCTTCACCTGCTTCACCTGCTCGGCGATCGCCTCGGCGGTGGTCGCCAGCTGTTGCGGTGTTCCGCCCCGCATCTGAAGCTGGATCTGCTTCTGCGCGCCCTGGAAATCGTTGGTGAACACCGACATTGTAACGCCGCCAATGTGTCCCACTTCCTGGCGGAGCGTGCGGCCGAAATCCTCGGCGCCAATACTCCGATCGGCCTTCGGCACCATCCGCACATAGATATTGCCCGTGTTCACATCCCCGGTGCTGCCGCCGAGCGTCGTGAAAGTGAAGAGAACTTCCTCTTTGTGCGAGCGCGCCATCCGGGCCGCCTCTTCTGCCTTGATGCGCGTGTACGCGAGATTGGACCCGGGTGGAGTCTCAATGGCGATGTTGACCTCGGACTGATCCTCCGACCCGAAGAAGCTGGCGCCGACGAGACCAACGGCAGGTAGCGCGAGCGCCACGACAAAGGAGCCCACCGCGATCGCAACCATTGCTACCCTGTGGTCAAGGGCCCAAGCAATCAAACTCTTGTATCGGATCGCCATGCGGTCAAACCACTTGTTGAACCTGTCGAGGGTGCGCGCGATCGGGTTGCGCCGCTCATGGGCCTCGACCTGCGGATCCGCCCAGTAAGCCGAGAGCATCGGGTCGAGCGAGAACGACACGAACAGCGACACGAGTACCGAAGACGCGATCGTGAGAGCGAACGGCTTGAACCATTGACCGGCTACTCCGTACATGAAACCGACCGGCACGAACACGGCAACGATGGAGAACGTCGTCGCGGCGACTGCCATCCCGATCTCGTCGGTGCCTTCGTGCGACGCTGTCATGTGATCCTTGCCCATCTCGATGTGCCGCACGATGTTCTCGCGCACCACGATCGCGTCGTCGATCAGGATTCCGATCGCGAGCGAGAGGCCGAGCAGCGACATCGTGTTGAGAGTAAATCCGAACGCCCACACCGCGATGAACGACGCCAGCACTGATACCGGCAGCGCCAGACCAGTGATAACGGTCGATCGCCACGAGTTGAGGAAGACGAATACGACGAGCACGGTGAGCAGAGCTCCGATCAGCAGTGCCTCTTCGACGTTGCGAACCGATGC
>JANMMF010000042.1:0-3316 GCA_031372985.1 Gemmatimonadota bacterium
GTGAAGTATTCCGCGTTCCGGGTGCCTCGCCGGAATTTCTTTTTGGGAAAGGAAATCAGGCACGGAGGGTGGGGAACTGACCGGCCCGTTCGATTCTTCCAGCGCGAGCTGCGCTACAACGCGAACCAGGTGCACGAGCACGTCGATGTGACAGGGGAAACGGGGGAGCTGAGAAACGTGCTGCTGCACTACACCTACACTTCGCTCGACCAGTACTTCGAGAAATTCAATCGGTACAGTCGTTGGTGGGCAGAACAGAATTACGGTCGTGGGCGTCGGGCTTCAGCGGTGGAAGTGGTCGTCAAGCCGCCCGCTCGGTTTCTCCGGATGTATCTATTGAAGAGCGGCTTTCTCGACGGGGCGCACGGGCTTGTGCTCGCGTGTCTTGCTGCGGGGAGCGTGATGGCCAAGTACGCTCGGCTTTGGGAGAAAGGGCAGAGATGACTGCGGACTAACCGCGGACTGCGGACCTACTGCGGACTGCGGACTAGCTACACACCAGGCTTCGCTGGCCTGATCAGCCGACTGCGTTCGCGCGGGATTATTGCCAGTAGTAAGCGGCGGATTTCTTCGAGCGTGTCGAGTCGCCCGCAGACGACCTCCGCGCCGAGGACGGGCTCTGCCGATCGGTACCATGTCATGCTCTCGCGCGCAGAGCCCAGCGCATACTCGAAGATACGAGCACGGTCCCGGCCGGAGCTCCTCGAATAGCCCTCTGCGATGTTTGCCGCGATTGATCCAACGGCGGCGTAGAGCTGGCCGGAAACCTTTTCAGTCACGAGGTGATGGCGCAGTCTCTCAGCATCAGACCAGGAATCCGCGAGTAGTCCACGCGCCAACTGGTAGGCGCGCATTCGCGACAGTGGATCCCTTCCAGTTTTCTCAGCGAGAGGCAGATCGGAATGAGACACGTCCAACGTTATCCGCACTCGCTATTCCTACCTGAACCATTGAACCGCAACAGGGAGCATTTTCGTTGCAAACCGAACGCGGACTCAGCTCGCAGTTAGTCCGCAGTCCGCAGTAGGTCCGCAGTCCTCAATTAGTCCGCAGTTCGGAGTATCGGTTAGTCGGCAGTCCGCAGTTAGTCCGCAGTCCGTAATACCCCAGACTCCCCACCGCGGCCGATCCTCTCATCTACGCTTGGTGGCCCAAGCCGCTACTTCCTTCGCCACGCGGCCGATTTGATCATCGGTCAGCTCGGGAAACATCGGCAGCGATAGCTGAGTCCGCGCGATTGTCTCGGTCACGGGGAGATCACGCGCCTTGTAGCCCAGGTCCGAGTAGGCGCGCTGGAGGTGTACCGGGATCGGGTAGTGGATCCCTGTATGGATTCCCGCGGCCTGCAGTGCCGCCTGCAGCTCTGCGCGCCGCTCGTGATACACGCCATAGACATGGTAGACGTGCTTCCGTCCCTTTGCCTCCGTCGCGCGCCTGATGCCCGACTCGGCTAACAGCTTGTCGTAGCGTCCGGCGTGGGCGCGACGTGCGTCCGTCCACTTCTCGAGCTGCCGGAGCTTCACCCGCAGAATCGCCCCCTGGATCGCGTCCATGCGGTAGTTGAACGCGTGCACGTCGTGGTAGTACTTCTTCTCCTGACCCCAGTCTCGCAGAAGACGCATGGTGTGCGCGTACCTGTCGTCGTTCGTCGTCGCGATTCCAGCTTCGCCGTACGCCCCGAGGTTTTTCCCGGGGTAGAAGCTGAATGCCGCGATGTCTCCAATCCCGCCAACGCGGCGGGATTTGTACTCGGCGCCGTGGGCCTGCGCCGCATCCTCGATCACGATCAGCTTGCGGCGCCTGGCGATCTCCATGATCGGATCCATGTCGGCGGGCTGCCCATAAAGGTGCACCGGCATGATCGCACGCGTACGGGGCGTTATGCGCGATTCAATCTGAGTGACATCCATCGTGCACGTCGCCGGATCGACATCGACGAAGACCGGCGTGGCGCCCGTGTACCTGATGGCCGAGACGGTCGCGATAAAGGTCATCGAGACGGTGATGACTTCGTCGCCGGCTTTTACCCCAGCGGCCAGCAACGCAACGTGGAGCGCGCTGGTGCCAGTGTTGACTGCCACCGCGTGCCTGACGTTGTGGGCCGCGGCGAACTCCTTCTCGAATGCCTCGACCTCCGGCCCGAGCACGTAGGTCGTGCTCGCCAGGACGCGCAATACGGCCGCATCGACCTCGGATTTTATGGAGGCGTACTGCGCCCGGAGGTCCAGGAATGGAATTGTCATCCAATCAAATCAGGTCTGCAAGGCGACAGGTTCGCCGCGCTTCTGCATCGACTTGTCGGCGGCCTCGAGCATCCTGACGATGGCGAGACCACGCTCGCCCGGCGTCACCGGCTTCTCGCTGCCTTCGATGCAGTTACGGAAGTGCGTGACCTCGAGCCGCAGTGCCTCGGTCTCGTTCACTTTCGGGGACCAGAGGTCTCCGGTGCGGTAGCTGATCAACAGCTTGCGGAGATCGTCGGGCGTCTCGGTGACGGTGATGCCCTTGTCGTAGATCTTCACCTTCTCGCTCGTTTCGAGGTCGTCGTACACGATCATGCGTTTGCTCCCGCCGACGAGAGTCCGCCTGATCTTGACCGGCGACAGCCAGTTGACGTTGATGTGCGCGATGATGTCGCTGTCGAAGAACAGGGTCATGAAGGCGACGTTGGCGGGCTCGCCGGGGACGTGGCTCAGTCCGGTCGCCGAGACCGCCACCGGGTTCGCGCCGACGACGTAGTCCATGATCGACAGATCGTGAACGGCGAGGTCCCACATGACGTTTACGTCGTGCTGGAAGAGTCCGAGATTGACGCGGGTCGAATCGTAGTACTGCAACCGCCCGAACGACTCCTCGCCGATGACGTCGCGGATCTTCCGCACTGCGCCCGTAAAGACGAACGTGTGATCGACCACCAGCACCAGCTTTCGCCGCGCCGCCTCGTCGATCATCTGGAAAGCTTCCGCCGAGGTCGACGCGATCGGCTTTTCCACGAGAACGTGCTTGCCGGCCTTGAGCGCGCCCATTGCCAGCTCGAAGTGCGTCGCCACCGGAGTGGCGATGGCGATCGCGTCGACGGACGGATTGCGGAAAAGATCCTCGGGCTTGGTGGTCGTCGTGACGCCCGGGTAGAGGCGATGGACTTCCGCGAGCCTGTTTTCGGATCGATCACAAACGGAAACGACGCGCCAACCGGTGTCGCTCATGAAGTTTCTCACGAGGTTCGGACCCCAGTAGCCGTAGCCGATGACACCGATGCCTGGCAAAGAAGCCTTTTTTCTGGTCAGCGGAGCAGCCGCGCGGGAACGCCGGCGAC
>JANMMF010000046.1:0-6631 GCA_031372985.1 Gemmatimonadota bacterium
GCGCGCGATCGGTCTCGACACCTGGATCGATCAGCAGCTGCGCCCCGGAAGGATCAACGACTCCGCGATCGATCAGTTCGTCGCCAGCTATCCGGCAATCAATCGGAACCAGAACGATCTTCTCCTACAGTACGCGGAGCAGCAGCGCGGCAATCTTACCCGACAGGTAATCACTCAGCTCCAATCGTCGCGAGTAGCGCGCGCGGTGGCGAGCGAGCGACAGCTGCAGGAAGTCATGACCGATTTCTGGGAGAATCACTTCAGTATCTATGCGCAGAAGGGCGCTCCCGAGCCCTACTACCTGACGGACTTCGATCAGAACGTCATCCGCCCGCGAGCCCTTGGCAAATTCCGCGACCTGCTCGGAGCAGTCGCGCAGAGTCCGGCAATGCTTTTTTATCTGGACAACGCGCGCAGCATGGCCGACAGCGACAGGCCGACGCAGCGTCAACAGCGCCAACCGCGGAAGCGCCCGGGCCTGAACGAGAATTACGGGCGCGAGCTGTTAGAGCTCCACACTCTGGGAGTAGATGGCGGATACACGCAGCAGGATGTGATCAACGTCGCCCGCGCCTTCACCGGCTGGACGATCAAGCCTCCGGCGCAGGGAGGCGGCTTCATTTTCCGGCCGCAGGTTCACGACGCCGGCGAGAAGATCGTCCTGGGTCACAAGCTTTCGGCGGGACGGGGGATGGAGGACGGCGAGGATGTGCTCGATATCCTGGCAAGGAGTCCGGCCACGGCACGCTTCATCTCTTTCAAGTTGGCGCGCCGATTCGTCAGCGATTCACCATCGAAGGCGCTAGTCGATCGTGCGGCGCAGGTCTATCGCAGCACCGACGGCGACATCCGCGAAGTGGTGAGAGCGATAATCACGTCGCCCGAGTTCTTCTCGCAGCGGGCTTTTCGCAGCAAGGTGAAATCGCCCTTCGAGGTCGTCGTGAGCACAGCCCGCGCGCTCAACGCGGCGCCGGACAGCACTCCACGGAGCGCGCAGGTGATCGCGTTCCTGGGACAGCCGATCTTTGGGCACCAGGCGCCCAACGGCTGGCCGGAGACCGGAGAATCCTGGATGAACACCGGCGCGATCCTGAATCGCATCAACTTCGGAATGGCCGTAGCGGCTGGACGACTGCCGGGTGTCGACATTCGCGCGCTACCGGCTCTGGACACCATTCGGTCGGCGCCGCGGGAAAGGCAAGTCGATGCCGTAGTCGCGACGATTCTGAACAGCATGGTTTCGCCCGATACGCGGGCGGTGTTGATCTCTGGTGATCACCCCTTGCTCGCCAACGGCGCGGGCGGGAGCGCGATTCAGGACATGTCTCCGGACGAAGGGACTTCGGAGAACACGGGGATGTCCGGTCAGGAGATGGCCGGCAACACTGTTCGTGCAAAACCAAACCAGAATGCTGGTGGTAAGCGAGCGGCGTTGCAGGGACGCGGATTCGCGAACATCCCGCAGCTCACCGGACTCCAACAAATCGTTGGTCTCGCGCTTGGCTCACCCGAGTTTCAGCGGCACTAGGAGAGAAGATGGAACGTCGAGCATTCGTGAAGTCGGGCGCGCTGGCGCTCGTGACCATGGGATTGAGCCCGAGCTTCCTGCGGCGCACGGCGTTCGGGATGGACCTGTTCAACGCGCCGAAGGGCAAAGTTCTGATCTGTCTCTTTCAGCGCGGCGCCGCCGACGCGCTCAACATCGTCGTCCCGCACGGCGAGAGCGCGTACTACGCGATGCGCCCGTCGATCGCGATCGCACGACCGTCACGCAGCGTTGCTGGCGGAGCTATGGATCTCGATGGCTTCTTCGGACTCCATCCCGCACTGGCACCGCTCAAGCCGCTATATGATCGAGGACTGCTGGCCCCCGTCCACGCTGTCGGAAGCCCGAGCACGACGCGCTCCCATTTCGATGCGCAGGATTACATGGAGAGCGGGACACCCGACATCAAGGGAACGACCGACGGCTGGCTCAATCGCTATCTGGCGGTGAAGGGAACGTGCGACGAGTGCAATCTCGCGAAGACTCCGTTCCGCGCGGTATCACTGACGCCCCAAACACCGCGCATCCTGGAAGGGCCTAGCGCGACGGTGGCGATGAACGGGCTCGACGAATTCAGCGTCCGCGCAACGGGCAATTCCGCCGAGCGGCTCGAAGCGCTTTATCGCACCGGATCCGCCGATCTCGTGCACGGCACCGGTGCTGAGATGTTCGACGCGATGAAGATGCTGCGCGCGGCGAATCCGCGGAAATATCTGCCGCAGAACGGTGCCGAATATCCCCGGTCACAGTTTGGATCGCGCCTGCTCCAGATCGCGCAGCTGATCAGGGCCAACGTTGGACTCGAGATCGCGTTCGCGGATGTCGGCGGTTGGGACACGCACGTGAATCAGGGATCGTCGACGGGTCAGCTGGCGCAGCGGCTCGACGATTTCTCGCGCTCGATTGCCGCGCTCGTCGCGGACCTGGGCGACAGGATGGATGACGTCGTGATCATGACCATGTCCGAGTTCGGGCGCATGGCCAGAGAGAACGGAAATCGTGGCACCGACCACGGCCACGCCGGCGCGTTGTTCGTGATCGGCGGCCGAGTCAAGGGCGGCAAGGTGCACGGCAAGTGGCCGGGCCTGGAGCAGGAGCAGTTGTACGAGGGGCGAGATCTCGCGCACACGACCGACTTCCGTTCGGTGTTCGCCGAAGTCGTGTCGGATCATCTCGGAGCCCGCGCGCTCGACCGCATCTTTCCGGGCTTCCCTGCGTCATCACGAGATTTTCTCGGCGTCGTTTAGCTTCGGACAGATCTCTGTTTGGGTCGAGTCTGGGTGTCCTCTTCGGCGACTAACTCGCCTACACCCATCGAGAGCCCGTCAGCCCACACTGGATCGCGGTCGACAGGCCCAGGCACCGGCGCGGCGTCGGCCCAAAGGCTGATGAAGTTCACCGAGGAAGAGATCGCGCGCCGCGGGGGAGGTTTCTGCTCATCGTCTCAGGAAACCTACGGCGGGACGATTCAGTTTTACCAACGAACCGGTTACGAACCAGTGGGCGAGATAAAGGAGTACTACAAGCGCGCGGATGACAAGCTGCTTCTTGCGAAGGGTACTCTCCCTCTCAGATTTGCGAGTCAAAGATCTCCCGCGCGGGAAGGAGCAGGCCCTGGCTGCGCCTGCGCCGTAGAACGATGACTTAATAGGTTTGGGCGAAAATGTCTTGGGCCTCCTCAGAAACACCCAATGTCCGGAAAGTGTCCTGACCTCCCACCAGATGCACCTAAAGGGCCTTCGGAAAACAACAGCTTCTCAGCCTGCAGTTTCCTGCAGGCCGCCGAGAATAGTTCGACTGGGTGAAGGGGTCACGTGGGCCAAGGACTGCTTCGAATATGAAGTGCCAAAGTTCCCTCTATGAATGCTGTTACGAATGCCACAGCGAGCCGACCCACAAAGGGAAGCTCCGGAGCCATAAAATTCGCGATCAGAAAAGTTGTCGGTAAATTGGCCACGAATCCAAGCAGAAAAGCTCCGACCCTCCATCGCATCAGACCGACCGCGAGACCAACGAACGCTCCGCCAAACAATCCTCAAGCTAAGTACGATACGATCGCCTGGCGAAGTGTGAGGTTCATTGCATCCTGTTGCGCCGCATTTTTTAGTGAATAGGCAAGAGCAGCCCACAGGCAGAGAGCGACGGAAATAGCTAACCCCACCTCTACACCGCGTCTAACGCGGTACAGCACGGGGCGTTCTGAAAACCGCATGATGTACTCTCCCGGAGAGAAGCAAGCCTTGTCAGTTGCAACGGCTGCTGAAGCCGTTCTGCGTAAGGAATTGGAAGATGTACACGCCACGGTCGAAAATGCCTGAAAATACGAAGGAGCGGGAACCGCCCGCTCCTTCGGAAAGCATGTCCAAGTTGTACTCGACGAATTCATCCGCGGCATTATCCGCCACGATCACCGTTACTGTAAGTCTGTTTCCACCATTTCGATCCGCTCAGGCCACCCACGATAACGGCTGCTAGCATGAGTGCAATCACCGGCCCGGGTTCTCGCAGCACCCGGATTCCTGCGACACTGACCCCAGCGCCAATATACACAGCAGCGCCCACGATCATCCCAGCAACCGTGGCTCCCGCTCTAGTTCGAAATAGCGGTCGAAGTAGGCCGATTAGGACGCCAGCGACGAATCCCAACCCCAGGTACATGAGCAAGATCTGCGGGAAGGACAGGGGACCGTCGGGTGGACCAGCGACTACAAAAACTGCTCCCGCGATTAGCGAATACGCGACAACGAACTTTAGAGACCAGCCCAGTCCCCAAACAACGTTCTCAGTCATTGTGCCACTGCTTTTGCGCATCATTAGCCCCCGGTGATCGCCTCAAAGCAGGCGGTTCCAGCCTCAACTAACAAAATAGCGCTTCCCGAAAACGGGACTAACGACCAGGGCGAGCCTGTGAATTTCGCTTCGTTCGTCATGGAACTGAAGATTTCTGAGAAAGCAGCCCCGTAGCGCGAGTTGGAAAGCATGCGCGCAGCAGAACTACCGGCCAATTCGTCCACGACGTTATTTCCGAAGTACATTCCGTTTCTGGACAGCCTCTGTTTGGCGCGTGACAGCAACCTAGTGGAGAGCCGTCCGAGAGCCATGCCCTCTCGCAACTCGCCGAGCGTGAAGTAATCGATTGCCGTGCTGAGACCCGCGGCGGTGGCCTTAATGCCGCAATCACGCCAATTCCGCGGTGGGGGGGCAGCCGGCTTTTGAGTCGCGCCTCGGCGGCCACCGCCCCCGTGCGGTTTGGACACCGGCGCTTGCGGACCAGCGCCCGAGCCGCCACCCGCGGAGACACATACTTCGTGCCTACTGCCTTCAATAAAGAGCACGCCGATGCCCCCCGAATAGGTTTCTCCATCAGGGACCCAGTAGCAGTCAAAGGCGCTTAAGCCGGAAGGATCTGATCCGTTAATTGGATCGTTGTTCGAGAACGCGTATAGGTTGAGCCCTCCTGCAAATCCGGCCGGGTCTTCATTGACAAACCTTCCCGTCTCCGGATCATACCATCGGTTTCTCATGTAGTAGAGTCCCGTCGTACTGTCATGCCAGAAGAGTCCCTTCCAGAAGAGATGTGAATCGAAGTTTCCACCGACGCTAAGATTCCCCCACGGGTCATAGCCGTTGCTCTGACTCACTGCGCCAGACTCGCTTGTGCCGATGACATTTCCCAACTCGTCGACTTCGTGATAGCGAACGGTCATGGGCGTCGTGGCGCCGAGGGTGTGCGCGAAGGGACGATCGATTGTGCCAGGGAGATACGCATAGTCTACTTCGCGCTGCCCATTGGGACTGAGCTGCGCAATGAGGGCGTCCCCGTCCCAAAGTAAGTAACGTTCTACGCCGAACGCGTTGTTGCCCTCAGCATAGGAGATTTTTACCGGTTTGCCGAACGCATTGTACTCGTATTTCTCACGATACAATCCATTCTTGCGCGCACTATCCAATTGGCTTTCTGGGTTCCACCAGTATTCTCTAGAGCGGCTGTTTGGCGCGTCATACATCGCGACGACATTCCCATCGGAGTCATAAGTGTGACTCAGGCCATTGAAGGTGCCTACGCGATTGCCGATCCCGTAGCTTCCACCATGATCGGTCCTATTGCCCATGGCATCGTAGGAATAAGCGTCTGTTGAAAGAACGGTGGAACAGGTATAGCTCTGTCCCGACGCTGGATCGTTGCCGGCAAAGGAGCAATTTGTTTTGACATCTCTTCCTGTAAGCCGTCCAAGTCCGTCGTAACTAAACGTGTGCTGGCTATTCAGGCCATTTCCAATCATCACTTGATCGATTCGACCAGGCTGGTCGAAGTGGTATGACCGCTGGAACGTCGCGGCCAATCCATTGCTAAAGAGGGCATTATTCGTCCAGTGCGTGGACAATGCCGCGCTTATGCGGTTGAACCCTGGGTATCCCCATATACCGCCCGTTCCATCGGCATCAGGAGTAAACGGTATCGTTGTGCTTCCTAGCTTGAACGATGCCAGAAAGCCTGACGATGAGTAGGTTGCCACCCGGTCGCTAAAGGTCGTTCCAGTATTGCTAATAATCCGCACGCTATCAAACTCTGCCGTCGCTTTCGGATACCGGTGGTAGATCCGGTAACGCTTGCCATCAATCCAGGTCACCACTGAATCGGTCGCCGCTGCGCCTAGAATTGAACCAGGATTCGTGAAGATCGAATCCCTTTCAAGCGCATTCCACGCGACCATATCCCTGTTGTTGGTTGAATAGCTGAAGTAGCTCGGAACGAGGCTTGTTCCGGTTTTCGACGTTATTCGCCCCTGTGTATCCCGAGTGAGCGAGACTATCTGACCCCGACGATTTGTCGCGCTCATGACAAGTCCGCTCGGATCGTATCGAGTTGTCGCGCACGCCGAGAAAGCATCGCACTGATTCGTTGGCCAGCCTAGAGCGTTGTAATCCGTGTGATAGTGATTGCTGTTGGCGTCATACAAGTCAGTCTGAAAGAGCTGATCGTAAGCCATTGTTATCGCAGTGCCACCAGCCGAGTTGCTCGTCGCGCGATTGACTACATCATAGAGTGAGGTCTGAGGCGCCACACCTGGTGCCGCGATGACA
>JANMMF010000069.1:0-53108 GCA_031372985.1 Gemmatimonadota bacterium
GGGGACGTCCGACTGCTTGGAATAGTCGAGCACAATCGCGGGGTTCTCATGAACATGCGGGGCAAATTCGCCGCCGCCGAAGTCCGATACGCGAGCAGCCTGAGCGCATTTGAGAAGGTGGGAGACGGACAGTCGGTCTCGTCGGTGCTCAACAATCTCGGAATCCTCTATACGAAGCTGGGCCATTACCAGCGCGCGGTGGAGACATTGGGGAGAGGTTTGGAGATTGCCAGGGCGCGCCAGGACGCGGTGATCGAGAGCATCCTCACGCTCAGTCTCGCCGAGGCGTGGGTGGCCGCGGGAAGGCTGGACCAGGCGGAAGACGCCTGCGCGCTTGCGCTCGAATTGGCACGCGATCGCGGCGATCACCTGACGATGGCAGGGGCGCTGAAGTGCAGAGCCAGAATCGAGCGCGAGCGAGGCGCTTTCGGCTCGAGCATCTCCACCCTTCGAATCGGGATTCTCGAGGCAGAAGTACTGGAGGACAGGCTTCTCCAGGCGGAGCTTCTCAGCGAGCTTGGGAAGACTTCCAAGGCTCTGGGGAACTCGGCGGATGCCCGCCTTGCCTGGAGAGATGCGGCCGAATCCTTTGAGGGGCTCGATGCGCGACACGAGGCCGCCGAGATCAACGCCTTGCTTGCTTCCCTCCCCGCGGAGAGGAACGCTCCTGCTCCCACTCGGCGAAGGCCAACCCCGCCCCGCGACGAGGGATTCTCCCCGAACCCGTAAACGCTGAAAAACGGGTGACTTAGGCCCCCCTCTTCTCGTCTGAGAGAAGAGCCGCTGGATGAGCCCAAAAGCGGCGATTAAGCTCCTTGAATTCACATTCCGCGCTCGGGCCCCTCTGGTCCGAGCGACACAGGTATGGTGCAATTATCTCAGCCCGATCGCAGCTCGCCTCGGCTGACCGCTGGGACTCCCACGTAATAGGGGAGAGCGCGGCACTCCGCGAAGTAATCGCACTAGCGACCCAGGTAGCCACCAGTCGCAGCGTGACGGTTTTGCTCGTCGGAGAAACCGGCACCGGTAAGGAGCTGTTCGCCCGTGGCATCCACGCCGCGAGCCAACGTGCGGCGGAGCCGTTCGTGGCCATCAACTGCGCCGCGATCCCCGAAACGCTGCTAGAGAGCGAGCTGTTCGGACACGAGCCGGGCGCGTTCACGGATGCGCGCAATCTCAAGCGTGGATTGTTCGAAGTGGCCGGCGGCGGGACCGTTTTTCTGGACGAGGTCGCTGAGCTCCCACTGAAGCTGCAGTCAAAACTGCTTCGCGTGGTCGAGGATCGGCGCTTTCGCCGGCTCGGCGGATCGGAGGAGCGGCTGCTTTCAGCGCGCATCGTCGCAGGTACGAACTCGTCGCTCGAGACCGCTGTCACGGACAACCGGTTCCGCGCCGACCTTTTCTATCGCTTGAACGTAGCGCGCATCGAGCTTCCCCCGCTGCGCGACCGCGACGGCGACATCCCCATCCTTGCCCACTATTTCGTGAAGCGCCACGCCGAGACCGAAGGCCGCGAGAATCTTCGTCTCGCGCAGGACTCCGTCAGCGCGCTCGAGCGGCACCGCTGGCCGGGCAACATCCGGGAGCTGAAGAACGTCATCGAGAGAGCGGTGGTGGTGTGCACGGGTGACGTCATTCAGCCACACCATCTGTCTCTGCAGCGCCGCTCCTTCGTACCTCTGGTCGAGACTCCGGCCGGTGGGGTGATCCGTATTCCGGCGGAGGGAAAGTCTCTGCAGGCAATTGTCGATGAAGCGATCCACACGACCATCGGACTCACCGGTGGCAATCTGAGCGCGGCCGCCCGCATTCTTGGCATCTCGCGGCCCACGCTCGCGAGAAAACTCCGCGACGAAGGCTCTGTCCGCCGCACAATCCTCGCTTCGTCATGAGCGTGCGCTCCACTCCACGCTCATGGGAGCTGGAAGCGCCCCGGATCAAGGCTTTCATCGAAGAGGCAAAGCGGGCGGAGCGCGAAGGACGCTGGAGCGAGGCGGCCTTCGGCTACGAGACGCTGGTTCGGGATCCGATGGCCAGCGACCTGACGCGGCTGTCCGCGCTGCGCTGGCTGGGACGCGTCTATCTCGAGCAGGGAAACCGCGGCGCGGCAATCGACGTTCTGGAAGCCGCGGTGGCTGCCGCGACTCAGGCCGGGTCGGCAACGTCCATCGCGCAGGCGCTCAACGTCGTCGCGATCGTCCACCAAACCGGCGGCGACCTCGATCGGGCGGAGTTGATGTACAGGGAGGCGCGTGGCACCGCGGAATCCATCAGGGACTCCGAGGCGATGGCGATGATCGACCAGAACCTGGGCACGGTGGCGAGCATCCGCGGCGACATCCACGAAGCCCTCGAAGCGTTTCAGAGAAGCCTCGAGGGCTACCGAGCCCTCGGGATGCGTGACCACGCGGCGCAGGTTCTCAACAACATCGGTCTCGCGTTTACCGATCTAGGTGAGCTCGAAAAGGCGGAGGCCGCCTACTCGGAGGCGGCGCTGGCGTTTGGCGAGGAGCACGATCATCCGAATGAGATGAACGTCGCTCTCAATCAGGTCCAGCTTTGCATCGCCACCGGCCGGTTCGACGAAGCCCAGGAGCGCGTCGACCCCCTCATTGCGCGCACCGGAGAGATCGCGCCGTCGTGGCGAGGCGAAGTATTCCGTCACGTCGGAGTGATCGCCCGCGAGCGCGGGGACTACGTGAAGGCCGCGGAATATCTGGGACGCGCCGCCGAGTCCGCGGAGGAGGGAGAAGACCTGCTGCTCAAGGCCGACGTCGCCGAGCAATTGGCCGAGCTCTATTGGACGCAGAAGCGGCACCGCGACATGCTGGCGCACCTCAACCAATCGCACGCTCTCTATTCCCGCCTGAAGGCGCAGCACCGCGTCGCGCAGGTGGAGCGACGAAACGCCGCACTCGAGTCTCGCTTCCTCGAGATGGCGCACCACTGGGGCGATTCGATCGAGAGCAAAGACCACTACACCCAGGGCCACTGCGAACGCGTGGCTTTCTTTGCGTGCGTGCTCGCCGACAGCACCGGAATGGATTCGCGGTCGTTGTTCTGGTTCAGGCTGGGCGCGCTGCTTCACGACATCGGCAAGATCATCGTGCCCACAGAGGTGCTGAACAAGGCGGGCAACCTCACCCAGGAAGAGTGGGCGATCATGAAGCGTCATCCGGAGGCGGGGCTCGAGCTGGTGGCGGACATCGATTTTCCAGGGGATGTGCGGGCGATCATCAGGAATCATCACGAGCGCTGGGACGGCAAGGGCTATCCCGACGGGCTCGCCGGCGAAGAGATACCTTTCGCAGCGCGAATTCTTTGCGTGGCGGATGTGTACGATGCGCTCACGACTGCGCGCTCGTATCGCGATAGCCTCTCGCATGCACGGGCGGTGGAAGTGATGCGCGAATCGCCGGGACAGTTCGATCCCCAGCTGCTCGATGCTTTTCTCGGTTGGGCGGAGTCGTCGGAGGTTCCCGCCCGCTCCAGCCCGCAGCGCGTTGCAAATTTTTCAACGGGACTGACTGCATGAAGAAGGGCTACTCGGCGTCCGCGCTGGCAGTGTTGTTTGCGCTCATGGTCGCCTGCTCGCCTGAAGGCCGTGCGACGAAGGGACGTGTTGGCGGTACGATCGTACTCTCCTCGGCCGCGGATGCGGACGCACTCGTTCCGCCACTGACGATGTCGCTGCAGGGCAAGCAGGTCGTCGATCAGATCTTCGACAACCTGGCGGACATCGGTCCGGCGCTCAACACAGTAGGGGACGCGGGATTCACATCGCGGCTTTCCGATCGGTGGAGCTGGGCGAGCGACTCGCTGTCGGTCGCATTCCACATCAATCCGCGAGCGCGGTGGCACGACGGATCTCCTGTCCGCGCCGAGGATGTGCGCTTCACGTTCGCGCTGGTGAAAGACACGTCGCTGGCGTCGCCGCTCTCCTCGAATCTCGACAACGTCGATTCAGTCACGGTGGTCGATTCCCTTACGGCGCGGGTGTGGTTTCATCAACGGACACCCGACGCGTTCTTCAAGGCGGCGAGCCCCGTCGCCATTCTTCCTTCGCATCTGCTGAAGAACGTTGCTCCCGCATCCCTGAGGGAGAGTGCCTTCGCCCGCGCACCGGTTGGAAGCGGACGATTCCGTTTTGCAGCATGGGATCGGGGCGCTCGCATCGTGCTCCAGGCGGACAGCGGTAATTATCGCGGTCGGCCGAACCCTGACCGGCTCATCTGGCTCGTCGCAGCCGATTATCCGGCTGCCGCGGTGAGATTCCTGGGCGGTGACGCCGACTTCCTCGATAACGTGAAGCCGGAGTACGTGTCAGAGGTGAAGGCAAAGGGCGGAGCTGTTCTGGTGTCGCCGGGAAGCCTCGACTACGGATACGTCGCCTTCAATCTCCGCAATGCCCGCAACACCGGACCGCACCCCATTTTTGGTGATCGCGAAACGCGCCGGGCGTTGGTGATGGCCGTCGACCGAGCAGCGTTGGTGCGGAACGTGTTCGACACGCTGGGTCTGGTCGCCCATGGTCCGGCAACCCGCGTCCTCGCGACCAGCGACACCACGATCGGCATTCCTTACGATCCACAGCAGGCGTCGAGCACACTCGATTCACTCGGCTGGCGGCGTGGAGCCGACGGGATGCGGTTCCGCGGGAAGACTCCGCTTGCGTTTTCGCTAATGGTGCCCAGCTCGAGCGCGATCCGAATGAAGGTCGCGGTCGTGCTTCAGGAGCAATGGAGAAAGGCGGGCGCCAACGTTCGCATCGAGCCGCTGGAGCTCAACACGTTCGGCAGCCGGATGGACTCGAGAAAGTTCGAAACGCTGCTCAATGCCTGGCACATCGACCCGACTCCGTCGTCGGTGAGAGAAGAGTGGGCGAGCTCGGAGATCAGACCCGGCGGCTACAACGCGGCTTCGTACCGCAATCCGGGGTTCGATGCAGTGATCGACAGTGCCGTCAGGGAGATGGATCCCGCTCGTAGCGCGGCGCTCTACCGGCGCGGCTACCGCATTCTCACCGATGATGCGCCCGCAATGTGGCTCTATGAGCTGCGCAACGCGCAGGGGGTGTCGAAGCGGATTCGTACGGCTGGTGTGCGGCCCGATGCCTGGTGGGCGAATCTTGCGGATTGGAGCGTCGTTAGCGGCAACTGACGACACCTGCTCGGGGCTTCGAGCGGAGCGGCGCGCGGCTTCGAGCCGGAAACGCGTTTGATCATGGAGCAGAGCATTTTGCGCACGGCGATTGTTCGCCTGACAAGCCGGAGGCGAATCATTGTCGAAAATGAGACAGTCGCGATCCCTCTCAGTTCCCTATTGCCCGTCGCCCCCAGCCGCTCCGCCCACTGCCCCTTACAGGTAGTCTTCAGTGAAAAGCTCGTCAAGAAAAAAAAAGGGCCGACTGATACCAGTCGGCCCTCTTTTGGTTCTTAAAGCGGATTCTTATTTCTTTTCGTCGACTATCTCGTAATCAGCCTCTACGACGTCGTCCGCCGGCTTGGCCGCTCCATCACCGCCCGGCGCCGCTCCCGCGGGCTGTCCTGCCTCCGGCTGCGCGCCCTGACCCTGCTGCTGGTAGAACGCCTGGCCGGCCTCGCTGAACACCTTCGTCAGCTCTTCCTGCGCCGCGCGGATCTCGTTCATGTCGTCGCCACGGAGTGCCTTGCGAGCCCTCTCGATCGCGGCGTCGATCTTCGCCTTCGTATCCGGCGTGACCTTGTCGCCCCACTCCTTCACGTTCTTCTCGACTTCGTACGTCATCGAGTCGAGACGATTCCGGGCGTCGATCGCCTCACGCTGCTTCTTGTCCTCGGCCGCGTTCTTCTCCGCGTCCTTGACCATGCGATCGATCTCGGCGTCGGACAGTCCGCTCGAAGCCTCGATGCGGATCTTCTGCTCCTTGCCAGTCGCCTTGTCCTTCGCGGTCACGTGCAGGATTCCGTTCGCGTCGATGTCGAACGTCACCTCGACCTGCGGCAGACCGCGTGGTGCCGGCGGAATTCCGGTGAGCTGGAACTTGCCGATCGTCTTGTTGTAGCTGGCCAGCTCGCGCTCGCCCTGTAGAACGTGGATCTCCACTGTCGTCTGATTGTCATCCGCCGTCGAAAAGGTTTCACTCTTCTTGGTCGGGATCGTGGTGTTGCGCGGGATAAGCACCGTGGTGACTCCGCCCAGCGTCTCGATGCCGAGTGAGAGCGGAGTGACGTCGAGGAGAAGAACATCCTTCTGCTCGCCGGTCAGCACCGCGCCCTGGACCGCGGCGCCGATTGCCACGACTTCGTCCGGGTTCACGCCCTTGTTCGGATCCTTGCCGAAGAACTTCTTGACGATCTCCTGGATCTTCGGAATGCGGGTCGAGCCGCCGACGAGCAGAACTTCGTCGATCTCGTTCGGCTTGATGCCCGCGTCCTTGAGCGCCTGCTCCATCGGCGGAATCGTGCGCTGAATCAGGTCGTCCACGAGCTGCTCGAACTTCGCTCTGGTGAGCGAATAGTTGAGATGCTTGGGTCCGCTCTGATCGGCGGTGATGAAGGGAAGGTTGATGTCCGTCGTCTGCGTCGTGGACAATTCCATCTTCGCCTTCTCGCCCGCTTCCTTGAGGCGCTGGAGTGCCATCGGATCCTTGGAGAGATCGATAGCCTGGTCGCGCTTGAACTCGGTCACGAGCCAGTCGATGACGCGCTGGTCGAAGTCGTCGCCGCCAAGGTGGGTGTCACCGTTGGTCGACTTCACCTCGAACTGACGCGAGCCTTCGACGTCGTTCAGCTCGAGCACGGAGATGTCGTAAGTGCCGCCGCCCAGGTCGAAGACGGCAACTTTCTCGTCTTTCTTCTTGTCGAGGCCGTAGGCGAGAGCTGCGGCCGTAGGCTCGTTGATGATGCGGAGCACGTCGAGTCCCGCGATCTTGCCGGCGTCCTTGGTCGCCTGGCGCTGGGAGTCGTTGAAGTACGCCGGAACGGTGATGACTGCCTTCTCGACCTTGTAACCGAGGTAGTCTTCAGCGGTCTGCTTCATCTTCTGGAGGATCATCGCGGAGATCTCGGGTGGAGAGTACCGCTTGCCCTGCACCTCAACCATCGCGACATCGTTGGGCCCGGAAACAACCTTGTACGGTACGCGCTTAATCTCTTCGGTCACTTCCGAGATCTTGCGCCCCATGAAGCGTTTGATGGAGAAGACGGTGTTCGTGGGGTTCGTTACAGCCTGCCGCTTTGCGATCTGACCAACGAGGCGCTCGCCGTCCTTCGTGAAACCGACGACCGACGGCGTGGTCCGTCCGCCCTCCGCGTTTGGGATGACGACAGGGTCGCCGCCTTCCATCACCGCCACCACAGAGTTGGTGGTACCGAGGTCGATGCCTATTACCTTATCTGCCATTATTCATTTCTCCTTTCCGGGAGCCGGTGCGGCTCCTTCGTTCCGAGCGCTGTGAGCTGGCGCGCACCGCGCCGGCACGCCTCCAGAGGCAAGGGCAGGGCCGCGTTTCTCTGCCATATCGGCGCATGGATGAGGGTCGTTTGGGCGCGAGTCTGCCATCGTATGGATTACAGGAGTTCATTTAAGCAGCAACGATGATTCCACTCAGCGACGAACTCCCGAGTGTCCGCACGCCGTGGATGACCTATGTCATCCTGGCCGTCATGTTCGCGACCTGGTTTTTCATCCAGGGGGCGGGTTTCGACTATCAGGCGATGGCTGCGAGCGTGTGCAACCTGGGGATGGTCCCGGGTGAACTCTCCCGTCTCGCCCCCATTGGAACGGCGATTCCGCTCGGCCACGGCCTGGCGTGCGTCGTCGACAACGACCCGATCAATGTGCTCACTCCGTTCACCTCGATGTTCCTTCACGGAGGATGGGGACACCTGCTTGGCAACGCGCTGTTCTTCTGGGTCTTCGGCAACAACATCGAGGACAGCCTCGGCCACTTCCGGTTCCTTGTTTTCTATCTCGTCTGCGGGCTGGCCGCGGCCCTCGCGCACGTCATCGCTCAGCCGGCATCGCCGTTGCCAACGGTCGGAGCGTCGGGAGCCATCTCCGGAGTGCTCGGAGCGTACCTGGTGCTTTACCCGAGAGTGCGGGTGAGGATGTTCTTTTTCTTCATCATCTTCTTCAAGGTGATTCCGATCCCGGCGTGGCTCGTTCTCCTCTGGTGGTTCTTCTGGCAGCTCGTCGCGGCGCTGCCCGCGCTCGCAGACGGCTCCGACCTGACCGGAGGCGTCGCGGTATGGGCGCACGTCGGCGGGTTTCTCTCCGGAGTCCTGCTGGTGAAACTGTTCGAGAGCCGTCACTTGGTAGTGCGACGGGCCCCTTCCAGGTAGATTTTTCGGCCCAGAGGACTCCGGCGGAGTCTTCACGACTCTTCCGGAGAAATTGTTTTGCGGATCCTCCCTCGGGACGAAAAGTTCTATGACATGTTCACCGAGCTTGCGATCAGGCTCACGGCCTCGGCGAATCTGCTGCACGAGCTGTTCAAGAGTCCCAGCGAGCTCGAAGCGAAAGTCGCGACGATCAAAGGCCTCGAGCACGAAGCGGACAACCTCACGCACGACATCATCGACCGGATCGATCGAACGTTCGTGACGCCGTTTGATCGCGAGGACATTCACGCGCTCGCCTCCGAGCTGGACGATGTCATCGATTTGATCGACGGCACCGCGCGGCGCGCGACGATATTCCGCATCCAGAAGACGAGACCGGCGGCGGTGGTGCTGGCTGAAGTGCTCGCTCGCGCGGCCAGCACTGTCGAAGAGGGCGTCCGCGACATGAAGAGCGCCAAGCACGTCTACAAAATCAGCGAAAAGCTGAAGATGCTCGAGGAAGAGGGGGACGCGGTCTACCACGACGCCATGGGTGCGCTTTTCGCCGAGGGGGGGGACGCGCTCGAGGTGGTGAAGTGGAAGGATCTTTACGACAAGCTCGAGGATGCGCTCGACCAGTGTGAAGATGTGGGGAACGTCCTCCAGAGCATCGCACTCAAGAACGCCTAGTGGTCCACTACGTCGCCGCGATCGTAGTGGTCGCGTTCGTTTTCGACTTCATCAACGGGTTCCACGATTCGGCCAACTCCATCGCCACGATCGTGGGCACCCGTGTGCTCAGCCCGCTTGCGGCGGTGGTGTGGGCTGCCTTCTTCAATTTCACCGCGGCTTTCACAGCCGGTGAGCTGGTGGCGAAGGCGATTCAAAAGGGAATCATTCGCATCGACATCGTCACCCCGAATCTCATTCTCGCGGGATTACTCGGGGCGATCATCTGGAACCTCATCACCTGGTTCTACGGGATCCCGTCGAGCTCGTCGCACGCGCTGATCGGTGGATACGCGGGCGCGGGAGTCGCCGCGGCGGGCTGGAGTGCGATCACCTGGGGAACGAAGTGGATTCAAACTCTCTCGTTCATCGTGATCTCGCCCCTGGTGGGGGGGCTGGCGGGATTCATCCTTATGGTGACGGTCTACTGGACTTTCCGGCGAATGGCGCCGGCGCGAGTTGACCGTTTCTTTCGTGGCGCCCAGCTCTTCAGCTCGGCGCTGCTGTCCCACGCGCACGGTGCAAACGACGCCCAGAAGACGATGGGAATAATCGTCGGGTTACTGGTCTCAGTGAGACCGCTAATGGAGAAGGAAACAGGATTCTTCCATCACTTGTACGTGCCGAACGAGGGAATCCCCCTCTGGGTGAAGATGGGTGCGTATACCGCGATCTCGCTCGGCACTTTGTTCGGAGGCTGGCGAATCGTGCACACGATGGGCTCCCGCATCACGCGACTGAGGCCTGTGAGCGGATTCGCCGCCGAAAGTGGCGGGGCGCTCGCGATCAGCATTGCGACGCACTACGGAATTCCAGTGAGTACCACCCACACGATCGCCGGCGCGATCATGGGTGCCGGCGCCACATATCGCTTTTCCGCCGTGCGGTGGGGAATTGCCCGCCGGATCGTGTGGGCGTGGGTGATCACCATCCCCGCCTCGGCGGCGATGGCGGGGATCTCATATTTCCTGCTCTCTCGATTCAGCCTGCAATAACGAGCACCAGCTGGATCGCGAGGAGCGGCCGGTTTATTCCTCGCGGTGGTGCTTGATCTGCTTTCCCTCGGCTAGATAGACGGCGTCCTCGCTGATGTTGGTCGCGAGGTCGGCGATTCGCTCGAGATTTCGGCCCACGAGGAGCAGCTCGAGCGAAGGCGTGATTGTCTTGGGGTCGGCCATCATGTGTGTCAGGAGGACGCGAAACACTGAGTCGTGGAGCGCGTCGACGACATCGTCCGCTTTGCAGACTTGCCTGCCGAGCGCCCCGTCCGCGCGGATGAACGCGTCGAGCGAATCTCCGAGCATCTTCCGCGCGCGACGCGCCATGACCTCGATCTCAGGAATCTTTATGCTGACCTTCGGCTTTTCCGCCAGCCTGATCGCGCTCTCGGCGATGTTGACGGCGTGATCTCCCACGCGCTCGAGATCGTTCGATACCTTGATCGCTCCGATGATGAAGCGAAGGTCGCGGGCCATCGGCTGCTGGAGCGCCAGCAGTTCCACCGCTGCCTGTTCGACCTCGATTTCGAGCTTATTGAGATCGACATCGCCCTCGATCACGAGATTGGCCTTGTCCGTGTCGCGCGCGAGCAGCGCTTCCATCGCGAGGTCTGTACGCTCTTCAGCCTTCGCCGACATTCCGAGCAGCTGTTCCTTCAGCGAGGACAGCTGATCGTGAAAATGGCGGAAGCCGATGGCAGAGGTCGTAGTCGCTTCAACCGTCATCCAAACCTCCCGGTGATGTATGCCTCGGTTCGCTCCTGGCGGGGCCGAGTGAAGATCTGCTCCGTCGGTCCAAACTCGACGAGCTCACCCACGAAGAAAAAAGCCGTGTGATCCGAGGCGCGCGCGGCCTGTTGCAGATTGTGTGTGACGATGATGATAGTCAACTCCTGTTTGAGCTCGTATAGCAGCTCCTCGATTTTCTGCGTTGAGCTCGGGTCGAGCGCGCTGGCAGGTTCGTCGAGGAGAAGAAGCTCGGGCTGGTTCGCCAGCGCGCGGGCGATGCACACTCGCTGCTGCTGTCCGCCGGACAGCCCGAGGGCGCTGGTACGCAACCTGTCCTTGACCTCTTCCCATAGCGCCGCCCGCCGAAGGGAGCGCTCGACGATCTCATCCAGGGTCGCGTCGCTGGAGACGCCGTTGATGCGCGGGCCGTAAGCGACGTTCTCGTAGATCGATTTGGGAAAGGGATTCCACCTCTGGAATACCATGCCCACGCGCTGACGGAGCGCGACGACGTCCATCCCCTTGTCGAAAATGCTCTGGCCGTCGAGGCAGAGGTCGCCTTCGTGGCGGATGCCGGGAATGAGATCGTTGAGGCGGTTGATCGAGCGCAGGAATGTGGACTTGCCGCAGCCCGACGGCCCGATCAGCGCGGTTACCGCGCGCGGGGGAACAGCCAGCTGGATTTTGTTGAGCGCCTGTTTTTTTCCGTACCAGAAGGAGAACTCACGCGCTTCGATCGTTCCAGCCTGATTCGCGGGCTTCGCAAGGGGCTCCTGCACGCTGACAGCGGTCATCCAAACCGTCCTGTGATGTACGCCTCGGTCCGCGAATCCCTGGGCGCGGTGAACAGCTCGTTGGTGGGCGCAAACTCGATCAGCTCACCCGCGAGCAGGAAGGCGGTGCGGTCGGATACTCTCGCCGCCTGCTGCATGTTATGGGTGACGATCACCACCGTCATGGTTTCCCGTAGCTGATACACCAGCTCCTCGACTTTCTGGGTGCTGAGCGGATCGAGTGAGGCGGTCGGTTCGTCGAGCAGCAGCACGCGCGGACGGGTCGCCAGTGCCCGGGCGATGCAGAGTCGCTGCTGCTGGCCGCCGGAGATTCCCATCGCGGTCTCATTCAGTCGATCCTTCACCTCCTCCCAGAGTCCGGCGCGGTGCAATGCTTCTTCTACGATTTCATCCTCCGCCTGATTTGCCAGCCGCTGTTTGGAGTCGACGCGGAGGCCGGCGGCGACATTCGCCTTGATCGACATCGTTGGAAACGGCGTCGGACGCTGGAAAACCATACCGACGTGCCGGCGCACGGCAGTGGGGTTCGTTCCTTCACCGTAAATCGGCGTTCCAAGGATTTCGACCATGCCGTCGACACGCGCGTTCGGCACTGTCTCGTGCATCCGGTTCAGGCAACGGAGGATCGTCGATTTCCCGCATCCGGATGGGCCGATGATCGCAGTCACCGCCAGCTGCGGAATTGCGACCGAGACATCCTTTACTGCCGCCCTGTCCCCGAAGAACGCGGAGAGGTGATTCGTGATGATGCACGGCTTCTCTGGCCCCGTGGACTCACGGGTGTCCGCCACTGTTGGCCGGGGCGCCGTTATGTGAGGCATCACGCGCGGCCCCCGCGCGACGTCAGTCGACTGGAGCACCGAATCTGGACCGGGTAACGAAGCGAGCGGCGAGGCTGATCACCAGAACTATCGTGATCAGAACGAGCGCGCCTGCCCATGCCTGTGCGTGCCATTCGTCGTAGGGGCTGATGGCGTAGGTGAAGATCTGAAGCGGGAGAGCAGCGATCGGCTCCCGCAGCGCTGTGGACCAGAACTGATTGCCGAAGGCGGTGAAGAGAAGCGGCGCCGTCTCGCCTGCGATTCTTGCCACGGCGACCAGAGCACCGGTGGCGATGCCGGCAAGCGCCGTGCGAAGAATGATCGAAATCGACGTTCGCCACCTCGGATATCCAAGGGCCAGTGCCGCTTCGCGCAGAGACACGGGAACGACGCGTAGCATCTCTTCGCTGGTGCGCGTGACGAGCGGAATCATCATCGCCCCAAGCGCCGCCCCGCCCGCGAGAGCCGAAAAGTGTCCAGCAGGGCGTACGAGAAACTCCCAGGCGAAAATGCCCATCACTATGGAGGGCAGGCCGTTCAGAACGTCGGCGAGGAATCTGACCGAATGCGCGATTGGCGTCGTCCGCTTCTCGGCGAGGTAGATACCGGCGCCGATGCCAATCGGCAAACCGATCACGCAGGCAATGCCAATCAAAGTCAGGGTGCCGACGATCGCGTTCGCCATGCCGCCGCCCGCCTCGCCAACCGGCTGGGGCATGTTGGTAAAGAATGCGAGTGATAGCGAAGAGGCGCCTTTCTTGAGCAGATGCCAGAGAATGAGCAGCAACGGCAGTGTGGCAAGCAAGGCCGCGAGAAAGGTAGTTCCGATCATCGCACCGCTGACCCAGTGACGTCCGCGCAGTGTCTTCACGACGCCCGGCCCCGCGAGACCTGCCAGACGAGCCAGCGCGCTCCGGCGTTGACGATGAGCGTGATGATGAACAGGATCGCTCCCACCGCCATGAGGGCCGAGAGATGGAGATCGTTCGTGGCCTCGCTGAACTCATTGGCGATGAGCGACGCCATGGTGTAGCCCGGGGCGAACAGCGATGCCGAGATCTCCGGGCGGTTTCCGATAACCATCGTCACGGCCATCGTCTCGCCGAGCGCCCTTCCCAAGCCGAGCATGATACCGCCGATGATGCCCGACTTGGCGTATGGAATGACCGCATCGCGAATCATCTCCCAGCGTGTCGCTCCCAACGCCAGAGCCGCCTCCCGCTGCGACCGCGGCACCGCCATCAGCACCTCCCGGGAGACTGCGGAGATGTACGGCAGGGCCATGATTGCGAGAACGACACCGGCCGCCAGCATGCTCGGTCCGTACGCGGGGCCGGAGAAAAAGGGTGTCGATCCCAGATGCAGCCGGTCGCGGAGGAACGGCATCACGCTCTCGCGCAGCATCGGCAACAGCACGAAGATCCCCCAAAGTCCGTAGACAACGCTGGGCACCGCGGCGAGCAGATCGACCAGAAACCCGATGGGCTGGCGCAGCCATAGCGGAGAGAACTCGGAGAGAAAAATCGCGACACCGATCGCCAGTGGAGTGGCGATGATGAGCGCGACCGCGGAAGACACGATGGTGCCGTAGATCGCCGGCGCGGCGCCGAACTTTCCGGCACCCACATCCCATTCGCTCGAGGTGACGATCGAGAGCCCGAGCTTGGCGAACGCCGGCCACGCCGCAGCGAAAATGGCAATTGCGATCGCGATCACGAGTGCGGGAACCACCAGCGCGCACGCCGTCGTAGCTATCTCGTAAATCCGGTCTCCGATCGCCGCGTCGTGGATCCGAAGACGACGGCGATCCTTTTGCTGCGCGTCCGCCGAGACCGCGGTCACTTCGTGCCGGTGAGATCGATGGTTTTCAGTCTGGCCAGGACGTTGGATGCCATGTCACTGGGCAACGGCGCGTAGTCGAGCGACGACGCTTCCTTCTCGCCCTCTGTCAGAGCCCAGTTGAGGAAGTCGACGAGCTTCTTGCCTTTGACTGGGTCCTTCTGTTTCTGATAGACCAGAATCCAGGTGAACGACGAGATCGGATATGAATCCGCGCCCGGCGCGTCGACGATGGAGACTCGGAAGTCGGTGCTCGCCGGCAGACCCTTTGCGGCGCCGGCAGCAGCGGCGGTGACTGCGGGAACCGAGGCCACGATGAACTGACCCGCTTTGTTCCGGATTGCGGCCACCGGCATCTGGTTCTGCTTCGCGTAGGCGAGCTCAACGTAACCGATCGAGCCGGGCGTCTGCTTCACCTGACCGGCAACGGCCTCATTGCCCTTGGCCCCAAGCCCAACCGGCCATTTCACCTCTTTTCCCTTACCAACGCTGGCCTTCCAGGCGGGAACCGCGGTCGTCAGGTAGTCGGTGAAGACGTAAGTCGTGCCGCTCCCGTCCGAACGGTGGACCACCAGAATATCGGAATTGGGGAGCACCACCCCCGGATTCAGAGAAGTGATGCGTGTGTCATTCCACTTGGTGATCCGGCCCGAGAAAATGTCGGCTATGACCTGCGGCGTCAGCTTCAGCGGCGTGTTCACGCCGGGAAGGTTGTAAGTGATGACAACGGCGCCCAGTACTGTCGGAAGGTGCAGGATGGGGCCGCCCTTCGCCTTGGCCAACTCTTCATCGGACATCGGACTGTCCGAAGCGCCGAAGTCCACCGTCTCCTCAGAGAGCTGTCTGATGCCGCCGCCGGAGCCGATTGACTGGTAGTTGATCTTGACACCGGTGGTGTTCGCGTACGTCGAGAACCACTTCGAGTAGAGTGGGTATGGAAATGTCGCTCCCGCTCCGGTGAGATCGACGGACTGGCTGGATGTGGTGGTCGAGGAAGCAGTACCGGAGTTGCTGCTACCGTCTTTGGAGCATGCGACGGCGCACGCGAGGAGTGCGGCAGCCTTTAAGACTTTCACTGAAAAGCTCCTTGGTTTACAGGTCGTCTGACTGCTTTTCTATGCGATAAAAGGTAAGGCGCCCCCGACGGGTGATCACCGACGCCACGTAACGACATCGTCACAACCGCCGCGGGCTTTTTTCAAACCTGTGAATCGACCCGCTAGTAGTTCGCGACGAGGTGGAGGAAATAGGTCTTGGTCGTCGCAACCCCCGGGGCGGAATGTGGCGTCTGCTCCTGATAGTCGAGCGCCAGCGCCGTCTTCTTGGTAAGGTCCCAGGTCAGGCCACCAATCACGGTGTTGATGTATCCGGGCAGAGCCGTATTGGGCTTGAACCGGTCCCACCGCGCAATCACCCCCAGCGGGAAGGTTGACTTGTCGTTCAACAGCTGAAACGGCTTGGCGGTGACGAAGCCGGCGATGAGCCGGCCACTGGTGTCAATTTCAACGCGCGGCGATAGAACCGTGTTAGCTCCAGTCTCCCTCGCATCTTTCCGCGTATCCCACTCGGCTCCGAGTGAGAGCCGTGGGTCACGCACGCCCACGAACACCCCGGATCTGGTGCGCGGCATGGACTCGCCTATCGGTCCGAATTGGCCCACTCCGCCGGCTGCGAACTGACTACCAATCGCGCCCACGTAGGTCCAACCCGTCAGCGCAAAGGTCTTGACGATCTTGTTGTTGGAGCCCGAGAAGGGTGTAAGCGTCAGACGCGCTGCGTAGTCCTTGAATCGATCGGTCTCCCGCGATGTATAGCCCGGCCCGTTCACGATCGTCGTGTAGAGCTCACCGAACTTGTTCGGGAAGGTCAGAAGGTTTGCGACACCCGCATCCGATGACGAGAAAGCGCCGGAGCGCTCGATTGGTGACTGGGAGATCCAGCGTGGCCAGAATGTTTCGACGTGATCGATCACGACGTTGTGGAGCATTCCGCCGCGGGCGAGGGCGTTCCAACCCGTTGTGCTCTTGAGATAGTCGTATTGCAGGTATGCGTACTTGGCGCGAATCACCCATCCCCTGTAGAACGCGTCGTTCGGAGTTGTGGTCTGCTGGAACACATCCGCTGTCAGGCGGATGCTGGCCCGGTCTCCGGCCGGCAACCTGAAAGTGAAGTAAGCCCGCTCGAGATCGAACTTATTGGTCGATTTCGCGGCGCCGGCATCTCCGCGGTATTGGAAATTGGCGTAAAGCACTCCCGAGAAGTCGACGGGAATGGATACGCTCGCTGGCGCCGGCTTCGTCGTATCGGCTGGCTGCTGGGCGTGAAATATGACAGGCGCCAATAGACCAACGGCCGCAGCTATGGTGCGAACGGTTTTGATCACTAAGGACTCCGTGAGAGGTAGTTGTCGCGGTTGAAGCTCACCCTACTATGTCACGGACTGTCACATCGAACGTAAAGGATGTGTCACGAAAGAGGGGCGATCTTCATGGTCGGAAAGAAGATTCTGATCGTGGTGCCGGCTCCCACGATGCTTTGAGCGCGCACCGACCCGTCATGCGCTTCAACGAGGTGCTTCACGATCGCGAGGCCGAGACCGGTGCCGCCGGACTCGCGCGACCTGCCGCTGTCGGCGCGGTAGAAGCGCTCGAAGATCCTCGGCAGATGCTCCGGCGGAATTCCGGTGCCAGTGTCTTTCACGATCAGGTAGGCTCCGCTTTCTGTGGCTACCTGATCGATGGTTACGCTTCCCCCCTCTGGAGTGTGACGAAGTGCGTTCTCCACCAGGTTCAGGAGGATCTGCTCGAGAGCGGTTCGATCCGCGTAAACCACATCGGCGGCGGGGTTGATGGCGCTATTGAGACCGACTCCCTTTGATTTGGCGCTCGCTCCAACGCGGGCGAACACCTCGCTGGCGACCTCGGCAACCCGGACCGGCTCGGGCCTCGGCGTCCAGTGACCCGACTCGATTCGGGAAAGGTCGAGTAGCTCGTCAACGATCCGCTGCATGCGCTGAGTGTTGCTGAAGATCGTCTTGGCAAACTCCGCCCGCTTGTCCGCCGGCACACTCGGGTCCTGAAGCGTTTCGGCGAAGCCGCCAATGATCGTGAGCGGAGTGCGCAGCTCGTGGGAGACGTTGGCGACGAAATCCCGGCGGACCGCTTCGAGCTTCCGGATGGGAGTCAAGTCGAACAGCGCGACGACCGCGCCACCGTTGACGAGTGGGCTCGCGGTTAGCGACAGAGTGTTGTCGTCGATTACAACCTCTTCCGGCTCCGTCTCCGTGCCCTTCAACGCCCGTGAGATCGCGCTCCGAAGCGTTGCTTCGCGGGGAAGGAAATCCATCCCGAACGGAACGGTCCGGTCGATCGAGAGCAGGCGGCGTCCCGTATCATTGATTCGGACGACTTCGTGTTCGGGAGAGATCGCCACCACTCCTTCATTGAGCGTCTCCACCAGCGCCGACAGTATCGACTGTTCCGCCACCAGCGCGGATAGCCGTGTCTCCAGCTGCTCTGAAAGCCGGTAGATCGCGTCCGCGAGGTCTCCCACCTCGCCTGGCGCCGCAAGCGGGGGATAGCGCAGGCGCTCGCCCGCGGCAAGAGATCGCGCGACATCTCTCAGCTCGGTGATCGGCCTCGAGACTGCGCGAGAGAAGAGCACCGCCAGCACCCCTGCCAGCAGAACGGAAATAAGGCCGGCGGCAATGACTCCGCTGCGCGCTCGCGCGAAGATCTCTTCGATCGCTCTGGTCGTCACCGAGACCCGTGCAAAACCGTTCGGGGCTTTGACCGCGACGTACAGCTGGGACTCGCCGGTTGACGGACTGACGCGCCGTGCCGAACCGACCCCGCTCTGTCGCGCCTCGACTATCTCGGGGCGAGTGCTGTGATTCTCCAGACTCTGAAGCGCCGGCCCGTCGAATTCGGAATCACCGACGACGCGACCCGTCGAGTCGATGAGAGTGATGCGGTGCCCGGTCGCGACTCCGGCTTCATCGGCGAGGAGATCCGGGTCTACTCCTGACTTCCACTGCGCGGCCAGCAGCCTCGCCTCACCGGCAAGGTCGCGGGTCGCCTGATCCGTAATTCCCGCGTGGATCTGATTGTCGATGATGACTACGACGGACACGACCATGACCGCAACGATCGCGAGCGACTGGAGCAGCAGCCGGTGGGCGAGCCTCACGATCGTTCGTTGACGTTTCGAATGCGGTAGCCGAATCCACGAACTGTCTCGATGAGGTCACCGGCCTCGCCCAGCTTCGCCCTCAATCGCTGCACGTGCATGTCGACGGTCCGCGTCTGGATGTCGGGTGCCGCCTCCCACACCATCTCGAGAAGGAGGTTTCGAGGCTGCACGCGCCCTCGCCGCTCTACGAGCAGAAGCAGGAGCTTGAACTCCGTTGGCGTGAGGTCGATTTCGCGGCCCTCTACTGTCACCCGGTGCGCGGTGCTGTCTATTCGCAGCGGTCCGATCTGCCTGACGTCCTCAGACTCCTCTCGCCCCGCCTTCACGCGTCGCAGAATCGCGCCGACTCGCAATACCAGTTCCTGCGGGCTGAAGGGCTTCGTCAGGTAGTCGTCAGCACCCAGGGTGAGGCCTCTGATACGATCGCTTTCCTCACGCCGGGCGGTCAGCATCAGCACGGCGATGCCGGAGGTCGCGCTGTCGCCGCGCAGCTCTTCCATGACCTCAAGGCCGGAAAGACCGGGAAGCATCAGGTCGAGCACGATGATGGACGGCTTGTCGCGCCTCGCGACCGCGAGGCCTTCCGTGCCGCTCGTTGCCGTCGATACGGTGTAGCCGGATTTGGCGAGGTGATAGGCAACCAGCGCCACAATGTCAGGCTCATCATCCACCACGAGTACGCGCTCGGCTACAGCGCTCGTCTCATTCACGACTTGAAGTTGTTGGCTTCCTCCGCTTCGCGTCAACCGCCGAAGCGTCACGACTGCCTGACGGAGTTACCGCATCCGAACCGATTGTAGCCGCTAGGAACGAAGCCACCTTCTGATCCGACTGCGTCGCGGGGTTCACACGCCCTGCGCGACTCTCGCCCATTGAGCCAGGCCGCTAGTTTTGTGTGATCTAGCGACCCGAGTCAAAGGCATTTTCCAATGGGAATGAGAAATCTCGTGCTGGTTTGGTTGGCGACATCGTTGTTGGCCTGTGCGCCCGCGCAGCTCCCGCGATCGACTGAGCCAGTCGACCTGGTGATCGCCACCACGACCGACGTGCACGGACGCCTGCGGGCCTGGGACTACTATGCAAACCGGGCGGAAGAGGTGCGCGGACTGTCCAGGGCAGCAACCATCGTCGATTCGGTGCGCGCGGCGAACCCTGGCCGCGTCGTACTGCTCGACGCGGGGGACCTGCTGCAGGGCAATCCGCTGGCGTATGTTGCTGCGCGGGTCTCCGACAACCGCACCAATCCGATCGTCGCCGCGATGAATGCGATGCGCTACGACGCCGCGGCAATTGGAAATCATGAGTACAACTACGGGGTGTCGTACCTCGATAGTGCGGTGCGACAGGCCAGCTTTCCTTTTCTTTCGGCCAATACATACCGGATCGAGCCAGAAGGAGTTCACGCCTACCGGCCATGGACGATCGTCGAGCGCGCCGGTCTGAAGGTCGGGATCGTAGGCGCCACAACGCCTGGCGTAGCAGTGTGGGACGCCGAGAACATTCGAGGCAGGCTCAGGTTCGGTCCGATCGTTTTGGCAGTGCGCGAGGCGGTGCAGGAAGCACGACGCGCAGGCGCTGACATCATTCTCGTGACGGTTCATTCAGGACTCAACGAGCCGTCGAGCTACGACACCGTCACCACCGGCGTAACGGGCGAGAACGTGGCGGGCCGAATTGCCGCGGAAGTTCCGGGGGTCGACCTTGTGCTGTATGGACACTCCCACAAGGAGAACCGCGGCGCGACGTCAGGCGAGACGCTGCTGATCCAACCCAGGAACTGGGCGACGAGCGTTGGCGTTGCGCACCTGATCGCGTCGAGAACCAATGGCGCATGGAAGGTCAGTCAGAAACGGAGCGACCTGATTCAGGCTGCCGGGCATCCGGAGAACGCGGCTGTGCTCGCGGCGACGGATCTGGCGCACCGTGAGACCGTTGCTTACGTCACCACGCCGATCGGAACCACGCCAGAGCGTTGGAGCGCCGACTCCGCGCGTGTGAAGGACACACCGCTGATCGATTTCATCCTGGCGACCGAGCAGAAGGCGGCGGGCTCCGATCTCGCGTCGACCGCGGCGTTTTCCACCAATCTGGTGATGGGGCCGGGTCCGATCACGATTGCGCAGGTGGCGCAGCTCTATCCGTACGACAACACTCTGCGGGCGGTGCGCATCACGGGCAAGCAGCTGCGCGACTATCTCGAGTTCAGCAGCCGATACTATCGGACCCCGGCGTCCCCAACCGCGCCGCTGGAGACGGATCCGCGGATTCCGGGCTACAACTTCGATGTCGTCTCCGGGGTCGACTACGTGATCGATGTGTCGCGCCCAATCGGCTCGCGGATCACGCGGCTGGATTACAGGGGAGTGGCCGTGCAGGACGGCCACAGCTTCACCATGGCGCTCAACAACTATCGCCAGACCGGTGGCGGGGGGTACGCGATGTTGAGCGGCGCGCCCGTCGTTTACGACAAGCAGCAGGAGATTCGCCAGCTCCTGATCGACGAGGTGAGGCGGCGCGGCGTTCTGCGGCAGGCAGATTACTTCACGCCCAACTGGAGCCTCTCGCGGGGCGCCGCAACGCCGGCACCGGCACCGGCTCCCATGCAGCCGGCATTCCCGACTGGAACCAGATTCCTGCGCATCATCGGCACCAACGACTTTCACGGGGCGCTGGAGCCGAGACCGGACGCAAACGGCGTTCGGCGCGGTGGTGCCGCGTACCTGGCGGCGGCGATCGATAGAGCGCGAAAGGAATGCGCTCCATCATGCGAAACATTGATCCTCGACGGGGGCGACATGTTTCAGGGAACTCCCGCCTCCAACCTTTCCTACGGACGGCCCGTCGTCGATTACTACAATAGAATGGGCTACGCCGCAGCCGCACTCGGCAATCACGAATTCGATTGGGGCGTCGACAGCCTCCGTGCTCGGATGCGCCAGGCAAGATTCGGAATCCTTGGCGCCAACGTTCGCTACACCGACGGCCGCGATGTCAAATGGATAAGAAATGACACCATCGTCACGAGAGGCCGAACCAAGATCGGTATCGTCGGCGTCTCTACCGTCAACACTCCAACAACGACTCGTGCCGGCAATGTCGTGGGCCTGCGATTCGACGATCCAGCGCCAATCGTGGACAGCATCGGACGAGCGCTCCGCAACCGAGGCGCGGACTTCGTGGTGGTGATCGCGCACGCCGGCGCAACCTGCGGCAGGGATCCCGGGGCCAGCTGCAACGGAGAGATCATCGATCTGGCAAGAAAGATCACGACGAAGGTGGATGCGATCGTCAGTGGTCACAGCCACAGCCTCATCAACACTGTAGTGAACGGAATTCCGATCGTGCAGGCACGCTCCAGCGGCCGGGCGATCGATGTCCTCGATTTGCCACTCGGCAGCGCCGCGGGCGTAACACCCCGACACGAGGTTCGCGAGCTGGCTGTCGACACGATCAAGCCCATGGCGTCGATCGACTCGATCGTTCAGAGAGCGGTCGCTCGCGTCGCACCGCTCGTGAGTCGGCGTATCGCCACGATCCCGGCGACGCTCGCGCGTCAGGGCCCTCAATATCCGCTCGGCAATCTCATCGCCGATGCACAGCGTTGGGCGGGGAAGGGCGACGTCGCAATCATGAACAACGGCGGAATCAGAACCGAGCTGCGCGCCGGCGACGCAACCTACGGATCATTGTTCGAGATTCAGCCATTCGGCAACACCTTGTATTCTCTTACGATGACCGGGGCCCGGCTCCGGGGGTTACTCGAGGCCATGCTCAGCAAGTCGCCCGTCAACGATCACGTCAGCGGCCTCACGATCAGCTTCGATCCGTCACGCCCCAGGGGATCGCGCATCGCCTCGGTGACGATGGCCGACAGCACCCCGTTGTCGGATGCCCGGAGCTACAACGTGATCCTGAACGATTTCCTGGCAACGGGCGGAGAAGGGTACAACGCAAGCGGGCGCGCCACGGCGTCCAGGCCCCTCAACATCGTTGATCTCGACGCGTTGATAGACTATCTCCAGTCGTTGCCCGCACCGATCGCAGCGCCCACCGAAGTCCGCATCGCACCGGTTCCACGATGAGCGAGATCGTCCGCGTTTACATAAATGCGCGTCCTGTCGAGGTCGCCGCGACCGCCACGGCGCTTCAGGCCGTGGAAGCGTGGGATGAAACGCAGGCCGCGGCGGTGCGCAACGGAGAGCGAATGATTACCGATAGTCGGGGAATCGTCACCGCCAACGACACACCCGTGCACAACGGCGCAATCTTTCGCATCGTTCGCGCTCGACAAGCTGACTCCGACGAATCAGACCTCAACTCATTGTAATGCCTTTATCGATTTTCTCCAGCAAGCTCCGCCAGCTTCCGAAAGCGGAGCTCCACTGCCATCTCGACGGCTCCGTTCGGCCCGCGACTCTGCTCGACCTGGCGCGCGAGGCGCGCGTTCAAATGCCGAGGCACACTGCCGAGGAGCTGGCGGAATTCATGAGGGTGGACGACGCCAAGACCCTCGAGGATTACCTGCGCCGCTTCGATGTCACGGTCTCCGTGATGCAGACCGAGGAGGCGCTCGAGCGAATAGCGTACGAGCTGGCCGAAGACGCGTCCGAGGACGGCGTCCGCTACATCGAGGTAAGGAACGCCCCGATCCTCAACGTCGTGCACGGCCTGACTCTGGTGCAGGCTGTCGAAGCTCCTCTACGCGGACTTCGCCGTGCCGAGAAGGACTTTGGAATCACCGGGCGGTTCATCATCTGCGCGCTCAGGGCATTCACGCCGGAGCAATCGCTCGAGATGGCCCAGCTCGCCGTTGAGTTCAAGAATGACGGCGTCGTGGCGTTCGACCTCGCCGGCGGCGAAAAGGGACACCCCGCGGCGCGGCACGTCGCCGCGTTTCGTTACGCGCGCGAGCACAACCTCGCGGTTACTGTGCACGCCGGAGAAGGGGACGGCGCCGAATCCGTGCGCGAGGCGGTGCACATCTGCGGCGCCAATCGCATCGGCCACGGCACAAGGCTGATCGAGGATCCGGATCTCACCCAGTACGTGAACGACAGGCGCATCGCGCTCGAGATCTGCCTGACCAGCAACGTTCAGACGAGGGTGGCCGATTCCTACGAAGCCCACCCACTCCGTGAGTATTTCGATCGTGGGCTGAACGTCACGCTCAACACCGACAACCGCCTGATGAGCGGCACCACGCTCACCGATGAGTACGTACACGCTGCCGAGCATCTGGGCTTTACGGTGGACGAGCTCGCCGGTATTGCGCTCAACGGATTCGAGAGCGCATTTCTTCCGTGGGAGGAGCGGCTGATGCTGATCGAGGAAGCCTCGGACAAAATCGAGGAGCTGATCGGGTTCGACGAATGAAAGGCGAGTACTCGACGGAAGCGGCAATCCAGGCCGCGAAAGCGATTCGCAAGCGCGCACCGCAGGAGCCAAAGGTCGGGATCATCCTCGGCTCCGGACTGGGCGGACTCTCCAAATCGATCGCGGACGCCGTGCGCATTCCGTTCGGTGACATACCCGGCTTTCCGGAGGTCACAGTCGCCGGTCACGAAGGCGCCGTCATCGTCGGATCCCTGGGCGGCCGCGAGATCGTCGCCCTGAGCGGCCGCTTTCACATGTACGAGGGGCATCCAGCCGCGCTGGCGGCATTTCCGGTTCGGGTTTTTCACGCGCTCGGCGCCCACGACCTCTTCGTCTCGAATGCGGCTGGAGGAATCTCATCCAAGCTCGCAGTCGGCGACCTGATGATGATCTCGGATCATCTCAATCTCATGGGCACCAACCCATTGGTCGGTGAGTCGCGCGATGGCGAGATTCGTTTTCCCGACATGACTGATGCCTACAATCCTGGTCTGCGCTGGCTGTTGCGGACGACGGCGGAAGCGCTCGGGATCAAGCTCCGCGAAGGGGTATACGCGGGATTGCTCGGTCCCTCATACGAGACGCCGAGCGAGGTGAAGATGCTCCGGCTCCTCGGCGCGGACGCCGTTGGAATGTCGACCGTGCCCGAGGTAATCGTCGCCAGAGCGCTGGGTATGCGCGTGGCTGGGGTGAGCTGCATCACCAACGCCGCCGCCGGCGTCACCGGTGCCGCGCTCAGTCATGCTGAAGTGCTAGAGACGACCAACCGCGTGAGCGCCGCGTTCGAGTCGCTGGTGACCGAGTTCCTGGCGCGGTCTGCCGCGGCTCAACCGTTCGCTGTCAGGTAAGAAGCGAGTCAGCTGTCTTCAGCAAGATGGTTCAAGGGCCCGTGACCTGATCCGAGCCCCGGTGCGCTGGCGATCGCGTTGTGCACGTAGACGATGGCAACTCGTACGGCAGCGTGCAGTGACTCTCCCTTGGCGAGCTGCGCCGTAATCGCCGCCGAGAGAGTGCACCCCGTCCCGTGAGTGTTCCGGGCGTCGAGACGCTGACCGCGGAATGCGCGCACGTTCCCGTCGTAGAGAATGTCGACGACCCTGTCGCCAGAGGCCATGTGCCCGCCCTTGATGAGCACCGCCTGCGCGCCCATGTCCGCCACGATTTTCTCGGCTGCCCGCGCCATCGCATCCTCGTCGTCGATCTCTTCACCAACCAGGATCGCCGCCTCGTGCAGATTTGGTGTCACGAGAAATGCCTGCGGGATGAGCTCGCGGCGTATCACCTCGATCGCGTCGCGCTCGAGCAGCACATCGCCCGAGGTGGCCACCATCACCGGATCCAGAACGTAGTTGCGCAGCGAGTGCTCACGGATGGCGCTGGCGACTACCGATGCAATGGCTGCGTTGGCGAGCATCCCGCTCTTGAACGCCGCGGGGGGTAGATCTTCCGCCACTGAATCGATCTGTGCCCGGACGAGATCCGGGGATACCGCTTCCCAGGTCCTGACGCCAATGGTGTTCTGCGCGGTGATCGCCGTGATCGCTGAGGTGCCGAAAACGCCAAACCTCTGGAACGTCTTCAGGTCCGCTTGAATCCCGGCGCCGCCGCCCGAATCCGAGCCCGCGATGGTGAGCGCAATGCGCATTGACGAAAGATGCGCCGTGGTTTCCCACGGCGCATCATCGACACTCAAACTCGCTTGCCGAGACTACTGCAACTGGCGCGGCGGTGGGGACGGAGGCAGCGACTGGAGCCTCGCCTTGAACGTATGGAAGTTGCGCGTATCAGTGCCTAGCCTCGCGAGCGTTGCGGGGGGGATCTGGTTGATGCGGGCCTGAACTGCCGCTATCCGATCCTCTTCCAGCGGGTGGGTTCGGAACCAGGCCTCGACTCCGGCGGGGCGGCTTCTACGCTCGGCAATCAGCTTCTGGAACATCGTCACGATGCCCTGTGGATTGATTCCAGCGCGAACGACGTTGTTGATTCCCTCGTTGTCCGCTTCCAGCTCGTCCTGACGGCTGAAACGAGCGAATACGGCGCCGCCCGCGATGTTGATCGCAGCGCCGGCAACCTGACTGTTGCAGACGCTGGTAAGGACGCAGGCGAGGGTGACTCCGATATTCGCTCCCTGTGCCTTTTCCATCTGCTTGACGGTGTGGCGCCGCACCACGTGCCCGATCTCGTGGCCTAGCACGCCGGCGACCTCGTCCATCCGGTCAGTACGCTCGATTAGGCCGCGATTGACGTAGATGAATCCGCCGGGAACGGCGAAGGCGTTGACTTCCTTGCTGTCGACGATGAAAAAACGCCAGTCCAGATTGCCCCGGCTGGTGAGGCGCGCGATCGAATCTCCCAGCACGTTGATGTACCGATTCAGCTCTGGATCCTGAACGATCGGTAGTTGCGCGTTGATCTGTTGCGCATATTCCACCCCCATCTGCACTTCCTGCTGCTGCGAGATGCCGCACGCAACCAGGGACGATGTGAGCGCAATCCCTATGAGAATTCGCTTCATTGATACTCCGAAGATGAAATTAACGCCGACGCCCTTCGTCTCGGGGCTCGCGGCAACTACGAGTGACACGAAAGGCAAATCCTATTCCAGCAAGCCCCTGATGCCCAAGCTGTGAAATTGCTTACTCTTGCGCGCGATCTGGGGCGCAGAAAGGCCCGCGAGAAGCACTCCCTCTTTGTCGCCGAAGGCGTCAGGTCGGTCGAGGAGCTGCTCCGCTCAGGCCTCGAGCTGCGGGGTGCTCTGGTTGCCCCACAGCTGCTCACCGCGCCTCGCGGACAGGCCCTCCGGAAAAGCCTCGACGAATCAAGTGTCGAAGTCGCCGAGGTGTCGGAAAAGGACTTCCGAAGCGCCGCGGAGACAGACTCTCCCCAGGGCGTGATTGCCATTGGAGAGATTCCCGCCCGTTCATTGGATACACTCGAGATCGGTCCCTTGTGCCGCCTGCTGCTCCTGGACGGCGTTCAGGATCCGGGCAACGTCGGTACTATCCTGCGAACGGCCGCGGCACTGGGAGCAACTGCGACGATCGCGCTGCCGGGAACCGTCGACCTCTGGAATCCCAAAGTGATTCGAAGCTCGATGGGTGCGCAGTTCGCCCACCCCGCGCTTCATGCGGATCTGGCCGAAACGCTGGCTTTTCTCGATCGACGCGAGATCGAGCTATGGGCGGCCGACGCGGGGGGGAGCGCACTCGATCGGAGCGAGGCCGCGCCGCGGCTGGCAGTCGCTCTCGGAAACGAGGGCTCGGGGCTCTCTCCGGAAGTTCGCGCGAAGGCGCGGAAAACCATCTCTCTTCCGATCGCCGCGAGCGTCGAGTCACTGAACGTCGCGGTTGCAGCGGGAATCATTCTCTACGAGCTTCGGGCATGATCGAAATCATCATGGCGGTATTCGTGTTTCTGATGGGTGCGAGCTTCGGGTCGTTCCTCAACGTCGCCATCAGCCGCTGGCCGGAAGGTCTCTCGGTGGTGAAGCCGAGGTCCCGCTGCCCAAAATGCGGGCACCAGATCTCGGCCAGCGAGAATATTCCGATCCTGAGCTGGCTTATCCTGCGCGGGCGCTGCAGCGGCTGCGGAGAGCGGATATCGATTCAGTATCCGATCGTGGAGCTGCTTGTCGGGCTGCTCTGGCTCGCGGCCTATATGTACTTCGGGCTGACCTTCACCGCGTTTCGCGTGGCTGTCTTCGCGACGGTGCTGCTTGGAATCGCGATCACCGACGCGAAGCACTTTCTCATCCCCGATGGATTCACCGTGTTCGGTGTCCTCTTCGTGCTCCTGTCCTCATTTGTCGCGCTCTACCTTGGCGAGGCGGAGCCGTTTGCGCGGCCATGGGAGGCGATCCTCGGGATGTGTGTCGGTGCGGGCGCGATCTCGATCGTTGGCTGGCTTGGAGAAGTGTGGCTCAGGAGACCGGCGATGGGATTCGGCGACGTGACCTTGATGGCGGTCGTGGGTGCGGCAGTCGGCCCCGCACGAGCGCTGCTAACGATCTTCATCGCCGCCGCGATCGCGCCTGTTATTCTTCTCGGGATCGTCTACCCTCTGTCAGCGCGAGGACTCGCGGACGACAAGGGCCAGACGGAGCTTCCGCTCGAAGCGTCGGCAGGATGGCGCAAACGCGAGCTGCCGTTCGGCGTCTTTCTTGCGCCGGCGGCGCTGATCGCATTGCTTTTCGGCGACGCTCTCATCGGGTGGTACCTGCGCTTCTCGGGACTCTAATAATGAATGTTCGTGTGACACGAAGCGCCACACTGGTCGGCGCCGGTTTTCTCTCCCTCGTATTCGCGTGTGAGAGTCAGAAGCCCAAATTAGAAGGTCCCTACGCGGAAGAAGTCGCGCAGGCCGTGCCGATGATCGAGAGAGCGGTCGGCCTCAAGTTCAAGTCTCCGCCGAAGATCGAGATGCGCTCGAAGGCGCAGGTCCGGGAGTTCGTCCTCAAGCAGTTCACGGACGCGCAGACGGTGCGCGACCTCATCGGCCAGGAGGCGGCATACAAGCTCCTTGGCATGATCCCGGACACCCTCAAGCTCCAGCCGTTCCTGACGAACCTGCTCGAGGAGCAGATCGTCGGCTATTACGATCCGCGTACGAAGGCCCTCTACATCGTCGAGGGTGCGGCGAAGGACATAGCCGGCATCACGATCACCCACGAGCTGGTTCACGCCCTTCAGGACCAATACATAAGTCTCGATTCGGTCCAGAAGATCAGAGACGACAACGATCGACTCACAGCGGCACAGGCCGTGTTCGAGGGGCAGGCCGTGTACGAGCAGATCGCCATCATGTTGGGGGGCTCCAACATCACGATCAACCTGCCGGGCGGCTGGGACCGGATCAGGGATCTGATACGCGAGAGTCAGGCGTCGATGCCGGTCTTCGCCGCCGCGCCGAGACCGATTCAGGAAACCCTGATTTTCCCCTATCTGAGCGGCGCCGAGTTCTACCGGAATTACAAGGAAAGAAAACCGGGTGCTGTGATCTACCAGGACATGCCAGCCTCGACGGAGCAGATCATCCATCCGGCCGCGTACTTCGTGAACCGCGACGCACCGACCAGGGTGTCGCTGGGAACGCTGTCCAACGCGACGGAGACGTATCAAAACGATCTCGGTGAGTTCGAGACGAGGCTCTTCCTGTTTGAGAGTCTCAACGATCAGAACGAGGCCGTGCGTGGCGCGTCCGGATGGGACGGCGATCGCTACGCGGTCATAAACACGCCGCAGGGTCCGGGAATCGTCTGGGTCACCGTGTGGGATTCTCCCGTCGAAGCCGGCGAGTTCTTCCACATCGCGGGACAGGCGATCGAGAAGCGGTTCGGAGTGAAAGCGGCGGCGAGCACCAACAAGTCCGAGAGCTCCTACTCCACCGCCAACCGGTCGCTTCGATTGACGGCGACCGAGGCGGGAGGCCGCCCGCTCGTCATCTACGTCGATGTGCCCAAGGGAGCCAGTACCTCTATCGTCCAGCCCAGCCAGGTGACACTGACGCAGTAGTTGGGCAAGTAGGACCTTCAGTTGCCTTTACCAGCCGAGCACAACCTTCTGCAGGAAGAATGTGCAAACGCCAATGAGCGCGCCGAGAACGTAACCGGTGGTGATGATCAGGTTGAGCTCGTTCTGGATGACGTTGCGCAGGATCTCCTCGACGCGATCCACGCTGAATGCCATCACCTTGCGCTCGACCATCGCCTGCACGTCGAGCTTCTTGATCAGCTCGGGTAGCTGGTCGTGCACCCACTCCCAGATCACGGGTGCCGCCTGCGCCGCCAATCGCCTCGGCGCATCCGGATCTTTTTTCGCCTCGACATCGCCCAGAATGTCGGAGATCGGCTTCTGCAGATAGGTAAGAATCGCGTCGTGGATCGCCTTCGAGATCTCTTCCCTGATCTCCGGCTCCTCGAGCAAGCCCACGACCTGCTCGACTCCGTCCGTCTCGATCGCGTCGAGCACCGTGTCGAACTTCTTCTCGGTCATCATGAGCTTCGCGAATATTCGCTCGTGGAAGCGCATATCGTCGACGAAGCGATTGAACATCGAATGCAGGGCGTTCCGTAGCTTGACTCTCGTCGCGGGCTGGCCGAGGAATGCGCCGAGCTTGGTCATCGCTACCGGCAGGTACGATGTCATAGCGCCTTCCAGCGCCGTCACGACGGCGGGCGGCACCTTGTCGATCAGCGGCTCGCGCGATGTCAGGATCCCGGCGATTACGTCTTCGATCCGCGCCTGAAAGGCGGCGAGCAGCTCCGGACGCGCGAGCTCGCTCTGCAGATCCCCCGGTGTAAGCAGCCGTTCGCCCACTGTTCGACCGAGGCTTTTCGCCAGCCGGTTCTGGTTCTTGGGGATCGCTCCCTGGAATCCGAACCGCTTACGCTTCGGGTTGAACAGCATCCACACGGCTACGGTGTCGGAGAGTCCCCCCGCCATTGTGCCAACGAAGACGTGGATTGCAAACTGGACCCAGGTATTTTCGACGTCCACCTAGCTCGTGACTGCTCCTGCCGGGGCGCTGCGGTTGATCACGCCGTCGATGAATCACTGACGGCATTCTTGGCCGGCACATCGCCGTGCGGCTCGGCGGAGTCGGCCAGCGTTCCCGGTGGCTTGGCTTGCAGCGCGAGCTGGATGATCTCATCCATCGTCGAGACGAACGTGAACGTCATGCTGTTCACGACCTCGTCGGGTATTCCACGCAGATCCTTCTCGTTCGCCTTCGGGAGAAGCACTTGCCTGAGCCCGGCGCGATAGGCCGCCATCACCTTTTCCTTGACGCCGCCGATCTCGAGCACCTTACCGCGCAACGTCATCTCACCGGTGAGGGCCATGTTGCGCCGCACCGGGCGCCGGCTCAGCACGCTGGCAATGGCGAGTGTCACGGCGGCGCCGGCGCTCGGACCATCTTTCGGAATCGCGCCAGCCGGGAAATGCACGTGGAGATCGCACTCCTTGAATTCGATGTCCTCTACTCCCAGCGTGTGCGCGCGCGAGCGGACATACGAGTACGCTGCATCGACTGACTCGCGCATCACGTCGCCGAGCTGGCCGGTGACGGTGAGGCGTCCAGTGCCGGGCATTCTCAGCGCCTCGATCACCATCAGGTCGCCGCCGGTCGCCGTCCACGCCATTCCCGTCACGGCACCGATCTCCGGCTCCTGATCGGCGTCCTCGAGGGTGTAGGTCGGATTCCCGAGGATGTCGGTGACCATCGGATTGTCCACGATCCACGCACCTTCTTCGCCGTCTGCCTTCTTGCGCGCGCGTTTGCGCATCAGTGAGGCGATGTTCCGCTCGAAGTTGCGGAGTCCCGCTTCGCGCGAATAACGGCTGGAGATGTAGCCGAGGACCTCGTCCGTGAACTGGATGTCCTTGTCGGTGATGCCGTGATCCTCGAGGAGCCTCGGCAACAGATATCGCCACGCGATCTCCACCTTTTCCTCGACGGTGTAGCCGAGGACGCGAATGACTTCCATGCGGTCGCGCAGCGGCGCCGGGATGTCGAACAGATTGTTCGCCGTGCAGATGAAGAGAATGCTCGAAAGATCGAACGGCAGATTGAGATAGTGATCGACGAAATTCGAGTTCTGGGAGGGGTCGAGCACCTCGAGCATGGCAGCGGTGGGGTCACCGGAGGGGCCCCCGCTCGTCATTTTGTCGATCTCGTCGATCATCAGCACCGCGTCCCTAACCTGCACGCGTCGCAGCGACTGAAGGATCAGGCCGGGCATCGCTCCCACGTAGGTACGCCGGTGGCCACGGATCTCCGCCTCGTCTCGCACGCCGCCAACGGAGATCCGGTAGAAAGCGCGGCTGATCGACATCGCGATCGCTTCACCGAGCGACGTCTTGCCTGTTCCCGGAGGGCCGACGAAGCAAAGAATCGGACCATGCGGATCCCCACCCCGGAGCTTCCGTACCGCCAGATACTCGGTGATGCGCTCCTTCGCTTCCTTGAGGCCATAGTGCCTCGAGTCGAGAAGCTCCTCTACTTTTTTCAGCTCGATGACTTCGTCCTTCGACGATTTCACGTTCCATGGAAGCGCGAGCATCCAGTCGAGATAGGTGCGAATGACCTGATACTCGCTCGATGCGGGGGAGAGATTCCGCATTCGCTCGATCTCGCGCCGCCCTTCCTGCGCTGCCTTCTCGGGCAGATTGGCTTCCTCGAGCTTCTTGAGGGTCTCGATCGATTCCTTCTCGCCCGGATCGCCTTCGCCCAGCTCCGACTGAATCGCGCGCAGCTGCTGGCGCAGATAAAACTCGCGCTGGTGCTGCTCGATCTTGATCTCGGTCTGCCGCTTTACGTCTTCGGCAACCCGCGCGCGGCCGACTTCGCGCTCGACGCGACCGAGGAGGAACTTCAGCCGCTGCCCAATGTTCAGGCGCTGAAGAATCTCGTCCTTGTCAGAGACCTTGAAGTTGAGATTTGTCGCGGCCAGATCGGCGAAGCGTCCCGGATCCGAGATGTTCATCTTGAGGATCGCCGGCACTTCGTCCGGAATACGGTCGATCAGCTCCGCCAGGGTCTCAGCTCCGGCGACGATGCGTGAGATGAGGTCATCGACTTCGTTCGGATCGGGCGGGATCTCCTTCGCCGGCTTGATGCGGACGATCGGGAACGGCTCCGTCTGCACGACGCCTTCGACGATCAGCCGTCGCAAGCCCTGGAGCGTGATCTGGACGGTCTCGCCGGGAAGATTGATTCGCTCGTGCACGCGGGCCGCCACGCCAACCCGGCCGACGAATCTCTCGGGGTCGAGCACATCGTCGTGGTCGCCCGTTGCGACGACGAGTCCGACGATCAGGCCGGACTGCTCGTTTGCCTTGAGGAGGGAAAGATTCTCCGGAGCGCCCATCTGCACCGCGATGGTGCCCAGTGGGTACACGATCGTGGATCGAAGCGCCATGAGCGGCAGCGTCGATGGTAATTCAGCGTGGAGTATGTCGTCTTTACGCTGTGCAGGCGTCATCCAGTCCCTCTCGAGCGGCGTTGCGCTTCAGTTGTTTCAGAAGTTAACGGCGCCTATGTTTAAAGGCTATGTTCGAGGATCTGAGCGAAAAGCTCGAAGCCACGTTCGCCCGCCTGCGTGGCCGCGGTGTTCTTAACGAAGCCGACATCAAGGAGGGCCTCCGCGAAGTCCGCCGCGTGTTGCTCGAGGCCGACGTCAATTTCCAGCTCACCCGCGAGTTCCTGGAGCGCGTCGAGAAGAAAGCGACCGGCGTCAACGCGCTCAGTGCGGTCTCTCCCGGACAGCAGCTAGTCAAGATCGTCCACGAGGAGCTCGCCGCCATGCTGGGCGAGCGTCGCGAAGGGATCAAGCTGAGCACCGTCCCCCCGTCCGTCGTGATGATGGTCGGCCTGCAGGGGTCCGGGAAGACCACCACCGCTGCCAAGCTCGCGCGCAAGCTGATGGCGGAGGGCCGCTCGACCCGACTCGTCGCAGCCGACGTCTACCGGCCCGCTGCGATCGACCAGCTCGAGACGCTCGGTCGCGAGCTGTCCATCCCGGTGTACGCGGATCGCACGACCCAGGACGTCGTGAAGATCGCCCGTGCCGGCGTGGCGGAAGCGCTGCACGAGCGGGACCGCGTGGTGATCATCGACACCGCCGGCCGGCTGCAGATCGACGAGGCGATGATGCAGGAACTTCGTACTCTCAAGGACGCATTGCGGCCGTCAGAGATTTTGCTCGTCGCCGACGGAATGACCGGCCAGGACGCGGTGAAGATTGCCCAGGGATTCGACAAAGTGCTCGACATCACCGGCGTTATTCTGACGAAGATGGACGGCGATGCCCGGGGCGGCGCTGCCCTCTCGATTTACGGCGTCACCAAGAAGCCGATCAAGTACATCGGCGTCGGCGAGAAGCCCGATGCGCTGGAGGAGTTCCATCCGGAGCGAATGGCCGGACGCATCCTCCAGATGGGGGACATCGTCACCCTGGTGGAAAAGGCGCAAGCCACGTTCGACGAGGCGGAGGCGAAGCGGCTCGAGAAGAAGGTCCGGAAAGAGGGGATGGATCTGAACGATTTCCTGAACAGCATGCGTCAGATCCAGAAAATGGGCCCGCTCGAGGGGATCCTGAAAATGCTGCCCGGTGTGAACACGAAGGCGCTGAAGCAGATGAAGGCGGACCCCAAGCGGATGAAGCACGTCGAGGCGATCGTGCTCTCGATGACGCCCGAGGAGCGCAAGAATCCCGGTGTGATCAACGGCTCTAGACGGGCCCGGATCGCGAAGGGGTCTGGTCGCCCGATCAGCGACGTGAACCGGTTGCTCGATCAGTTCCGCGAGATGCAGAAGATGATGAAGAAGATGGCGGGCGGGGGACGGATGGGGATGCCGTCCATGCCCGGCATGTTTGGGAGGTAGTGGGTCACAAAGGGCAACTGAACGGGCGGGAGGCGTCAGTGGCAGAGATGCCAGTTTCATAGTTCACAACGCCCTGACTTTTCTACAGCTGTATCGAAGCACAATCTACGAGCCTCTGTGCCGGGAATCTTTGACCAGTTACATTGCATGACCCCAGTAGCACCGGGTGCGCACCGGACCTTCCGGTGCCGCGAGGAGCCCGGTTCGAGACGCGATACGCGTCTCAATACACACTCGTAAGGGAGCAGTAAGGACATGGTAAAGATTCGCCTCCGCCGCGTTGGGCGGAAAAACGCACCGTTCTACCGCATTCTCGTCGCCGACTCGCAGAGCCCGCGAGATGGAAAGTTCATCGAGATCATCGGCCAGTACGCTCCCCGGAAGAGTGAGGGCTCGCTCAACGTCGACGAAGCGAGAGCCAACTACTGGCTGGATCAGGGCGCACAGCCGACCGACACAGTCCGGTCGCTCCTTCGGCGCGCCGGCGTTCTCAAGAATCGCCACGAGAAGAGACTCGGCATCGAGCGCAAGGTCGTCGCCGTCCCGGTCATCGAGGCGAGCGAAGCACCCGCCGGCGCCTAGAGCGCCGCCCTCTCCAATGCCTGAGCCCGAATACGCGATCGTCGGGCTGATCCGCAAAGCGCAGGGGATTCGCGGTGAGGTAGTAATCGAGCCTCTCACCGACAAGCCGGACGTGGTCTTCGCGTCCGGCAGTCGTGTTTTTGCGGGAACCTCGAGCGGCGATCTGGCGATCGTCCGTGACGCGAAGGGTGAGGAGGAGACTCCGACACTCACGGTCTCCCAGTCGAAGCCGTTCAAGAAGGGACTCATCGTCCAGTTCGAGGAGCTCAAGGATCGCGACAGCGCGGAGCTCTGGCGCGGGCGATACCTTCTGGCGCCGTTCAGCGAGCTGCCGCCGCTCAGGGAGGACGAGGTCTACCTCCACGATCTGATTGGAATGACGGTAGTGAGAACGACCGGAGAGCGGATCGGCTCCGTGACAACATTCTACGAGCTTCCACAGGGCATCATGCTCGACGTCAAGACGGCTCGGGAAAGCGTGATCATCCCCTACCGTCCCGAGATGGTGGTCAAGACCGACATCGACGCGCGCACGATCGTGATCAACGACACGCTCGGATTTCTGGACGACAATTCCGATTCCACGGACTGACCCAGTGCCGCTCAGGATCAACGTCGTCACGATCTTTCCGGATTTTTTTCGTGGACCTCTCGGGCTGAGCATCCCGTCGCGCGCGGCGGCGGCCGGCAGCGTTCAGTACAACCTCGTCGACCTGCGGGATTTCACCCACGACAAGCACCGCACCGTCGACGACGCTCCGTACGGAGGTGGCGCCGGGATGGTGATGAAGCCGCAGCCATTCTTCGAGGCGGTGGAATCGTTGAACACGAAGCCGCCGATCGTTCTGTTGTCTCCGCGCGGCCGCGTGTTCTCCCACGCCGACGCCGAGCGGTTTGCAGCGGGTGAGGAGCTAACGCTCTTGTGTGGCCATTACAAGGACATCGACCAGCGGGTCGCCGATCATCTCGCTACGGAGGAGATCTCTCTCGGCGATTTCGTGCTGAGCGGTGGCGAAGCAGCTGCGCTGGCGATCATCGATGCGACGGTGAGACTGCTCCCCGGCGCGATGTCAGATCTCGACAGCGCGCGCGGTGATTCATTCTTCGGTCGAGAATTGAGCGCGCCGAGCTATACGAGACCGCCGGAATTTCGCGGACACGCCGTACCGGAGGTACTGCTATCCGGTGACCATGCCAGGATCGCCAAGTGGCGCGACGAGGAAGGCGCGCGGTTGTCCAGGGTGCGAAAGGAGAGGGCTGACGGTCAGTAGAGCGCGCGCAGGCCGAGCGTGACCGTCCGTCCGGTGTTCACGTGCAAGTTATCCCGCCCGGCATTCAGCACATTGGTGAGGTTGTCACCCCGGACGAAGATCTCGGATGACGCCCACAGCTTTTGCCGGGCACTGGCGCGGATCTGGGTGAATCCGGGATATCGGATCCAGTAGGAGCGCGGTGGCCCGCGGTTGGGATCCTTCGTCAGCACCGCGGTGTAGAGCGCGATCCAGTCGTAGTTGATCCAGTCGCCGACGCTCCACATGCTGAACGACAAGGATCTGCGGGGGCCGCCGACGGTCGCAGTGGCCGATGCACTCCAGTCTGGCACTTCGAGCATTCGGTCACCGACACGCAATGTTCCGGTGTAACGGGGCGCGATGGAACGCACCAGGCTCTCTGTCCGAGCGTAGTTGGCCGCGAAACCAACCAAGCCGATGTCGGCGTTGGCCTCTGCCTCCCAGCCTGTGTTCCTGATCGTGCCGATATTCTGCTGCTGCACGACTCTCGGGCGCGACCTCTCGTCGACGAGCACCTGCTGGATCAAACCTTCGGCATGCTGATCGTAATAGGTGATCTTGAGCGATGCCCACTTGTCGAAGTAACCATCGAGCCCAAGCTCCGCCCCCGACTGAGACTCCGGTGCCAGCAGCGGATTTGCTCGCTGCGTCAGCTCGGTCAGCTGCACCAGCCGGTCGGCGTCCATGGCAGGTGGACGGATACCCTTCCCATACGACGCGCGCGTCTTAAGAGTGAACTTGCCGATATCGCCGATGACCACTGCCCCCAGCTGCGGGAGGCGAGCGCCGCCGTACGCATTACCGAACGACGTATTCCATTCTCCGCGCAAGCCGCCGGTCAGGAAGACAACCTGACCGAGGGACACCGTCGCCTGAGTGAAAAGACCGTGACTCGACTCGGATTCGACGCCGCCGGGCGAGAGCAATCTTCCTTCACTATAGACGGCGTCACTGGCGTGCCTTAGATGAGAGGCGTCGAGCCCAAAGGCCAGCGATGTCCCAATGATGCCAGCCGACCCCGGTGACAGGTCAGTCGCGAGCCTCAGCGACTTGCGCTCAAACGCGCCCCTGGCCGCGACGAGAACCGAGTCGGCCGGACTGATGAATGGCACCGGAGTTCCGACTCCTTCGAGGGAAAAGCGGTCGTAGCCGGCAGTCGCGAGGAGCTTCAGGTGCGAAGACGGCGCGAAGCGTATGGTTCCTCCGGCTGTCCCATGGTGGGCGGCCCGTACCGGATTATCCACCGCGTGTAGCACCGGGACTCCGAGCTGTACGAGTATCGGATTGGTCGCCGCACCGCCGTCCACATTGTTTTGGTGCAGCTCAATGTCCGCGCTTGCCTTGCTGGTCCCAGCGTGCACCCTTCCGAAAGCGGAGCTCTGGCTCGCCGAACCGCCCTGCACGTACGCGCCGGTTGTTTGCCTTTTTCCTCCCGCGAGGAAGGACGCACTGGCGTTCGCTCCGCCGACCGAGCCACTCACCTCGCGCGTAGGAGCGGAGCCGGCCACGAAGCGACTGCGCATTCTTCCCTCGGCAGCAGAAAGGGTGAAGCGCGGGCGTCCGGTCATCGCACCGCGGCCGTCCTTGGTCACGATCTGGATTACACCGCTGCTTGCATCAGAGCCGTGAAGAGCCGCACCCTGTGGACCACGAATTACCTCAATGCGCTCGATCATCGAGGGATCGAGCATTGATCCGAGAAACGGAGCGGCGACTTCGATCCCGTCGATGTATGTCTTGAAATAATTGATGGAGAACGAAGCCGCGCCGCGAACGCTTCCGAGGTGGCTGATGAGAGAGGACGGACCATCGTCCCAACCCACGACCCCGGGAATCAGTCCTCGAAAGATGTCATCGAGGGACCCCAGCTCGAGATTCCGCAACTTCGCGCCGCTAAGTACCGTCACCGCGCTCGCGAGCGACTGCTCGGCGGAGCCGCCGAGCGTTCCCATTACGACGATGCGATCGAGAGGGAGCGGTGCGGGCTCCAGAGCTATGCGGAGCCGGCTCGCGAGCGCGGAATCTTCGGGCGGAGCTACCGCGCGGGCTATGTAGCCGATTTTGCGGACGAGCACGACACCCGCACCCGCAGGAAGTCGGAGTCCGGAGAAGAGTCCAGCGTAGTTAGTGACGCGCGCGACCCTTCCATCCACAAGTAGTGAAGCGCCGTCGAGCGGCGCACCGCTGTTGGCGTCCAGGACCACACCGGAGAGGGGCAGCGAGGCCACGCTTCCGGTCGGCGCCAGAACAATCAGGTCGTCGGTGATAAACCTCGCTTCGAGTTTCGAGCCTCCGAGTATCTCGGCCAGGGCGGCGCCGGCGGTGATCGAGCGCTGATGCAGTGACACGCGGCGCTCGCCGAGGAGCTCGCGGCTGTAGGAGATGCGGGCACTCGCGTCCCGGGCGATGGCGGACACCGCATCGGAAAGCGCGGTGTCCGTCAGGTCTACCCTGATCACGCGTTCCAACGGATTGCCCCCCGGGGAGGCGGCGAAGCTCTTGAAGAGCGCCGTGGCCGCCTGGGCATCGAGCCGAAATGGTGTGGCGAGCGAAGCGATGGAAAGAATCGTCGCAACACCGGCTCTCAGATTCATTCTCACCGAGGCCCCGGGCTGAACGTCAGGTGACGACCGTCGAGCCGGTACACGATTCCCAGCGTCTGTGTGATTACCTGAACGACTGCCTCCGCGGGCTCACCAGCGAACCGCGCGCTGAGCGTTCGCGCTGCGAGAGTAGGGTCGGTCATGGTGATGTCGAGTCCGTACCACCGGTGAAGCTCCAGGATCACTTCCGCAAGCGTCGCGTCGCGGAACACGATCTCTCCACGCGTCCACGCCAGCGCGTCCGCCGTCTGGCCGCTGGCAAGGAGTCGTGGCGCACCGGATCCCTCCACGGTAGCAGCGGATCCTGCTGCCAACTGCAACGGGAGCGAAGACTTCGCCAGCGCACTTCGAAGCGACACGACGCCCTCGACGACGGAAACCTCGGACCGCGCGGTACCCGGTATCGAGCGGACATTGAAAGCGGTTCCGATGTCTTCGACCAGAGCCGTAGCGGTCTGCACCGTAAGGCGACGACGCGGGTCGTGCGCGACGGTGAAATACCCCTCTCCGTTCAGGCGCAGCCTGCGCTGCCCGTCGTTTGAGCGTCGTCCTACTTCAAGTGAGGTTGACGGGGCGAGCATCACGGTGATTCCGTCGTCCAGCCTGATCGTCCTCCGCTCGCCGACCGCTGTAGCAACGGTTTGCAAGTCGTTCGCTCCGGTCGAAGGAGAGAAGGGGGAGTGCCAGGTGCCGGTGGCCAAAAGGACGATGATGCTGGCGGCGGCCAGAGCAGGGAGGGCCCAGTACGCCGCTCGGGTTCTCGAACCAAACGCGGATTCCCGCCTTGTCCCAATCACGATGGGTTGGCGACCCGCGCCTTCGATGACGCGGAGCGGACGCTGGTCCATCGCCGCGCTCAGCCTTGACCACGCCGCCTCCACGTCGACGCTGACAGCGGGATTTTCAGACGACTGGAGAGTTGACGCCAGCGAGGACAAGAGCGCTGAAGCATCCGGATTCCCGGACATCCAGGCCTCGAATTCGACCTTTTCCCGGGGCGAGCATTCGCCGGCCAGGTACTTTGCCGCGCGAGTCCAATCGATCTGATCGGTCATGGTCTTGGGGTTGTTTGCTTATATGACACCTTAACCCGGGAACCCCCTGACACCCAGGAGAAAGCTTTTTGTCTGGCGGGAACCCTCTAATTGGACGCTTGAGGCGGGGCCTGGTTGCGCGTTCTCCGTGAACTTCGTCGGACATTGTACGACAGAGACGAAACCGACCCGCCGACCGCTTTTCTACCAACCCCCAGTAATCGCAAGTGACAAGTCCTTCTGAGGCCGCCGAACGCGCTGAATTTGAGAGGATTTTCCGGTCGAATTACCCGGCCCTGGTGGGCTTTGGCGCGCGCTTTACCGGCTCCGTCGCCACCTCCGAGGAAGTCGTACAGGAGGTCTTCCTTGCTCTGTGGAGGCAACGGGAGACAATGCCGCCCGCGGAAAAGGTTCGCCCGTATCTGTACCGAGCCGTGCACAATCGCGCACTCAATGTGGTGAGGCACGAGAGGGTCGTTCACGCTCGCGAAGCGCAGATGGCAGAGCCGTCATTCGCGCCCCCGTCGGACGAGACGCTCCTGATCGCGGAAACGGCGAGACTCGTTCGCGCTGCGGTGGATAGACTGCCAGAGAGGTGCCGCCTCATCTTCACGCTGAGTCGCGAGCAGAAGTTGACTTACGCGGAGATCGCCCAGGTCGCCGGAGTAAGCATCAAAACCGTCGAAACCCAGATGGGACGGGCGCTCCGCTCTCTTCGAGCTTCATTGGCGGACCTCAATAGGTAGCCCCTCCGCCTTCGAGCCTCGACTCCGAGGCTGGACCGGAGACTTGCGGTCCCAAATATCCTCCTGTGTCAGGGTCCCGACCCTCCAGCGTGTCTTGAGAGCATGACACGCGTTGGCGACAACCCGCCGGCGCACGATTGGCACCCTAACGGAGGCACCATGATTTCCCTTATCAGACAGATGTCGTTCCGGCACCTCACGACGATAGCGGCTCTCAGCATCGGGCTCGGGGCGTGCGCCACTGACTCTCCGACATCACCAAACGCGTCATCTTTGGCGCCCGCCGTCCCGGTGAGCGCCGCAACTACCGCGGCCATTTCCTCGGACATCGCAAGGGCGGCTGGCAATTCGATAGCCAGCGACATTCAAAACCTGACTGCGAATGAGATTGCTGCTGTCGCGTCCGGCTTCACCGTTATCACGCCGCGCTTCGACGGCACGACCGGCGCGACCGGCGACACGGCCCGAGCCACCCCGAATTGCGTGGAGAGCTCTGAAAAGGGCGTCTACTTCTGCACCAAGGAGCCTGCCAGCAGCGAGCACGCAAGCTGCAAGTATTCAGAGGAGAGAAAGCTCTTCATCTGCACCAGACAGGCGCCTCCAGCTGGAGATCACCCCGGCGACCAGCCAGGTGGCTCGGAAACGTGCACGTTCTCGAGCGTCACTCAGCTCTACACCTGCACAAAGTCGTCGCAGGAATCCGTCGTTCGTTCCTATGGCTTCTTCGACGCGGACGGCAAGCCGATGGCGAGCTTCGTCAAGGGCGTTACCGCTTCGATTCATTATCTGGTGAAGATCGACGGCTCCATCGCGATCGACTCGACCTTCACGGCCGTCAAGCACTCGCTTCGCGACCAGACTGTGAGCGGTTTACTGGGCAACACCCGGATCTGGAACGGCTTCGGCAGCAGCGCTGATACCAATACGCACCGGGGACCGCTGTCCACGAGAACGTACGCCGGCCTAGCGGTCGATACGCTCAAAGCGGTGACCTTTGCGGCCGAGAGATCAAGCCAACCATATCCGCTCTCGGGCGTATCGGTGAGGGTGGTGAACTATACCGTGGTATCCACCGGCAGGCAGACCGAGACCACGACGGTGAGCAAGCGGGTCGTGGTTACGTTCAACGGGACCGCCGATGTGCCGATCACGCTCGGAGACTACAGCTGCACACTTCACCTGGACACGAAGAAAGTCGATGGGTGTGAGTAGCGATTTCCTGGAACTTCGATCACGTGACATCGAGGGGCGCGGCTAGGAAGCCGCGCCCCTTTTGTTTTTGGGCCGACTGATGCCGAAAGACGCAGCGGCGAGCTAGCATTGGAATCTGCCGACCATTACTTTTAGGGGCTTCCCACGAACCTCCTAAACACGTCTTTACCAGGCTGTTAACTCCAGCCCCGAGCGTCATATGCATCCCTTCATCGAAACCCAGAAAGAGTGGCTCCGCGATAACATCCCCCCGTTCCGCGCCGGCGACACACTCCGTGTGAACGTCCGCGTCCGCGAGGGCGACAAGGAAAGACTCCAGGCGTTCGAAGGTGTCTGCATCGCCAAGCGTGGAAGCGGAGTGAGCGCGACGTTCACAGTCCGGAAGATCTCGAACGGAATCGGTGTCGAGCGCATCTTCCCGATTCACAGCCCGATGATCTCGGAGATTATCGTCGTTCGCCGTGGACGCGTCCGTCGCGCGAAGCTGTACTACCTGCGCCACCTCACCGGCAAGGCGACCCGCATCCGCGAGCGGAAGGCGAAAGTCACCATTCCCGGTAGCGACACGGTGGTCGAGGCCGGAACCGAGGCCTAGCTCTCCCCGCGCCGCCGGATCGTGCCTCGTCGTAAGCGCTGGACCACGATCGAGCGCGACCTGCGAGCCACCAAGGGTCCACTCCTCGCCGGCGTCGATGAAGTTGGCAGAGGGCCAATAGCAGGTCCCGTCGTGGCATGCGCGGTCATCATGCCCGCCGACACGCGGGCGATCGCCGGCGTCGACGACTCCAAGCGGCTCACGCACGATCAGCGCGTGCGACTCGCAATTAAAATCCGCGAGCGCGCCGTCGCCTTCGCAATCGGCGCGGCATCAGTTCACGAGATCGATCGGATCAACATCTACCAGGCGAGCGTCCTCGCGATGCAGCGCGCGCTCCGGCGCCTCAAGGTCGCGCCCGATCATGTCGTGATCGATGGAAGGGCGATGCGCACGCTGACAATCCCGCACACCGCGGTCGTGCACGGCGACGCCCGCTGCTTCAGCATCGCGTGTGCATCGATACTCGCCAAAGTAACCCGCGATCTCCTCATGACGCGGCTCGCTCGGCGCTATCCGCACTATATTTGGGACCACAACGCCGGCTATACGACGCGTGAGCACGTCGCGGGGCTCGCCGCACACGGGATCACGCCGCACCATCGCAAAAGCTTCTGCCGCATCAGCGACCTGCTGCTCGAGCTCGCGCACCAGGCCAAGCTGGAGGATCTGGAACAGCGCGCGCTCGACGACGTCGGATCACCGGACGAGGACGATCTCGAAGACGACATGATCCCCGCAACCGATACGTACCTGGTCGAGCACGAGCGCGGACTGGAAGAGCGGCTGTAACGCGGCGCGAGCCGATCACAGAGCAAGAGGGAAGAATCGTGGCGGATGCGCTTGTTGGATTGATCATGGGCTCCAAATCCGATTGGGACACCATGCAGCACGCGGCTGAAATCCTCGACGCGCTCGGCGTTCCACACGAGACGAAGGTCGTGTCCGCGCACCGCACTCCGGACCTCCTGTTCGAGTACGCAGAGTCGGCGGAGTCACGCGGAATCCAGGTGATCATCGCCGGAGCGGGAGGCGCGGCGCACCTGCCGGGGATGACAGCGGCAAAGACGACGATTCCCGTGCTCGGAGTGCCGGTGGAATCGAAAGCGCTGCAGGGAATCGACTCGCTGCTGTCCATTGTGCAGATGCCCGCCGGCGTGCCCGTCGGCACGCTCGCGATCGGCAAGCCTGGCGCGATCAACGCCGCGCTGCTCGCCGCGGCGATCGTGGCGATAGCTCGACCCGACGTGCGGGAGAGACTTCGCGCTTTTCGCGCCGAGCAGACCAATGCCGTGCTCGCTCAGCCAGATCCGGCCGCGCGCGAGTGAGAGTAGGTGTACTCGGCGGCGGACAGCTCGGACGGATGCTGGCGCTCGCCGGCTATCAGCTCGGCATCGAGTTCAGGTTCTTTGATCCCAATTCCGGTGCACCCGTGGGGCAGATCGGCGAGCTCATCGCGGCCGACTACGGTGATCATGAAGCGCTGACACGGTTTCTCGACGGCGTCGACGTCGTGACCTACGAGTTCGAGAGCATTCCGCTCTCGACCGTGCGGTTTGTGGCGGAGCGCGTCAGAGTTTTTCCGCCGCTCGCGGCTCTGGAGACGGCGCAGGACCGCCTGCTCGAAAAGAATCTCTTTCAGGAGCTCGGCATCCCGACGCCTCAGTTCGCGCCGGTCGAGAGCCTGGATCAGCTGCGCACGGCGGCGACGCGAATCGGATTGCCGGTCGTGCTCAAGACCCGGAGAATGGGGTACGACGGGAAGGGTCAGTTCGTGATCCGCGACGAGGAGTCGGTCGATCGAGCGTGGAAGCTTCTGGGTGGCTCACCGCTGCTGGTAGAGAAGTGCATCGCGTTCCAGCACGAGCTGTCGGTGATCGGAGTACGCGATCCGGCCGGTCGAGAGGTGTTTTATCCCCCGATCGAGAATCTTCATCGCGAGGGGGTGCTCCGACGATCGATCGCTCCGGCGCCGAGCGCGACACCGGAGATTGCCTCGCTCGCGATCGACTACTGCCGCCGGTTAATGGATCGGTTGGAGTACGTGGGCGTGCTGGCGCTCGAGCTCTTCTCTGTGAACGGGAAGCTCCTCGCCAACGAGATGGCACCGCGAGTCCATAATTCGGGACACTGGACGATCGAAGGGGCAGAGACGAGCCAGTTCGAGAACCACCTGCGGGCGATCCTCTCGCTTCCTCTGGGTGTTACTACCCCAAGGGGCCGGTCGCTGATGCTGAACATCCTCGGACACATTCCCCCGGCCGAGTCCGTATTGGCTGTAGAGGGGGCGCATCTTCATCTCTACGGAAAAGCGCCCACCGAGAAGAGGAAAGTCGGACACGTCACGCTAGTGGCTCAGGGTGCGGCAGAGACGGACCGGCGCGTCGGATTGCTGCTGGAGGCGCTCGGGCTCGGCAAAGACGGGCCGTGAGGCCGTCCCAGAGGGAGCCAAGGCTCGCCGAAAGCTGCCCGAAGCCAGTTCAAACCATGGGCTGCCACCGACTGTCATATCTGCAGCTACCGGGAATCACCATTGGCGCGTATTCAAACCTTTGAGCCGCTCGAGCTATCCAATCACGCAGCAAAGCCAGGACAACGATTCAATGCCGGCGGCCTCCAACGCGGTACGCGTACCCATGGGTGATTCAACGGACGTGGCCCTGGCCGCGGGTGGGGATCGTCAGGCCTTCGAGCGGCTTTACCGGACGCACGCCAACAGGGTGTACTCGCTATGCACGCGGATGTCCGGAAGCAGGACGAAGGGAGAGGAGCTGACTCAGGATGTGTTCGTGAGAACATGGGAAAAGCTTCCGCAGTTCAGGGGAGACAGCGCGTTTTCCACCTGGCTGCACCGCTTGGCAGTGAACGTGGTGTTGAATGCGAGAAAGACCGAGGGTAAGCAGGCCTCGAGAACGGATGAAAGCGATGTGGGTGACGAGCGCTGGGATGTAGCAGGGCGCGCCCCCATGCACATAGAGAGGATGGACTTGCAAGAGGCGATAGCGAAGCTGCCGGCGGGCGCACGAAACGTTTTCGTGCTCCATGACGTTGAAGGTTTCAAGCACGAGGAGATCGCCGAACTGTGTGGGATCACCTCGGGCGGAAGTAAGGCGCAGCTGCATCGCGCGAGACTTCTTTTGAGAGAGGCACTGGAACGATGACGAACTCCGACATGACCTGCGAAGCATTCGACGCCGCGCTCCCTGATTATCTCGAGGGAACGCTCGACGACTCGGTGCGCGCTTCGGTCGAAATGCATTTGAGAGAGTGCGTCCGTTGCGCCGGCCTGGTGAGAGATCTCGAGAACATTCGGCGGGATGCGTCGGCACTTCCCGACCTCGTTCCGGCGCGCGACTTGTGGGAAGGCATCGAAGCGCGGATTGCGGCACCCGTGATTCCGTTGGCTGCTCGTCCCGAGCGCCGGACAACCTTTGCCGCGGCCTGGATGGGCGTCGCCGCGGCCGCGTTGATAGTGAGCACCGCGGGAATCACCTACACACTTACGCAGCGCTCACTCGCGCTCGGCCAGCGCGGGGCTGTTGCGCAGGGAGAGCCGACACCCGGTCAGACTGGTGCCCGGATCGATGGTGGCGCCGGCGGGCAGGGGTCGCCAAATGCGATTGCCACTGCGCCGAACCAGATCGAGGGCAATTCGACCAACGTCTCGCAGGTAAGTGAAGCTTCCGCCCAGCGCCGCGGAACCGCCGCGAGCCTGGCCAGCCAGTCTCAGAATCCTTCGGGGCAGCCAGAAGCCGTCTATGGAAAAGAGATCGCGGCCCTTCAACAGATCGTTAGCCAACGGAAGACCCAGCTCGATTCGTCGACCGTCGTGATCATCGAAAAGAACCTGCGAATAATCGATGCTGCCATCGAGCAGAGCAGGGCAGCGCTGGCCAAGGATCCGGCGAGCCTTCTGCTCAGCGAGCAGCTGACACACGCGCTCGACAAGAAGGTCGAGCTCCTACGTACGGCGGCACTGCTGCCGGCCAGCACATAATGAGAAACGAAATGATGCTCCGACTGATCGTCGCCGCAGCGGTAGTGGCGGCCCTTCCGCCTTCCGCAGGGGCGCAGGACTACCAAGGCGTTCAGATACGAGGCCTCACTCGGATAGACACCACGGTGAGACTGGATCGTGGGGGTGCCGTAGATCTCTCACTTATTTCCGGCAGGATCCGGGTAACCGGATGGGACCGCCCAGAGGTAAAGGTCTCGGCGTCGATCGACAATGGACGGTTGCGCTTCGACGCAAACTCGTCGAGGGTCAGCCTGAGGGTGGACGACTCCGACAACGAAGGCCGGAGGAGGAACCGACACGACAACGTTGGTGACGCTCGCTACGAGGTTTCGGTTCCGCGCGGCTCGCGACTGATTCTGGAGGCGGTCTCCGGGGACGTCACTGCCAGCGGCTCGCAGGGGGAGATCGAGGCGACGAGCGTGAGCGGCGACGTCGACGTGACTAACGGAGTGCGAGACGTAATTGTCGAATCCGTGTCGGGATCCGTCCACGCGGCGCAGATCAATGGTGATCTTACAGCGCAGAGCGTCAGTGGCGATGTCCGGGTAGAAACCGTGTCCGGCGCTGTCGAGGCGAGCACGGTCAGCGGCAACATCCGCCTCATCGGCGTCCAATCGAAAGACGTGCGGAGCGAGACCGTCAGCGGAAACATCGTCTACTCGGGCAGCATCGATGCGGGTGGGCGGTACAACTTCGAGTCCCACTCGGGAACCGTGCGGCTCAACATCCCGCGTGGAGCGGGGGCCACTTTCAGCGTGGAGACGTTCAGCGGGGATATCAACGCGGATTTCCCCGTCACCGTTCCGCCCAGCTCTGGTAGAGGAAGAAGGAACGGCCGGATGGAGTTTACGATCGGCGACGGAAGAGCGAGGGTCACCGCCCAGACCTTCAGCGGCAGCATTGTGATCAACAGCGGTTCAGACTCAACCACCCGGAGAGATGATGAATAGAACGAAGATTGTGGCGGCTCTCGCCCTCATGCTCGCCGCGCCGGCACTTGGCGCGCAGCAGGAATTCGGGCGCGACTCCGACACCTGGCGTTGGGATGGCCGCGTCGATTCCGGTCGCTGGATGCAAGTGTTCAACGTGAACGGCTCGGTGGATTTTGCGCCCAGCCCCGACAACCAGGTCCACCTGGTCGCGGAGAAGCGCTCGAACGGACGCGAGATGGACGACATTCACTTCGAAGTCGTGCAGGCCGGCGGCAACGTGACCATCTGCGCGATCTGGAACAACAGCGCGCGTTGCGAGGACGGTGGGACCGTATCCATGCGCCGCAACCAGAACAACGACACCCACTCCTCAGTGAAGTTCACGGTCAAGGTGCCGCGCAACATCAGGGTCGGTGCGCATTCGGTGAACGGCGGGGTGTCGGTCAGGGACGTCGGTACCGAGGTGCGGGCGAGCTCGGTCAACGGCGGTGTGAACGTTCGCAATACGAGCGGTCCGGTGCGCGCGACGACCGTGAACGGCGGAGTCGACGTCAGCACGTCGGCGGGCCCGGTCACCGCCACGACGGTAAACGGCAACGTCGACGCTCGCATGGCATCGCTGCAGGGCGACGACGACATGAGCTTCAAGACCGTGAATGGATCGATTGCCATTTACGTTCCATCGGGCTTCGACGCAAACTTCCGCTTCGATACCGTAAGCGGCGGAATCGACAGCGATTTCCCGATGACTTTGACGGGCAAGTGGGGACCGCGCCACGCCTCCGGCAAGATCGGAAACGGCGGGCGGGACCTGAGGGCGAGCAACGTCAACGGCAGCATCGAGTTGAGAAAGCAGTAGGCCACAACGGCTGATGACAACAGGGGGGAGTCTCTGCCGAGGCTCCCCTCTGTTGTTTCTGCTATTTTCTGCTGGTGTCCGTCTCCATCCCGCCCCATAGCGACACGGCGCCCCCCGATCAGGGGTTCAACCACCACTTACCAAGATGGTGGGGCAACAGGCTGATCATACTGCTCGAGGGTGCGGGATTCGTCGTCCTCCTCGTCACGTATCTCTACCTGTGGCGGAACGCCGCAACCTGGCCGCCAACCGGCACGCTCGTACCCGACCTCGGCGTCTCTACCATCAACCTGGTGGTGCTGATCGTTGGTATTCTTCCGATGTGGCACGCCGCGCATCTCGCCCCGCGTGACGACAAGACGCGAGCGATTGGGTCCTGGCTGCTGGTGTGCGTCTCGTTCGGAATCGCCGCGGCGGTTCTCAGGCTACTCGAGTTCAGGAGTATCCACACCCGCTGGAACTCCAACGCATACGGGACCATCCTGTGGGCGATCCTGGCGGTGCACTTTGCCCATATCGTTGCCGCGACCCTCGAGACGCTCGTCCTCGGCGTTCTGACGTTGAGGGGCCCGGTGGATGAAAAGCAGTTCGCGGACATACCACTGAACGCGCGCTACTGGTATTTCGTCGCGCTGTCCTGGGTCGCGTTCTACGCTATCGTGCTCCTGTCGCCGCGGTGGATGTGAAGCTTAGGTGGGGTGCGGTTACGGGCCGCGCTTCGCTGCCGCGAGCAGGGTAACCCCGACGTACACCGAGCGCTGAGAGCCAGGCTCGAAGAACTTTCCTCCGGCGGCGTTCACACTCACAGAGGATACGTACCTGGTATTGAACAGATTCTGCGCGCCGACGGTCAGCTCCGCACCTGAGAATCCGAACGTTCCACCGGTTACGATTCGGGCGTTGAAAATGGCGTAACCGGGCGCGCTCTCCGAATTGGCGTCGTTGACGGCCATTTTGTCGGCGACCGTGGCTTCAGTCACCAACGTCGCAAGGGCGCTGCGCAGGGCCGCGCTCGCCTGCAGCGTCTGCCTGGGAATCCCGGGGATGCGGTTACCGGCGTAACGCGCCGTATCGACCGTGAAGTCGGTGAAACGATAGTTGGCGTACGTGTAAGCCCCGCCCAGCTCGAGGGAACGAACCGCCACAACCAGCCCCAGCTCCGCGCCGCGCCGCGAAGTGCGCCCGGCATTTCGGAAGTAGCGCCGGCCGCCGCCAGAGGGAATGTCGAAGGGAATGAGCTCATCGTGCACACCGGTGTCGAAGAGCGACGCGTTGTACTGCACACCACTCGCCCCGACGCCTTTCACTCCGACTTCGTAAGTCGTGGAGCGCTGCGGCTTGAGATCGCGATTGATTCCCCCCGCGCCACTGGGCTGATTCCCCAGCTCCGTCGCCGTCGGCGTCTCGAACGCCGAGGAGACGTTGGCGTACGCGCTGTGCGATGCCGAGAGCCGCGCCAGGATTCCTACCATTGGGCTGACCGCATCGAGTACCCGTCGTCCCGAATCGTCGGGATTCGTTCCGCTGATCAGTCTGTCATTCACGCGGAAACGCACGGCATCAGCGCGTGCGGATGCAGTGAGTATGTACCGCTCGCCGATCTCAAGCTCCTCACGAACATAGGAGCCAAGGGATGAGACGATCTCGCGCTGGTGGAGCGTCAGCACTCCGCGCTCGACGCCGATGGCCGGACACGTAGCGGTCGGGGCCGTCGGCCGTGGAATGTCGTTGCAGTTGGCGAAATTCCGGCGGAGATCGTTCTGAAGCTGGATCTCTGCGCCAACGGTGAGTCGGTGATCCAACCCAAGAGAGGAGAAGGGAAGGGTCGCCCGGAGGCTACCGCCGGAAGTAGCGCGCCCGACGTCGACAATCGCGAACGCCAGCGGATTGTCCAGCGATCGAGTCGCCGCGTAAGCGGAAGCTTCGAGCTCGCCTCTGAAGCCCGCGCGGCGCGCAGTGACGCCGAACTGGGACTGCGTGACCGCCTTCCGTGCGCTCTTTCGAATGGAGAGCGGATCGGCGAGCCGCGGATTCGTCTCGAACTGCGCGCGGGTGAGCGCCCCCGGGTTCTGCGCCACGGGTGTGTCCAAGCCCAGCCACTGGAGCGCGTACGATCCGCCGCCGCGATCGAGCGACACCCGCGCGAATCCATTCGTCATCCGCTGCCGCGAATGATCCCGGTAACCATCGCTCTCGGTCCGCGCAACATTTGCCTGATAGCCAAGCCCCTCGGTGGCGCCGCTCGTTTTGAGGACCAGCCTTCGCGACCCGAGTGCTCCGCTCCATAGACGCAAGGCTCCGGAGATGGGAACTCGAAGCGGCTCGCTCGTCCGGAGGTCGACAACGCCCCCGCCTGCATTTCCGTAGAGCGAAGAAGCGCTTCCCCGCATGACTTCGACGCGGCCCACCGATTCGAGATCGAGGTAGTCGACGGGGGTCTGGCCGTCAGGAAGCGTGAGCGGTATTCCATCGCGCAATACCCTGATGCCCCTGACCCCGAACGCGGACCGGGCTCCAAATCCCCGGATCGAAATCCTCGGATCCTGCGAGGGGTTGTTGCGATTCGAGACGGTGAGGCCGGGAATCAGGAGTAGCGTTTCGTCCAGCGAGAGATGCCGCTGCCCGGGCCTCGAGGAATCGGGCGTCTGGACGGTGACCGCGAAAGGGAGATCGAGTGGCGATCTGTGCGAGCCGCGCCCGACTTCGACCACGACCGGTTTCAGCTGAGTGGCAGCGGTGTCCTGCGCCCAACTTGTGTGCGGGACGAGCGTGAGAATGCCGACGCCGCCGGCGATTCGGAGATGCTTCGCGTTCATCGACTATATATAGAGCGCGGCGCGCCCCCTGAACATATCGGTCGAGCGAAAAGAGGTCAGCCCTCGTCGAGAACTTTCCTGACGGTTCGCAGGAGATTGTCGGAGGTGAACGGCTTCTGCAGAAAACTCCTCGACGGCTCGATGAATCCGCGACGAATGATGTCGTCGTCCGTGTAGCCCGACATGTAGAGCGACTTTATTCGCGGGCGAATGCCGGTGAGACGCTCGACCAGACCGCGACCGTTCATTCCCGGCATCACGACGTCTGTGAGGACGAGGTCGATCCTGCCTTCTTCCTTGGATGCGATCTCCATCGCCTCGCGACCGTGCTGGGCGGCGATGACGCGATAACCCTGCTTCTGCAGAATGCGCGAAGTGAGGCCTCGCACTGCTTCTTCGTCCTCCACGAGGAGGATCGTCTCGGACCCACTCGTTTCCGTCGACGCGACTCGAGGCTCGCTGGTCGAGAAAGCGGCGGACGCGCTCACTTCCGGGAAATAGAGCTTCAGCGTTGTTCCGAGCGCCGGCTCGCTATAGATCCAGACGTAGCCGCCCGATTGTTTCACGATTCCGTAGACCGTCGCGAGGCCGAGTCCAGTGCCTTTTCCCGCCTCCTTGGTCGTGAAGAACGGATCAAAGGCGTGTTCCCTGGTATCCCGATTCATGCCAACGCCGTTGTCGCCAACGGCGAGCATCACGTAGCGGCCCGCCACCACCGGCGCGTGCTCGCTGGTGTAGGTCTCGTCGAGCTCTACGTTTCGCGTCTCGATGGTGATGCGCCCGCCCTGCGGCATCGCATCACGCGCATTGACCACAAGATTGACCAGGATCTGATCGAGCTGGCCCGGGTCTGCCACGACGTATCCTCGGGCGCTGCACGTTGAAGCGATGGAGATGTCCTCGCCAATGAGCCGGCGCAGCATTGGCTCGACGTTGCCGACCACGCTGTTCATGTCGAGCACACGGGGTTGGAGGATCTGCTTGCGACTGAAAGCGAGCAGCTGGCGTGTGAGCCCTGAGGCGCGCTCGGCAGCGCTTCTGATCTGCTTCACGTCTTCGCTGCGGGGATCCGTTGGATCGAATCCCTCCATGATGATTTCCGTGTTCAACCGGATGACCGTCAGGAGATTGTTGAAATCGTGCGCGATGCCGCCGGCGAGCCTTCCAACCGCGTCCATCTTCTGCGACTGGCGGAACTGCTCCTCCAGATTCCTCCGCTCGGTGAGATCGATGGACACGGTCACGAAGCCGAGGACTCTGCCTAGCTCGTCAAGCACGGGGGAGGTCGTCAGCAGAGCGGGGAACGCCTTACCTGACTTGCCCTGCACCAGAAACTCGCCGGTCCAGCTTCCGCCGGCGGCCCCGCGCTCCATGATCTCCGGTCCGTGCTCGCGCAGGAACGGCGAAGGTGTGAGGTCCTGGATCGTCTGTCCGACTGCTTCCTCGGCGGTCCACCCGTAGAGGAGCTCCGCGAACTTGTTCCAGAAGATCACGATTCCCTCAGGATCAGTCGCGACGACGGCCTGCTGAACGGCGTTTAGGAGCTGCGCCTGGAATCTGATCGCCGCCTCCGACCGAGAGCGCTCGCTGACATCGGTCATGGCGCCGATCATCCGCAGCGCCGCTCCACCCGGGTCTCGCGCGACATACCCGCGGTCCATCACTTTCACGTAGGTGTCGTCAGCGCGGCGGTAGCGGTATTGATCGCTCCAGCTGGTGCCGCCGTGATCGAGAACTCCCCAGATGCCGGCTATAACCCGTTCCCGGTCATCCGGATGGATGTGATCGTGCCACCACTGGATCTCGGGATAGATCTCGGTCTGCTTATGGCCGAACACGATCTCGACAGAATCGTTCCAGACGAGCGCGTTCGTCAGGATGTCCCAATCCCAGATGACATCCGTCGTCGCGCGCGCCACGAACCGGAACCGCTCGTCGCTGATGCGGACGGCACTCTCGGCTTTGCGGTGGTCAGTGAGATCCACCACGATCGCGACCGCGGCGACGACGGCGCCTGCGTCGTCGACAACGGGGGCCGAGCTCATGCGAATGAAGCCCTCAGTCCCGTCGCCGCGCAGAATCCGGATCTCTTCGCCGCCAATTCTCTCCCGGGTAATGATGGTCCGGGCCAGCGGCCACTCGAGGGCCGTGTACGGCGTGCCGTCACTGTGAAAGCCTATCAGCTCATGATAGCTCTTGAGATCCGCGGCCGGCTTGAACGACGTGCGAAAGATCGCAGTCATTTGCGCATTGACGGAA
>JANMMF010000103.1:0-5464 GCA_031372985.1 Gemmatimonadota bacterium
GCTTCCGCTTCGATTCCGCCGACGCCCCAGCCGAGTACGCCGAGGCCGTTGATCATGGTGGTGTGGGAGTCGGTGCCGACGAGGGAATCGGGATAGGCAAAGGTCTGCTTGCCGACGACCTCGGTGAACACGCCTTGTGCCAAATACTCGAGGTTGATCTGGTGCACGATTCCCGTGTCCGGCGGAACGACGCGAAAATTGTGCAGCGCCTTCTGCCCCCACCGCAGGAAAGCGTAGCGCTCCCGATTGCGGCTGAACTCGAAATCGGCGTTGATCAGGAGGGCCGCCTCCGTTCCGTACTCGTCGACCTGCACCGAGTGGTCGATGACGAGATCGACGGGCTGCAGCGGGTTGATTAATCGCGCGTCGCCGCCGAGCCGCGCCAGGGCGTCACGCATCGCGGCGAGATCGACTACGGCCGGAACTCCGGTAAAATCCTGCAGCAGCACGCGCGCCGTGCGAAACGCAATCTCTTTTTCAATGGCGCCCTTCACATTCCAGGTCGCCAGCGCTCTGATGTCCTCCGCCTTGACGAACTTTCCGTCCTCGTTTCTGAGGAGGTTCTCGAGGAGGATCTTGAGGCTGAATGGAAGCCTGTCGGCGTTCCCGTTCGCGAGCGTGGAAAGGGAGTCGAGCCGAAAGATCGTGTACTGCCGACCCGCAACGTCCAGCGTTGATCGGCTACCGAAGGAATTCGGGTGTGTCATTTTGATGTTTTCCGAACTTGGCCGCGTCATGCGCTGGCCGTAGTGCGCGGAGCCACTGCCGGGCGCTTCTCGAGGCTCGGCAGGCTAACCTAAATCTAGCGGATTACCCGGTCTTCTGCGTCGTCGGCTCGCTCGTCGGATCCACTGACGTCTTGCCTTCCTGGCCAGTGCCCAGGTCAAGCCTTGTCGCCGCGATTGCGAGGGTTGGGCAGTGGTGGACGAAATCGCCGTCCGCCGGCGACCACTCCACCACCGGCGTCAGCGGGTAGGCTTTCTGGCTCGCATCCATTGCCATCACGTCCGGCGCCAGCGCTACGCACAGCGTGCACCCGATGCACTTTTCCCGGTCAACAGTGACTTGGATCGGCCGTCGCGGAAACACGCCGATACCCCAGGCGATGCACTCCTCGTAGTGCTTGCACGCTTCCATTGCCGCCGTGTAGCCTGCCTCGATCAATTCGTCGGTGTGCGAGAAGCTGAACCAGCCGATGTGGTTCACCTTCGGCCGGATCAGGATCATCGGAGGGCGCGTCCAGGTGGCAAATGGCGCCAGCTGCAGCGCGTGCATCATCGTCGTTGCCGCCCGCATGTAGATTGAAGCGAATCCGGCGGTGGCGATGTCGTTCTCCGGCGTCAGGTCGCTCGAGCCCGTGTCCACCGCAATCACCGCGTCCATTCCCAGGCCGGCGATCGTGACAGGAAGATTGTCCATCACGCCGCCGTCGACGCAGAATCGGCCGCCAATCTTGCCGGGAGGGTAGAACCCGGGCAGCGCACAGGATGCGTAAACCGCATCGATGACGCTCACATCGCGGAGCCCAGGCAGTCCCCACACGATCTGAGACCCGCGCTCGATGTCGACGGTGTTGACGAGCAGCGTTCGCTTCAGCTGGTCGAACCGCTTCGCCTCCACCACCGATTTCACCACCTGTCTCAGCGGCTCCTCGAGATAGATGGCGGGCGAGCGCTGCCGCTCGAGCAGGATCCCCATACGGTCGACGCGGAAAAGATCGCGCCGCTTGAGCGCACGCGCCCTTTCGGCCATCTCCTCCACCGGCATTCCCCGCACGTGAGCGGCTCCGATGAGCGCTCCAATGCTGGTTCCCGCGACGACGGTTGGCTCTATGCCGAGCTCCTTGAGGGCTCGAAAAACGCCAATGTGCGCGAACCCTTTGAGCCCACCACCGCCAAGGACCAGCGCGATTTTGAGCGCCTTGCGGCGGGGTTTGGCGGGGGAGACTCGTTTGAGGCTGCGGGGGGTCTGTCGGGGCATGCTAAGGAAGTGTGCGGGAGGCTATAATGTACTGACTAACATCACATACCCAGAGTAAACCGATGACTCGTCCCACCGTTCTGCTCTCTATTGCGTTAGCCAGCGTCCTTTCAGTCGCGAGCGCCGCCGCTCAGACAGGTCCTACCCTTGAGCGCATCACCCCCGACGAGATCGATGCGCACCTGCGATTCCTCTCCTCCGATCTGCTGGAGGGACGCGCCCCGGCCACTCGCGGTGGACGGATCACCGAAGAGTACATCGCCGCACAGCTCAGGACTTTCGGCGTAAAGCCCGGGGTTGGAGATACTTCGTACTTCCAGCGAGTTCCGATCGACGTCGTGAAGGCCGATCCCGCAACGATCAAGATCGCGGCATCGGGGAAGGCCACCGGAAACCTGCGCTTCACCGAAGACGTCGTCGTCTGGCCCGGCTCGGCCACCGACGCCAGCAGCGCGCGTGGCGAGCTCGTGTTCATCGGCTACGGAGCAGTCGCCCCCGAATACAAGTGGGACGATTTCAAGAACGCCGACCTCCGCGGCAAGATTCTCCTCGTCCTGGTCAATGACCCGCCTGCACCCGCCTCCGAGCCAAACTTGTTTGGCGGGAAGGCCATGACGTACTACGGTCGCTGGACCTACAAGTTCGAGGAGGCGGAGCGTCGCGGCGCGGCTGGGATGCTGATCGTGCACACGCCCGGACCCGCGGGCTATCCGTGGAGCGTCGTAGTCAACTCGTGGTCCAACGAGCAGAGACTGTTACCGCGCGACCTTCCGTCCGCCAGCGGGCACCCGCACGTAATCGGAGCTCCCGCGCCCGCGCCGATTGGAGTTCGCGGCTGGATCACCGACAGTGCGGCGAGCGCGCTTCTGGCACGGGCGGGGCTCAACATGGCGGAGCTTCGCCGGCAGGCCGAGTCGCGCGATTTCCGTCCGGTGGCGACGGGAATCATCATCGACGCTTCCATGAAAAACACCGTGCAACATCTGTCTGCCAACAACGTTGTCGGATTGATTCGCGGAATAGATCCCAAATTGCGCGACGAGTACGTGGCGTACAGCGCCCACTGGGACCACTTCGGGATTGGCAAGGTCGTGAACGGCGACTCGATCTACAACGGCACCGTCGACAATGCGTCGGGCGTTGCCTCGGTCCTCACCATCGCGCACGCCGCCTCCGAAGGCGTCAAGCCGCGCCGCTCCCAGCTGGTCGTGTTCGTGACGGCGGAGGAATCCGGATTGCTCGGATCTGCGTGGTTCGGGCAGAATCCGACCGTGCCCGTATCGAAAATCGTGGCCGCGCTCAACATGGATGTCGTCACTCTCGCCGGCAGAGTGCGAGACCTCAACGTCCTTGGCGAGAACAAGAGCACCCTCGGACCGATCCTGGGGCGGCTGGTGAGCTCGGACGGAATTCGCATCTCGCCCGATCCACGTCCGGAAGTCGGAAGCTTCTACCGCTCCGATCACTTCTCCTTCGCAAAGGCGGGAATCCCCGCCATCTCGATCGGTGCCGGCATCGACTACGTTGACCGGCCGGCAGGATGGGGCCAGCAACAGACCGCTGACTATACCGCCAAAAGGTACCACCAGCCGTCGGACGAGTATCGGCCGGACTTCGACCTCACCGGCGCCGCGCAGCTCGCGCGGATCGTCTACCGCCTCGGGTTTTCGCTCGGCAATTCCGACACAGTGCCGACGTGGAACGCGGACGCCGAGTTCAAGGCGATGCGCGACGCGTCGCGAAAGGGAAATTGAGCCAGCACAGAGGCGGGCAGCGCGATCCGCTGCTCGACTATCGCGAGGAGTTTCCGATCCTCGAGAAGACAAACTATCTCGTCTCCAATTCTCTGGGGCCGATGCCGCGCACCGTCCCCGAGAAGCTGGCGGAGTACGCACGCGACTGGGGCGACCTCGGCGTAAAGGCGTGGAACCGGGGCTGGTGGGAGATGCCCGTCGAGGTCGGAAACGAGATTGCGCCGCTCCTGAACGCTGGACCGGGTGAGATCGTGATGATGCCCAACGTCACGATCGCCCAGATGGCGGTGCTGTCTGCGATCAGGTTCTCGCGCAAGCGTGACACCATCGTGATGACCGAGCTCGATTTTCCGTCCGTGCGCTACGCGTACGCGGAGATGGCCCAGCGCCTGGGAGCCAAAATCGTCGTGGTAAAATCCGACGACGGCATCACCATCGATCAGGAAAGACTTCTCGATGTGATCGACGAGAGGACCCGGCTCGTCGCGGTGTCGCACGTGCTCTTTCGCAGCTCGTTTCTCATGGACGCTGACGCAATCTGCAGACGGGCGCATGATGTCGGCGCCCTCGTTTCGCTCGACTCCTTTCACGCCGTGGGAATCGTCCCCGTGAACGTGAAACGGAGCAAGGTGGATTTTCTCACCGGTGGAGTTCTCAAGTGGCTATGCGGCGGGCCAGGGGGTTGCTTCCTCTACGTGAGCCCGGCTGTGCGCGATGACCTCAGGCCCGCGCTCACCGGCTGGCAGGCGCACGCGCGCCCTTTCGCTTTCGAGGACTCGATGGATTACACGACGGGCGCGTTCCGGTGGCTTAACGGGACGCCAGTCATTCCGGCCCTGTACGCCGCCGCTGAGGGCCCGAAGATTCTGCGTCGCGTCGGAGTGGCCGCAATCCGCGAGAAGAGCCTGCGCCTCACGACCCGACTGATCGAGCTCGCGGACGAGCGCGACTTCAAGGTAAACGCGCCGCGCGACGCCTCGCAGAGAGGAGGAACGGTCGCACTCGATATCCCGCACGGCTACGAGATCGCCCAGCACCTTCTCTCTCGCGACATACTGGTCGACTACCGCGTCGGGACTGGTATCAGGATTGCCCCCCACTTCTTCACGGAGGAGAACGAGGTGGTAGAGGCCATCTTCGAGATCGACCAGGCTCTCGAGACCGGAAGCTGGCAACGCTTCACCGAGAAAACCGCGGTGGTCACCTGAGCCGTGATCCCCGGGATGTTACTCCCTTGAACATAGTAGTGTCTAAAGAGTACAATAGACCCATACTCGACTCCTCGGAGGGTGCGTCGTCATGCCAACACCTTTTTTGAGTTCTGAAGAGTACGACGAGAGAGCACATCAACTGTACAACGAAGGACAGTATGACGAAGCTCTGGACGTACTTAGAGAAGGACTCGGCCTCTACCCTAATTCGGTGGAGCTACACATTGGAGTTGGCTACGCACACCATGCCCGCGAGGAATACGCGTGGGCGCGGCGGAGCTTCGAGGAAGCGCTCGTTCTCGATCCTGACCACGAGGACGCGCTCGCCGGTCTAGGCGAGACGCTGCTCAAGTTCGGCCAGCAGGACGCGGCGCTCAAAAGCTTCCGCCATACCTTGGAATTAGGATACCAAGATGATGTCGAGCTGATGCTCCAGATCGGCCGCGCGCTTTTCCGCGAAGGTCTCATCGACGAATCCAAGCAATTCTTCGAGATCGCCGCCCAGCAGACGCCCGATGC
>JANMMF010000108.1:0-48515 GCA_031372985.1 Gemmatimonadota bacterium
CCGGTGCCGTTGCACGTCGGGCAAGCCTCGGTAGACGACTGGTAATGACTCTGTCGAACGCGCTGCCGCGTCATCTCGATGAGGCCGAGATCGCTCACGGCGAACGCTTTCGTGCGGGCGCGATCGCGCGAGAGGTGCTGCCTCAGCTCCTGGAGCACCCGGTCGCGGTTCGCCTTGGTTTCCATGTCGATGAAGTCGCAGACGATGATTCCGCCGACATCGCGAAGCCTCATCTGGCGCGCCACCTCCTGCGCGGCCTCCATGTTGGTCCGAAGGACCGTCTTCTCGGGATCCTTCTTCCCGGTGTAGCGACCGGAGTTGATGTCGACCGAGACCAGGGCTTCGGTCGGCTCGATGATCAGGTAGCCGCCGGATGGTAGATCGCAGCGGCGCTTGAAGATGTCCCGGATCTCTGACTCGATTCCGGCGGTGTCGAACAGCGGGACCTGCGCCTCGTGTAGCTTGACGCGCGGGATGAGATCGGGCGCGATGTCCTTCAGGTAGCCAACGATCTCGTTGTGCACCTGCCGGGAGTCGACAGCAAGGCTGTCCACCTTGTCGCTGAAGAGGTCGCGTACGAGCCCGCGAGTGAGTCCACTCTCCCGATTGACCAGGGACGGAGCTTTTTGAAAGTGGGTTTTTCTTTTTATCTTCTTCCACTGCGCCATGAGGCTGTTGAGCTCACGCTGGAGCATTTCCGGCGTCACGTCCTCGCTCACGGTCCGGACGATCACGCCGCCGGACTTCTCCGGGAGGATGCTCTGGACCTGTTCCTTCAGTCTGGCCCGCTCGGGCGATGAGCCGATCTTGCGGCTAACGCCGACCTTGGACGAGTCGGGGATATAGACCAGGAACCGGCCGGCGAGGGAGATCTGAGCGGTGACGCGAGGCCCTTTCGTCGAGATCGGCTCCTTCGAGATCTGGACCAGAATTTCCTGCCCGCGCTTGAGCGCGTCCTGGATCGGCGGAGCCTTGGCTCGCCGCCCGTTGCCGTTAGCGCCGTTGCCATTCTTCTTTTCGACGGGCTCGTCTGATTCGTCGTCGTCATCATCGTCGTCGTCCTCGGCTTCATCAGCCGTTTGCCGGACGAGATCGGAGGCGTGGAGAAAAGCGCTTTTCTCGGTGCCAATGTCGACGAAGGCGGCCTGGATGCCGGGGAGTACTGCGTCCACCCGACCCAGGTAAATGTCACCGACCATGCGTCGGTTGTCTGGACGATCGACGAGGAGCTCAACGAGCTTCCCATCCTCCAGAATCGCGATCCGCGTTTCGCGCGGAGCCGCGTTGATGAGGATTTCTCTTTTCATTGTTGCCCGTCTCTCTACTCCGCTCGGCGACTCGGCAAGCGAAGCTGAGGACGGTCCAATAAAGTCCGCGCGGTCGTGCTACAGGGCCGCGTCTATGATCTTCTGGGAACTTCACCTTCGGCGCTCCCCATCCATGTGTTCGGGACCCGCGAGTCGCGCGAGTGCCCCATGCATGCGGAGCCACAGTCAGTGGGGACAATCTACCGCCGATCTGGGTGTTTCCGCAACGGCGACAACGACTTACGCGCACCGATCAAGGTCCCTGCTCAGTCGGGGCGGCCAGGCAAATATGTGACGCCTGGACTCAGATTCCGGTCACTGTCCTATAGATGAGCCAGGCCATTACCAGGAGGTAAGTGAGCCCGGCCTTCCATTCTCCATGCTTCATGTAGAGATCCAGGCTGAACCCACCATCGCCTTCTTCGGCATCGGGATGAGTCGCCTTCCATGGAGTTGGCCTCGGCACGAAGGCCGGTACGTTGGCGGAATAAGCCTCGTACGCCTCAGGAAAGCGGCCCGCGATATTCGCCCTCTCGCGCTGCATCGTCGGCGCGTAGATGAGTACGAAGAACGCCACGACTAGCAGGAGCAGGCCCCAGTGCGCGGCAATTGCGAATCCGGCCGCGATCAGGAAGCTCCCGAAGTACAGCGGATTTCGGGTGTGCGCGTATGGACCCGTTGTGGCAAGCCGTTCGTTCTTGGAGATGTGCCCCGAAGCCCAGCCGCGAACGATTACCCCGACGAGCGCGATCGCGCTGCCGACGGCCAGGGTGAGCGGCGTCGGCCGGGCAAAGACGAGATAGGTGATGCCAAGTATGAAGCCGAGTGGAAGTCTGAGACGCTTGGCAACCTCGGAGTAGGTCAATCCGCCAGCTCCTTGAGTAGGTGACGGGCGATCACCAGCCGCTGAATCTCGGACGTGCCCTCGCCGATCTCACAGATCTTGGCATCGCGGAACATTCGCTCGACTGGATACTCCTTGGTGTACCCGTAACCGCCATGGATCTGGATCGCCTTGATGGTCGTTCGCATCGCGAGCTCTGAGCAGAAGAGCTTGGCGATCGCCGCCTGCTTGCTGAAGGGCTGCTTGTGCTGCGCCAGCCACGCGGCGTGAAACATCAAGTGCTTCGCGGCTTCGATCTCGGTCGCGATGTCGGCGAGCTGAAACTGGATTCCCTGAAAGCTCGAGATCGGCTGCCCGAATTGCTTGCGTAGCGTAGAGTATCGGAGGGACTGTTCGAATGCTCCTTCAGCGATGCCGAGGGAGAGCGCCGCTATTCCCACGCGCCCCGAGTCGAGGGTCCGCATGAAGTTGTTGAAGCCTTCACCCTCTTCGCCGAGCAAGTTCTCCGCCGGTACCTCGACATCCTCGAAGATTAGCGACCTCGTGTCTGAAGCTCTCCAGCCCAGCTTGTCCTCCTTCTTTCCCGATCGGAAGCCAGCCATTGGTGGAATCGAGTTGTCGTGACCGACTCCCAGCACATTGGCCTCATCGAGGTCGCTCGTCTCCTTGGTCACGATGAACGAACTGATACCCTTCGTTCCCTGCCCGGGCTGGGTGACCGCGGTCACAATGAATATCTCGCCCACTCCGCCGTGGGTGATGAAGATCTTGCTGCCGTTCAGGATGTAGCTGGAGCCTTTGCGAACCGCCGTCGACCGCGTGCTGGCGGCGTCACTGCCGGCGCTCGGCTCGGTGAGTCCAAAGCCGCCTAGAACTTTCCCGGCGGCGAGCAGAGGCACGTACCGCTTCTTCTGGGCGGAAGTGCCAAAATTGACGATTGGCGATGTGCCGAGAGTCGTGTGCGCAGAAATCGTAATAGCGTGAGAGGCGTCGACCTTCGCCATCTCGTTGATCACAATCATGTAGCTCAGAAGATCCAGGCCCGCGCCGCCGAGCTCCTCTGGCCAGGGAATTCCCAGCAGACCGAGCTCTCCCATCTTCTTGACGTTCGCCCACGGGAATTCGGCCTTCGCATCGAGCTCCGCGGCGACCGGGGCAACTTCACTGCGCGCGAACTCGCGGACCATGTTGCGGACCGCGAGGTGCTGCTCGGAGAAGTAGAGCGAGTCGTCCATTCTGCTGGCTACTCCCTGTTCTCGGCGGCCGGATAATTCTCGGGGTAGAGCGACACTCGCACGTAATTGTCGGTGCGGAGATACCTGGCGGCCGCTCGCTGCAGGTCCTGGACGGTGAGCGCGGAGATCAGCTTTTCGCCGTTGGGAATCTCGGCGAGTGGCCACCCACTCTGGTCGAACGTGGAGATCTGCGAGAGCCAGTAGCCGTTTTGCTTGAGCGCGGTCTCTCGCGCGCGGAACGCCGCTTCCTTGACCTTGTTCAGGTACTCGGCCGTCGTCCCGAACTTCTTTACGCTGTCGATCTGGACGAGCGCCGCAGCGGTGAGCGCCTCGAGACGCTCGGGTGCGGAGCCAAATCCAATGGTGAACCGGTATGAAGGATTGGGATCCTTTGATGCGCTCGGGCTTACGCTGACTCCGTAAGTACCACCCAGATTCTCGCGCAGAGCCTCGCGCAGCTTGATGTTGAGAAGCTCAGCGAGCGCGCTCAGGTAGTAGCGGTTCTGTCTCGTGTACTCGAAGGGCCCGGTAAAGATCAGTGCGGTCCGGGCTTTTGGCTCCGCTCCCTTCTTTACGATTCGCTCGATGACGCCGGTGGGTGGACGAATACCGGTATCCCGCCAGGTCTCCTGCTTTCGAGTCGACGGTAGCGCCCCAAGCCATTTCTCGATGAGCGGCTTGAGCGAATCCGTCTTGAAGTTTCCAACGAAGACAAAGGTGAATCCGCTCGCGTCGGAGAATCTGTCCTTGTAAAAGTCGTAGGACTTGAAGGGATCGATTTTGTCCAGCGTGGCGGCGGAAACCGGCTGCTCGCGGACCGAATGTTGAGCCATCGTTACCTGGAGCGTGTCGCTGAACGCAGCTTCGGGGCTGGCGCTGCGATTGGCGAGGACTCCGCGGAAGCGGCCGAGGAACGTGTTGACGAGAGCCGTATCGAGCCGGGGCTCCGTGAAATAGAGGTATACGAGCTGAAGCATTGTATCGACGTCGCGCTGGGAGGCGCTGCCGAAAAAACCTTCGCTTAGGTCGTCGATGCTCGGCGACACGCTCACCTGCTTCCCGGCCAGGAATTTCTGCAGATCGACGACGCTGAACTTCCCGACGCCGCTCGTGAGCGGAATCAGGTCGGCCGCGCTGGCAGCCGCGTACGCCGCGTCGGTCAACAGCGACGCACCACCCGGGCTGTACGCGGTGAACGAGATCTGATCCGCGTTGAAATCGGTGGGCTTGAGCAGAACGCGCACACCATTGGAGAGCGTCCATTCCGTGAGGCCGATCTCCTTGGTCTGGCGCTCCGAGATTACCCGTCCGGCGACCGGGTGCGTCTCAACGAGCTGCTGCGAAAACGCCATCTCGGAGTAGGCAGTGATGTCCGCGCCCTTTACCGCTTCGAAGGCGAGCAGCAGCTCCCCGGGAGCAGGATTGACGATTCCCGCCTTGTCGGGCGAGGTCGTGGTGACAACACGGTTCTTGTCTGTCATCCACTCGCCCGCGAGCCTGTTGACCTCGGCGAGGGTCACCGTCGGGAGAAACCTGGTGATCGCGGCGAGATCGAACTCCAGGCTTGTCGATGGCTCGGCTTGCAGGAAGGCGGAGACGTAGGAATCGGCGTAGACGCCGGAGTTGGTCTTCTCCCTTTCCGCATAGGCCTGTTCCATTCCTCGCTGCATGTCCTTCTTGGCGCGGTCAAGCTCCGACTTCAGGAAGCCAAATCGCTTCACCCGTTCGCCTTCGCTGAGGAGCGCATTGAGGCCGCGCTGGATTCCGTTGTCCGCGACGATGGCAGTGAGCGAGAACGACTCGGCTGATCGGACCAGGCCGCCCTGAGCCGCATACGCGGTGATGAAGGGCGGGTTCGGCTTCTGAGTGATTTCGGCAAACCGGTCGTTGAACATCGAGCCGAACAGCTGCTCGACCAGGCGTTCTCTGTAGGTGGCCGATGTCGTGTTCGATCGCTTCGGCTGCTTGTAGAGGAGCCTGATCACGGATCGAGTGGCTTCCCTGTCGCTGTTGACGGAAACGAGCGTACTGTCGTGCGTCGGTACCGGGAAATGCGCCCGGGCCCGCGGCGTGGCGTTGCGTGGAATGGCCCCGAGGTAGCGCTTGATCAGCGTCTCGATCTGCAGCTTGTTGAAGTCGCCGACCGCCACCACCGCCATCAGATCCGGCCTGTACCAGTCGTCGTAGAACCGCCGGAGCGTGGCGGGGGTGTAGGTCTCGAGAATCCCCTTGTCACCGATCGGAAGGCGCACGCCGTACCGCGAACCGGAGAACAAGACCGGAAACCACTTGTTCTGCATTCTGTTTTCGGCGCCTTGCCCGAGCCGCCACTCTTCGATGACGACGGGACGTTCCTTCTCGACCTGAGAGGGATCGAACGCGACGTTATGCGCCCACTCCGAGAGGATCTGAAATCCCTTGTCGACGATCGCGGCGGTGTCCGTTGGGACGGTCACCATATAGACCGTCTCATCGAAGCTGGTGTAGGCGTTGATGTCCGGACCGTACCGCATTCCAACGGACTCCAGGTAGCTCGAGATCTCGTTCTTGGCGAACCGCTTCGTTCCACGGAACGCCATGTGCTCGACCATGTGGGCGAGGCCACGTTGATCCGCGTCCTCGAGGACTGAGCCGGCGTTCACCACCAGTCTCAGCTCCGCGCGCTTCTCGGGCTTGTGATTCTCGCGGATGTAGTAGCGCATGCCATTTGGCAACACGCCGACGGTGACGGCCGGGTCAAAGGGCAGCGGCCCGTTGGCCGGTGATGTGACCCCAGCTGCCTGTTGGGCTAGTGCAGGCTGGGGGGCGCAGACGAACGTCAGCGCGGCGGCCGCAACATAAGGCGCAAGAATGAAAGCGGGAATTGATTTTGGTTTCATCACTTCGTTCACGAGTAGTGGCTGTTGCCGGTCAGGCACATCCGGCCGTCATGCCGCCTCAGTCTCGTCCGCCTGGGATATCGCGGCGAGAAATTGCGGTCCGTACCGCTCGAGCTTCATCGGTCCGACTCCCCGGACACTCTGCAACGCCGTCAGCGATCGAGGACGACGCACCGCGAGCTCGGCCAGGGTACGATCGGAGAATACAATATACGCGGGCACTTGTTCCTCGCGCGCGATCCTCGTGCGGACCGTCTTGAGAGCGGCGAGCAGCCTCTCCTCTGCCGCCCCCATTACCAGGTCGTCGCCAATCTCGGTGACTCGGGACTTGCCGCCGCCCACCTTCTTCCGGCCGCGCGGTGCACGGGGGGCATCCTCGTCCACTGTCGCCACCGCGGCAATCCCCAGGCAGTTGTCGCAACCCGAGCAGCGCGAGCGGGCCGCGGGGTCGCCGAAGTAGCGGAGCACGAACCCACGCCTGCACTCCTTGGTGTAAGCGTATTTCTGAACCGCTTGAAGCTTGGACAGCTCGGCTGCGCGACGACGGTCGATGACCGCCCAATCAATCCTGAACTTCGGGAGAGCCGCGCTCTTGTCGGCGAGGTAGAGGCCGGTCCCGAGCCGCTCCCACGCCAGGAATTGTCGATCCTGAAGCGCGTCGAGTAGCGGCGTGCAGGCGGTGCTGCCACCGAGCCCCGGGGGTAACCCGTCGAGATCCACGACCGCGCCGGTGCGAAGCGCGGGGCCCACTCCCCTCCATAGCGCGCGCAGAAGTCCGAGCTCAGTGTTGGCTTCGCCGGTCAGCTCCCGCTTGACCCGCTCGGGCGTAGCGAGCAGGCGGATGTGCACTCGTGTCTGGTCGCCATTGCTCAGCGTGAGCGCGCCGCCTTTTTCCATTATTCTGATCGCACCTTCGATCTCCCGCGTGCTCGCCTTGGACTTGATGGCCCGCAGAAGATCCTCGGGCTGCGCACTCGCGAATCCCTGCTTGTCGGACAATGTCCTGAGCGCCTCGTAGGTCTGCTCGACGACTGTTCGCTCCGGATACGATCCCTTGATAAAGAACTCATGCGTAAAACGGTCAGGGAACGCATGCAGGAGGAACACATCGGAGTGCTGCCCATCGCGACCGGCTCGCCCCGCTTCCTGATAGTAGGCCTCGAGAGTCCCGGGCATCGTGTAGTGAATCACGAGACGCACGTTCGGCTTGTCGATCCCCATGCCGAACGCGTTCGTCGCTACGATTGCCCGGATCTTCTCGGACATGAACGCCTCCTGCACCTGTCTTCGCCGCGAATCATCGAGTCCCGCGTGGTACCCCGCGGCCGCGATCTTCGCGCGCTCGAGCACCGTCGTGAGGTGGTCGACTGCCTTCCGCGTCGAGGCGTAAATCACTGCCAGGCCCTCGTGCTTGCGGAGGATCTCGGCGAGCCGCCGTTCCTTCTCGCTGTCGTTCTTCACCGGCACGACGAAGTAGGCGAGATTGGGGCGGTCGAACCCCGTTATGATCGTTTCCGGTTCCGTTAGCGCCAGCTCGCGGATGATGTCGCGGCGAACCTCAGGCGTCGCGGTCGCCGTCAGAGCGATCGTCGTCGGCGAGCCCAGCTCTTCGTGCACCTTCTTGACTCTGAGGTAGCTGGGCCGGAAATCGTGCCCCCACTGGCTGATGCAGTGAGCTTCGTCGATCGCCAGCAGCGAGACTCCGATTCTGCGCAACCGCTCAGCGGTTCGCCCGAAGTCGAACCTCTCCGGCGCGACGTACAGCAGCTTGATCTCGCCGCGATCCACGCGCGCCAACCGATCCGACACCTGTGCTGAGGTGAGCGTGCTGTTGATGAAGGCCGCCGGCAATCCCTTCGCCGTGAGTGCATCGACCTGATCCTTCATCAGCGAGATCAGCGGCGAGACGACGACGGTGAGCCCGGGCATGAGTAGCGCCGGTACCTGAAAGCACAGCGACTTCCCGCCCCCGGTGGGCAGGACAACCACGGTGTCGCGGCCGGCCAGGATCGCCGACACCGCGGCTTCCTGCCCCGGGCGAAATTTCTCGTACCCGAACGCGCTCTTGAGGAGATCGCGCGCATCCTGAAGCGTCGGTGTCGACATCACCAGAAAACTAGCAGAGCCCGGCGGACAGGTGTTGACGGGTTGTTTCGCCCGTCATTGTTGTGTCGCCACCGGATTCCCACGAGATGCGGAGTCAGATCCCTTCGACCAGCTTCGCGTAGAGAGCGGGATCCGCGTTTCCTCCGCTGATGACGCAGCAGACGCGCTTACCCTTGAAACGTTTCGGCTCGGCGAGCACGGCACCGAGCGCGAGCGCGCCGGTTGGCTCGGCCTTCAGGTTCGCGAGGGCGAAGAGCAGACGCACGCCCTCCATGATCTGTTCCTCGGACACCTCGATCACCCCGGCGAGACCATGGCTGAGAATCTCCCAGTTGTTATCACCGAGGCGGAGCACCCGGGCGCCGTCGGCGATCGTCGACGACTCGTCGGGTAGCGACACGATATGGCCGGCGCGGAATGACTGCGCGGCGTCGTTGGAGAGAGCAGGCTCCGCAGCAAGAACCTGGATGTTCTTCCCGCTTTGCTTGACGGCCTTGACGAGGCCGGAAGTGAGCCCGCCTCCGCCGATGGGAGCAATGATGAAATCCAGCTCCAGCCCGAGGGCAAACAGCTCGTTCGCGAGACCGGCATTGCCTTCGATCACGAGCGGATCGTCGTAGGGGCTCGCGACATACGCGTCGGGAAACTCTTTGGCGAGCTCAGCGAGCCGCACGAGCCTGCCTTTCTTCTTCAGATCGACGAGATCGACTTCGGCTCCGTACTCACGCACTGCATCGACTTTGATTTTCGGCGCCGTCGATGGCATGACGACCGTGCATCGCTTCTTGAACAGCGAGCAGGCGTAGGCGATCGCCTGACCGAAGTTTCCGGACGATGCCGTGATTATGTGCGATTGCTTGACGTTGGAAGCGACGTTGTACGCAGCGCGGAACTTGAAGCTCCCCGTGTATTGCAGCGTCTCGCTCGCCAGCACCAGGTGGACACCGAGCTTCTTCGACAAGCGCGGCGCATCGACGATGGTCGTCGGCCGAGGACGCGTCACCGAGCGCGAGGCTTGCGAGGCTTGAAGAATCGCAGAATGAGAGCAATGAACAGGAAAAGTATTCCTGCCCAGCGCAGCGCGTTGTCGTCGGTCCTGATGCCCCACGCGAGGAGAACACCCGCAATGAGCATCAGCGCGAGCTTGGCGGTAGTGAATGGACTCATTGCTCCATCTTGCGACTGGTGAAGCGCCTTACTCCTTCCCGGAACGCGGGCGTCGCTCGCGCGTCTGCGTTGGCGACGATTCCGGCCGAGATCCCATCCAGAAATCCGAGCGTGTCGAGCTTGTAGAATAGCGTCTTGGTGGAGGCCATCGCCGACGGAGGAGCATCGGCGAGGGTGTCCAGCACGGCCTTGCATAGCCGATCGAACTCCGGCGCCGAGAACACCCGGGAGACCAGCCCTATGGCTCGCGCCTCTTCCGCCTTGACGATGCGACCGGTGCTGACGAGATCGAAGGCCTGCTTTTCTCCGACGGAGCGCCTGAGCATAGTCATCACCATCGCCGGCACGAAACCGATACTGACCTCGGGATATGCAAACCGGGCCTCCTCGTGCGCGAGCACGATGTCGCATGCGGTGGCGAGGCCTGCGCCACCCGCATAGGCTCTGCCCCTTACGAGCGCAACGACCGGTTTTTCCATTCTCCGGATAGTGTGGAAGACGTGGCCCAGCGCCTTCGCGTCATCGATGTGCTGCTGGCGGGGTGCCTCGAGCATCTCCTCGATTGCGGAGAGGTCAGCGCCGGTGCAGAAATCCGGACCCTCGCCGTCGATCGCAACGACATTGACCGGTGACTCGCTGAGCGCGAACAGCGCTTCGGCAAGCTCGTCCGCCATGACTCGGTCGAGGGCATTTTTCTTCTCGGGGCGCGCGAGCGTGATCCGCCCGATCGACCCGTCAACGCTCACGCGAACGCTGTTCACTCAGCCGCCGGGAGGTGAAGCCGCTTGGCCTCTGCGTCGGGAACGTCGATCACCATGCGGAGGAGAGCGGTCGAATAGACCTTCCCCTGTGCGTCTGTTTTCAGCGACAGCGTTCCGCCGCCGTCGAGGGCACCGTGGAGCAGAAAGTTGAGGGCGTTGAGATTCGGAAGCTCGTACCGCTCCACATCTCCCTCGATCATTCCGCGAAAATGGTCGGCCACCCTCTTTCGCGTGACGAACTGCTCCAGCACCTCGTACCAGCGTGGCTCCAGCGCGATCACGCCGACGTTCGCAGTGTCGCCCTTGTCCCCCGATCGCGCGTGCGCGATGTCGAGAAGGCGGATTTTCATTGGATGATGTCTACCGTCGTTTTGACAACAGTTTTGTCGATCAATGCGGGCCAGTACGCCACGATCTCCTCGACTTTCGGGCGGCCCCCCGCAAACCCGGTGACGCTGGGCGGGCCGTTCAACACGAGCGGAGCGATCTCCCGCGTGAATCGTTCCACCGCGGCCCGATCCTGCCCGCGCACGCCAAAGCGTAGCTGTACTTCCGGAGCGTTGCGCTGATCGCCGGCGAGATGCCCGTGAGTGGCCGTTGCGCCGACGAACTCCGAGAGGATGTGCTCGAATTTCAATCCGAGTCGATCGAGTCGCTCGCGAAGTATACGGTCAGCGAGCTGCGCCTTGTCGAGCGCGTCAGGCCAGACGTAGACGAGCGTGCCGACGGCCTTGAACCCCGCGCGATAGGCGACGGATACTTTCAGCTTGTCGGTGGGAGGCTTCCCCTTGATGCCCGACACGCGAACCCGATTCTCGCCGTCCTGGGCCAGGCGAATCGTCGTGAAGTCCGCGATCACATCTGGCGTGATGTACGCGTGCGGGTCACCCATCTCGTAGACGAGCTGCTCGCTGATCGTCGGCACCGAGACGCGGCCCCCGGTGTTCGGGTGCTTGGTGACGACGAAGGTCCCGTCGGCGCGCACCTCCACCAGCGGGTAGCCGACGTTGGCGAGATCGGGAATCGATCGCCAGTCGTACAGACAATTGCCGCCCGAGCACTGCGCGCCGCATTCGATGATGTGTCCCGCCACTATGCCGGCCGCGAGCTGATCCCACGACGCCGCACCCCACCCGAACTCGTGACGTAGCGGCGCCATCGTTAGCGCGGTGTCGGTAGAGCGGCCGGTGATGACGATATTCGCGCCTCCCTCGAGCGCCTCGACGATCGGCTCCGATCCGATATACGCGTTGGCGGAGAGCACTCGATCGCGGACGGTCGAGAGTGGCTCGCCCGTCTCCATGTTGGCGAGCGGATGACCTCGAGCGATCAAGTCGTCGAGCCTGGAGAGAAGATCGTCTCCCGTCACGACCCCGATCCGGAGCCTGCCCCGGGCACCGCTTCTCTCGGCAGCCGCCTTCACCGCCGCGGCGCACGAGGGCGGATTCACGCCTCCGGCGTTGGCTATTACTCTCACGCCCCGATCCAGCACCGCCGGCAGGACGCTCTCCACCGCTCCCACGAAATCCCGTGCGTAGCCGAGTGTGGGGTCGCGCTCCTTCTGCTTCTGGAGAATCGACATGGTGACTTCGGCGAGGTAGTCGAGCATCAGATAATCGATCGGTCCGCCTTCCACCTGACGACGCGGAGCGTCGAGGTCGTCGCCCCAGAAGCCCTGGCCGGCGGCGACGCGTACCACGTCTTTCAACTGGTCTCCCCCAGATGTGGAGGGAGGACGAAGGGTCCGAGGTGCGGCCCGGGGTTGTGGAGAGCTGCACGCAACGCAAGACTCAGCATCTCTCTCGTGTTCTCTGGAAAGACTATGGCGTCGACAAAACCGCGCGCCGCCGCGTAGCGAGCGTCGAGCTGGTGCTCGTAGTCGGCGCGCATCTCATCTACCGCGGACGCCACATCTGGAGCCAATGCGGTCCCCTTCTTCTTGGCTGCCGCCAGCGTGGGCCCATGCACGGCCTGGATGGCTGACTCACCTTCCATCACCGCCATGCGCCCGGTGGGCCAGCTGAGGATGAAATCCGGATCGAATCCCTGGCCGGCCATGGCGTAGTAGCCGGCCCCGGAAGCGTGATTCACAGTGAGGACGAGCTTGGGGACCCGCGCAGTAGCCATCGCTTCGACGAACCGCGCCCCCGCGCGAATGATTCCTCCCTGCTCTGCTTCAGTCCCCACCATAAACCCCGAGACATCCTGAACGAACAAGAGCGGAATCCCCAACCGGTCGCAACGATCGATGAAGTACGCGACCTTCTCGGCGCTTTCCGTGTAGATGATCCCGCCGAATCGGGGCTTCTCGCCTTCGCGCGCCTTCATCAGGCCTCGCTGATTCGCGATGACACCGACGGTGATCCCGTCGATCCTGGCGTCACCGCAAATCATCTCGCGCGCGATCGACTCCTGGAACTCGTCGATCTCGCCGTTATCCAGAATCGCGCGCAGCACGGCGTGCATGTCGTACGACATACGGTGATCCGCTGGCAACAGGTCGTACAGCGTCTCCGCGCCCGTGGTGGACTTCGAGGACTTCGCTTTTGACTTCGGCGACGCGTCGGCGCTCTTCGTGCCGGCGGCTCGTGCGGTCTCGTCTCTCGTTTCTCGAGGGAACAGCGCCACGTCCCGGCTCGAGATTGGCAGACGCTCGATCAAATCGCGGATCTTGGCGATGCACGCCTCGTCGTTGTCGACGGCGTAGTGGGCGACGCCGCTGATCTCTGTGTGGGTCGATGCTCCACCGAGCGTCTCTGAGTCGACGACCTGGCCCGTCGCACCCTTCACCAGATTCGGACCACCCAATCCCATGAACGAAGTTCCTTTCACCATCAGGATCACGTCGGAAAGCGCCGGCAGGTACGCGCCTCCAGCGATGCACTGACCCATGACCGCGGCGATCTGCGGGACGTGAAGGTAGCGGCGCATGATCGAGTTGTAGTAGAAGATCCGCGCGGCGCCGTATTGGCCGGGGAATACTCCGCCCTGATACGGCAGGTTCACTCCCGCTGAATCGACCAGGTAGACGATCGGGATCCGGCAGCGCATGGCAACCTCCTGCGCGCGCAGAATCTTCTTGATCGTCTCAGGCCACCACGAGCCGGCTTTTACGGTCGCGTCGTTCGCCACGACCACGGTCTCGCGTCCGTGGACTCGAATGATCGCGGTGACCACACCCGCGGCCGGGGCCTGCCCGTCGTACTGATCGTAGGCGACGAGGAGGCCGATCTCGAGCATGCTCGAACCTTTGTCCCGGAGCAGCTCCACTCGTTCGCGGGCTGACAGCTTTCCCTGCTCGTGCAGCTTCTCGAGCTTCTTGGCGCCGCCGGCTTCGCGGAGCTTTGTCTCGAGCGAGCGTACCTCGTCACTCAGCTCGCGCAGGCGGTTCGACACTAGGCTTCCTGCTTTTCGCGCGTAGCGAACCACTCCTTGATGTACGCTATCAGCTCGGTGGTGGGGGTGCCGGGGCCAAACAGTCGGCCGATCCCCTTCACTTGCAGGGCGTCGACGTCTTCCTTCGGGATGATGCCGCCGCCGGTGATCAGAATGTCGTCCCTTCCCTGCGCGCGGATCAGCTCCAGCACTCTCGGAATGAGAGTCATGTGCGCCCCGCTCAGGATCGACAGACCTATCACATCGACGTCTTCCTGAATGGCGGCGGTTGCGATCATCTCGGGCGTCTGGTGCAGCCCGGTATAGATGACCTCCATTCCGGCGTCGCGCAGTGCGGCGGCGACGACCTTGGCGCCACGGTCGTGGCCGTCCAGTCCGGGTTTCGCGACTAGAACTCGAATTGGTCTCATATTGACGTCAAAGTTAGCGGGCGCGCGGGACTGGCGGCAATGCGGGAAGCGCGAAGTTCAACTGAGAACGACAGATGCGAGGTTGCAGAAGCATAGATGCGAGTTGCTAGGGTCGGCTCTCTATCCGAGGTACTCCCGCTTTCTCCGAATTGCACTCAACTCGACGTCGGAGTTGGAGTACCACCTTCTCGCCGCTCGCGATCTGGGGGCCCTCCGCGCGTCAGACTCTCTAACCCTCATCAGCCAGGTTGTCGAGGTAAGGAAGATGTTCTAGCAACTCGTATCTATGCTTCTGACCTCTCGCATCGGTGTAGTTCTACGTTGACCTTGCCATTCGAGCCGAATTCTTCACTCCTTCCGCGCCACGAGCAGCATTTCCGATGAAGTCCGTCGCATCGGTCGTTCGTGAAACCCGTCGTAAGCCTGCTCGACCACTAGTCCGACGTTTGCGCATAGCTCTGAGAGACGGGTCGCGGTGTAGAGCCGCAGGCGATGCTCACGCTCCCCGCTCTTGGCTCCCTTCCTCCACGTCGAATGCACGGTTAGCACACCCGATAGCGAATCGAACTCGCGCTGCTGCGCGAACAATGTCCCATCCGATGCTGTCCACCAGTCACGAGGAAGAAAGCGAGCCATGACCCCGTCCCGGCTTCCGCCGTGCCAGACCAGTAGCCCACCCGGCTTGAGAACGCGCGCGAATTCCCCGATTGCGCGGGCGTCGTCGGACGGGTGCGCGAAGAACCCAAAGGACGTGAAGAGGTTGAGCACCGCATCGAACCGGCGCGTCCACCGCCTCGGCATCTTCCGCATGTCACCGCGCTTATACCGAAGGTTCTCTGCGGTGCCATGCTCTCGCGCGACGTCGAGCAGATCCTTCGAGTAATCGAGACCGTCGACATCGTACCCGAATTCAGCGAGCAGATGCGCGTGGCGACCCTGCCCGCACGGCACATCCAGTACGCGCGAGCCAACGGGGAGAGCAAGTATATCGACGAGACGTCCTACTTCCTGGCGATCGCGCTCGAGTGTGAAGAGAGGCCCGTACTCCAGGAGGTAGTGGGCGTCGAATGCGGACTCCCACCACTCGCTCGATTTCTTCAGAAGAAGACTGGCTCGCGGTAAGCGCCGAAGACCGATTCCATCGCCGCCCGGATCTCGTACAGCGTGCAGTAGGCGCGGGCGCAGTCGAGAATGAATGGCATCAGATTTTGCGACGTTGTGGCCGCTTCACGCAATGCGGTGAGGCGCTTCTCGACGAGATCGTTGTCTCGTTCGGCTCGCATCGTCGCCATACGCCGGCTCTGCTCACGCTCGGTCTCCTCAGCGATCTTGAGAAGCTCGATCTTGAGCTCCGGCTCGTCCGTCACGAAGTCGTTCATGCCGACGATCACTCGCCGGTGCTGCTCGATCTCCCACTGCTGGCGAGCCGCTGACTCGTTGATCTTCCTCTGCAGCCATCCGCTCTCGAGGCCGCGAACTACTCCGCCAATCTCCTCGATCTGCCGAAAATACATCTCCGCTTCCCGCTCCAGCTCCGTGGTAAGCGTCTCGACGTAGTACGACCCGCCGAGTGGATCTATGACATTCGGCACGCCGGTCTCGTAGGCGAGAACCTGCTGAGTCCGCAGCGCGACCTGCACCGATTCCTCGGTCGGAAGCGCCAGCGTCTCATCCATCGAATTCGTATGCAGCGACTGGGTTCCGCCGAGGACCGCCGCCATCGCCTGGTAGGCGACGCGGATGACGTTGTTCATCGGCTGCTGTGCCGTGAGCGTCACGCCGGCGGTCTGCGAGTGAAAGCGCATCACGAGCGAGCGCGGATCCTTGGCGCCGTAGCGGTCCCTCATGTGGCGAGCCCAGATGCGACGCGCTGCGCGAAGCTTGGCTATCTCCTCGAAGAAATCGTTGTGGATGTCCCAGAAGAACGACAGCCGCGGCGCGAACGTGTCGACATCCAGCCCGCGAGCGATTCCACGCTCGACGTATGTGAATCCGTCGGCGAGTGTGAACGCCAGCTCCTGCGCGGCGGTGGCGCCCGCTTCACGGATATGGTAGCCCGAGATCGATATCGTGTTCCACTGGGGCACGTGCTCGGCGGACCACTCGAAGCAATCGACGATGAGTCGGAGCGCGGGCTCGATCGGATAGACCCATGCGTGCTGCGCCATGTACTCCTTCAGGATGTCGTTCTGAATCGTCCCCCGGAGCTTCTTGGAATCGATGCCCTGTTTCTCGGCCGCCGCGATGTAGAAGCAGTAGAGAATGACCGCGGGACCATTGATAGTCATCGAGGTCGAGACCTGATCCAGCGGAATGCCGTCAAAGAGCGTCTCCATGTCGGCGAGGCTCGAGATCGCGACGCCGCACTTCCCTACCTCACCTTCGGACCGTGGGTGGTCCGAGTCATATCCCATCAGCGTCGGGAAATCGAAAGCGACCGATAGGCCGGTTTGCCCGTGCGCGAGAAGGAACTTGTACCGCTCATTCGTGTCGCGCGCGCTTCCAAAGCCGGCGAATTGACGCATGGTCCAGAGGCGTCCGCGGTAGCCGGTCGGATGAACCCCTCGCGTGTAGGGATAGAACCCCGGCATCCCCAACGCTTCGGCGTCCGTCTCCGCCGCATCCAGCGGCGTGTAGATCGGCTGGACTTCCCTCTCCGAGTTGGTGAAGGCGATGTCCCTGAGCTCGCCCTTCTCGTATTTCTTCTTCCACTCGGCGACTTCTTTTCGGAGCAGTCTCAGCTCGGCGCTCTGCTCTTCGATTGTCGCGATAAGCTCGCTGTCGGCGGCGGATTTGGAGCCGGGGCTTTTGAGTTTCGTCATGTCCTCTGTTCTCCACGTACGAGCTCGGCGCTCTGGCGAAGCAGCTGGTCCGCTACGGCGAACGGTGTCGCGGTGCCCTCCTCGACAGATGCCAGTTGTTCTTCCAGCCAGGTTCTGGTGCGAGGATCCTTCCACAGGCGGTCGCTGACTTTCCGCTCCACCACGTTCATCACCCGCTCACGCAACCGCTCACGCCGACGCGAGCGCAGCGTTCCGCTCTGCTCAAGATAAGCGAAGTGACGGTCGAGTGCCCCCATGATCTCGGGGATTCCCTCCTGCCTGGTCGCGACCGCGCTGAGCACCGGCGGCGTCCATTCCGTCGGATTGGCAACGGCCGCAGACGCTCGCGCCAAGCGGGCCGGATTCAGGCGCTTGAGATCTATCCCGTGGTGAGCCGGAACATTGCCAAACGAAACGCCTTTGCGCAGGCCGAGCATGAGCTCAACATCGTTGCGCAATCGATCCGCACCGGGCCGATCGGCTTTGTTCACGACGAAGATGTCGGCGATCTCCATCACGCCCGCCTTGAGCGTCTGGATAGAATCGCCCGACTCGGGAACCAGCACGAGAACTGTGGTGTCAGCGGTGCGGGCGACGTCGAGCTCGGATTGCCCCACACCCACGGTTTCGATGAGAAGCCTGTCGAAGCCAAAGGCATCGAGCACGTCCGCGACCTCGCGCGTCGCTCCGGCAAGCCCACCGAGTGAGCCGCGCGTTGCCATGGACCTGATGAATACTCCCGGGTCGAGCGCGACGCTCTCCATCCGGACGCGATCGCCGAGTAGCGATCCGCCGGTGAACGGAGAAGTTGGATCGACGGCGATGACGCCGACGGTCAGCCCCTGATCGCGAAAGCCTTTCACGAGAAGTGCTGTGATGGTGCTCTTGCCTGCACCCGGCGGACCGGTCAATCCGATCCGTCTCGCCCGGCCGGTTCGCGGGTGGAGCGACCCGAGGATTTGCTCGAATCCCTCGCGGTGATTCTCGATGATGCTCACGATGCGCGCGAGCGCCGCCGGCTTTCCAGCGTCGAACTCCTCCATCAGACGGTCAGATGACACGGGCGAGGATCCTCTCCTGTCGCCGCCACATTGGCGATGCTGTGCGCGACGTTCCAGCCGGATGGTCGTGTCCAAGGACATGCAGGGTGCCATGCACAACCAGTCTCAGCACCTCCTCACCAATTGAGATGCCTTGCCGCTTCGCATTGTCGCGAGCGACCTCCGGACAAATGTAGATATCCCCAATCACCGCACCACGTTTTCCGGTCCGTCCAAGGCCGAACGAAATCACGTCAGCTGGGCCACGGTGCCGCAGGTAACGCCAATTCATTTCGGACATTGCAGCCCGGCCGACGAACGTGATCGATAGCATCGCATTCTTCACCCGCTCGGCCTCGAGTGCGGCAACGGCCGCTTCGCGCACCCGCGCGCGCGATACCATCAGCCTCCGTACGCTGGAGGATATGTCGATCGCGAGCCCGCGTGGCGGACGCTTCATTCACTCAGAGCGGCGCTGGTCTGCTCAGGTGCCCGCGTCCTCTGCGTACGCCTTGATGATCTCGCGCACGAGGCGGTGGCGCACGACGTCTGCATCAGTCAGGTAGTAGAACCCGATCCCATCGATGCCCGGCAGAATGCGCTCGATCTGCACCAGGCCGGAATCCTCTCGCTTGGGAAGATCGATCTGGGTCTTGTCGCCTGTGATCACTGCCCTCGAGTTAACTCCCAGACGAGTCAGGAACATCTTCATCTGGGCGGCGGTCGCGTTCTGTGCCTCGTCGAGAATCACGAACGCATCCGCGAGCGTTCGCCCGCGCATGTAAGCGAGTGGCGCGATCTCGATCGTGCGGGTCTCCAGCGCCTTTTGCACGCGCTCCTGCGGCATCATGTCCTCGAGCGAGTCGTAGAGCGGACGCAGATACGGATCGACCTTCGCCTGCATGTCTCCGGGCAGGAAGCCGAGGCTCTCGCCCGCTTCGACCGCCGGGCGGGCGAGAACGATGCGGCGTACACGCTTGCGCGCGAGCGCGTCGACGGCAGCCGCAACGGCGAGATATGTCTTTCCCGTTCCCGCCGGGCCGATTCCGACCACAATGTCGTTCTCCGCCATCAGCTTCATGTACTCGGCCTGCCCGTTGGTCTTGGCCTGGATGATCTTGCGGACACCGGGCAGGACGATGCGGGTTTCGCTGTCGACTCCGTTGCCATTGCCTTCCCGTGGTCCCTCGATGCTCATTCGCAGCACGTCGTCCGCGGTGAGCGGCATTTGCTGCTTGGCAGTGTCGATCATTCGCTGGGCGATTGGAATCGCGCGCGCCACTGATTCCGCGTTCCCGCTGATCGCCAGCGTCTCGCCGCGCAACGCGATCTTTGCTCCTGTCTGCTTCGCCAGCTCGACGAGATTCTCGTCGTTCACTCCGGCCAGCGTCAGCATGTCTGCGCCTTCGGTCGAGAGGCGCTGAATCGTTGTCTCTTCGCTCACGTCAGGTTGTCATGTTCTGAAGATGGAGTTCCCTCAGGTCTTCGGGTGGAACGGCGGACGGCGCGTCCTCGAACAGCGCCCTCGCCGCAGTGGTCTTCGGAAATGCAATCACGTCACGCAGGGAGGACGCTCCAGCAAGCACCATCGCAAGCCGGTCGAAGCCGAGCGCGATCCCTCCGTGTGGTGGAGCCCCCGCACTCAGGGCATCGAGGAGAAAGCCGAAGCGATTCTGGGCGGTCTTCGCATCGATGCCGAGCAAGGAGAGGACCTTTCGCTGTAGCGCCGGATCATTGATGCGGATGCTGCCACCGCCCAGTTCCAATCCGTTCAATACGACATCGTATGCGAGCGCACGAACTTTCTCGGGCGCTGAATCGAGAAGCCCGAGGTCGTCCGGGTTGGGCGCCGTAAACGGGTGATGGACCGAGCTGAGCGTGCCGTTCTGCTCGCGGACGAACATCGGAAAATCGGTCACCCACAGAAACGAGCGTTCGCCACTCGGCACGAGCGACATTCGCTGGGCGACGTCCTGCCGCACTCGATCGAGCGCCGGGTTGCTGACGTGCTCCGCGCCTGCAACGAGCAGACACAAGTCTCCTTCCGCAACGGCAAGGCGCTGCGCGCCGCTCTCGCTCAAGAACTTGGCGGCGGGTCCTTCTAGTCCAGCCGCGCCGCGCTTGAGCCGGATGAGTCCTCCGGCACCTGCGGATTTCGCGATCGCTTCGATCTCGTCGACCTGCTTGCGTGAAAGCGCCGCGCCGCCCGGGACCTTGAGGCCGCGAACCCGGCCACCCGCAGCGAGGACGGCATTCGTAACGCCGAACTCGGACCCGCGGAAAGCTTCGCTGGCGTCGAACAGCTCCAGCGCATACCGGGTGTCCGGACGGTCGGAGCCGAACCGCTCCATCGCGTCGGCGTAACGCAAACGCTCGAACGTGGGAGGTATTTCATAGCCGGCGTCCTTGAATAACGCACCGAGCAGCCCCTCTGTGAGCGAGTAGATGTCCTGGGGCTCGATGAACGACGCTTCAATATCGATCTGCGTGAACTCGGGCTGTCGATCAGCGCGTAAGTCCTCGTCGCGGAAGCACCGCGCGATCTGAAAGTACCGGTCAAACCCCGCGATCATGAGGAGCTGCTTGTACAGCTGCGGCGATTGCGGAAGCGCGTAAAACTCGCCCGGATGTACTCTGCTCGGTACGATGTAGTCGCGCGCACCCTCGGGGGTCGGCTTTGTGAGAATCGGGGTCTCGATCTCCAGGAATCCGCGCTCGTCGAGAAAACGTCGCGTTGTCTGCTGAAGCCGGTGCCGGAGCATCAGATTCTTCTGGAGCTCGCTGCGGCGAAGGTCGAGGTTCCGGTGCTTCAAACGCAGCTCTTCGGCGGGGAGCTTCTCTCCTCTGCCGCGCGCTACAGGTATTGCCGGCGTCTCAGCCGGTCCGACGATTCTGAAATCGCTAGCCCTCACCTCGACGTCGCCGGTCTCCATTTCCGCGTTGCGCATCTCGGGCGGACGCGCTGCGACCTCTCCCTCGATGGTCACGACGGTCTCGAGACCGAGCTTGCCGGCGCGCTCGATGACGTCGGTTGGGGTCGACTTGGGATCGAACGACACCTGAACGATGCCAGCCCGGTCGCGGAGATCGAGAAAAACTATTCCGCCAAGGTTTCGCGTGCGGTGCACCCAGCCGCCGAGTCTGACTTTGGCGCCGACGTGGGAGGGTCTAAGCTCGCCGGCCAGGTGAGATCTCTTGGCCGTCGCAAAACGGGAGGAAGGAGGTGTGGAGGTCAGCGCCGGATCGAATGGGTCCAATAAAGCATCAAGAGGGGTTAAATTTAGTAGTTGCATAGACTTGGTGGAAGGAGCATGGCCCAGAAAATCATACATCGGGAGGTCGAGCCCGCGAAGCAGAACCTCCTGAACATGCTCCCCTCGGACGCCGAGCAGCTGCTCAGGGATTTTGCCGTCGACCATGGCGAGAAATCCTTTCGCGGATCTCAGGTCGTGAGGCACCTCTGGCAGAACCCCGCCGAGAGCTTTGCGGCAATGACGGATCTGCCGGTGGCGTTCCGGAATCTGCTCGACGGGCATTTCACGATTCCGCGCCTCGGGCTGGCAATGCGCCAGACGTCTAGCGACGGAACCGAGAAATTTCTCTTCCGCCTCGAAGACGGAGAATTCATCGAGACTGTGTCGATCCCCGAGGGCTCGCGGCTGACCCTCTGCATATCGTCGCAGGCAGGATGCGCGCTCCAATGCGCATTCTGTGCGACGGGTGCGATGGGATTCACGCGCAACCTCCAGATGTTCGAGATCGCGGGGCAGGTGCGCGAGATGAAGCTTCTTGCCCCTGCGACGCCGGTGACCAACATCGTCTTCATGGGGATGGGCGAACCTCTGATGAACTGGAGAGCGGTCGACCCGACGTTGACGGTTCTCAACTCGCCGGCAGGACTCGGGATCGGCGCGCGTCACATCACGGTGTCCACCGTTGGTGTACTTCCCGGAATCGTGGCGCTCGGCGAGAGGCCCGAGCAGTTCCGCCTTGCCGTCTCCATCCACGCACCAAACGACGATCTTCGCCTGTCGCTGATGCCGATCAACACCAAGTATCCGCTCTCCAGCGTGATCGAAGCGGCGAAGGTTTTCGACCGGCGGGTGACATTTGAGTACGTGATGCTCGGCGGAATCAACGATTCGGGCGAACACGCGGCACAGCTGGCGGTTCTGGCGAGGGAGTGCCGCGCATTTGTGAATCTCATCCCTCTTCATCCGGGCGGCGCGGGAGATTTCACGCCGAGCTCACCCGAACAGATTCACTGGTTCGCGCGGCGGTTGCGGGCATCCGGCGTCGAGGTCGCGGTGAGAAAGAGCCGCGGAATGGACATCGCGGCGGCCTGCGGGCAGCTACGGGTGGAACGGCAGCGGCGGCGGACGCCAGTCGGCGCCGAGGATGACGGTCACATCCAGGTAGCGTGAGCTGTCGGGCCGGCTGACGACCGGCGCATTGATTGCCAGCCCCACCAGTCGCGCCCACTCGGGGTGTGACGACCGATCGTAGACGACAGTGGTAGCACGAGGCGCGCTTTCCGTCCCCGATCCTACCACGTCGAACCCGCGGTCCCGAAGGTAGATCGTCGCGCGGCGCGCCAGACCTTTCGTCCTTGTGCCGTTCAAAACCTCGACCTTGATTCTCGTTCCCTCGGGGGCACGCGCGTCCGCCGGGGCGTAGCTATCGAGCGGGTCTCCTGGCGCCGTCCAGAAACGCCAACCCGCCCAACCCAATCCGACCACGAGCAACAGCGCCAGGATGATTCTTCCGTAGCGAGGCCCAGTGCGCGTCACCTGAGGCTATTCCACAGCTCGACGGTCTCGGGGAAAATGTGATTGCCCTCTCGCACCGACCATTCGAGCCGAAAGCGTACGACCTGGCGGAAAACCCCATCGAAGTTGTGTGGGACCTGGCTTGCGAGAAATCCGCGATCCTCAGCCAGAAATTTCCGGCCGGGCTCGAGATAGTCAGCCATGTAAAGCGCGCGGCCCGTGCGCTCCCATTTTGCGCTCCCGACGGTGTGGTAGCGGATGGCGTCGATGACGTTTCTTCGCTGCTCGCCTTCCTCCTCGAGTTTGATCGCGGCTGCCGGGCCGTGAATGAGTCCGTCGGGCGAGGTCCGATCGCCGGTGATCTGCCGTAGCTCCTCGAGGGGCGCGTCGCGCATGGCATCATGCCAGGTGCCGGCATCGATCCACGCATTTGCTTCGTCCGCAGTGAGTCGCATCGCGGCACCCCAGGCCCGCAACAGAGAGGTCACGCGCTGAATGTGCGCCAGTCGCCTCTCGCTCACCTGCGCCCATACGGGCAAGCCCGAAGCCTGTGTCTGCAGCATATCAGAAGATGATGTTGTCGATCAACTTGGTTTCGCCAACCCGGATAGCGCCGACAGCAGCGTCTCCGTGACGCGCGTTATTTACCCGCTGCATCGTGTCGGCATTGACCACTGCCAGATAGCGCGGCGTAAGACCCATCACCCTTTCGAGCATCCGCCAACCAGTCGCTTCGAGTGCGCTCGCCCGCCGTTCTCCTTTGGTGAAAGCGTCACGCACGGCAAACAACGCCTTCGACAGCTTGAGTCCCAGCTCACGTTCCTTCGGAGAGAGGTACCGGTTCCGGCTCGACATAGCCAGTCCATCGGCGTCCCGCACCGTCGGCGCCACAAGAATCCCAATGGGAAAATTGAGATCGCGCACCATGGCCTTCACCGCCGCAGCCTGTTGGAGATCCTTCTGACCAAATACGGCTACATCGGGCATCACAATGTGGAATAGCTTCGCGACGACGGTGAGGACACCTTCGAAATGGTGTGGCCGTACCGCACCCTCCCATTCCTTGCCGATGCTTCCCGGATGGACGATCACGACGGGCGAGTGCTCCGGGTACATGTCCTCCTTGCGAGGCGTGAACAAGAAGTCCACGCCTCGAGCCGCCGCCAGCTTGGCATCTTCGTCGAGAGTGCGAGGGTAGCGCCCGAAGTCTTCGCTCGGACCGAATTGCAGAGGGTTTACGAAGATGCTCATCACTACGACATCAGCGACTCGCCTCGCTTCATCGATGAGCGTGAGATGACCGTCGTGGAGCGCGCCCATCGTCGGCACGAACGCGATGCTCTGCCCCTTCGCTCGCGTATCAGCGACTACGTGGCGCATTTCGTCGATCGTACCGACCGATTGCATACTAGAAGCTGTGGTCGGCGTCCGGATAAGTGCCGCTCCGGACATCGTGGGCCCACGTCCCAACCGCCTGCCGGACATCCTCCGCCATCTCGGCGTAGCGCTTGAGAAATTTCGGCTGAAACGTGTCGTTGAGGCCCAGCACGTCGGGGAGCACGAGAACCTGACCATCGCAGTGCGCACCGGCTCCGATGCCGATGGTCGGAATGCCGACCGCGGCGGTGATGCGCGCGGAAACCGCGGCGGGGACGAGCTCGAGGACTATCGCGAACGCGCCGGCCTCTTCCAGCCCTTTTGCTTCACCGATCAGTCTCTCGGCGCCTTCCTCCTCACGCCCCTGGACACGGGCGCCGCCAATCGTGTTCACCGATTGCGGCGTGAACCCGATGTGCGCCATCACGGGAATTCCGGTTCGCACGAGCGCGTGAACAGTGTCGAGCATCTCCGGGCTCCCGCCCTCGACCTTCACCGCGCCGACACCAGTCTCCTGAATGGCGCGCCCGCAGTTCAGCACGGCGCTCTCGATGCTTGCCTGATAGGAGAGAAAGGGCATGTCGATGATGATCAGTGCGCGTTTTACTCCGCGCCGCACACCGGATGCGTGGTAGATCATGTGATCGAGCGTCACTGGGAGCGTGGATGAGTATCCCATCACCGCTGTGCCGACTGAATCACCGACCAGGATGGCGTCGACGCCCGACTCGTCGACGAGTCGTCCAAACAGGGCGTCGTAGGCGGTCATCACGACGAGCTTTTCGCCCTTGCGCTTGCGCTCGGCGAAATCGCGGACAGTAATGGCCCGTTCGGTTTGCGGCTTCGTGCTACTCAACGAATGAGCTCCTCAGCGTTGCGAGCTCTCGCAGCCAGAAATCCCTGTTCGAGAGCTCCGGATGCGGTACGGTGAGTCCCGGCTCGTGTACGCTCTGCTTCTCGAACAGCACAATGTCGAGGTCGAGAGTGCGCGGGCCCCAGCGCTTGCCGCGCACGCGGCCGGCTGAAGTCTCGATCCGCTTCAGCTCGACGAGCAGATCCTGCGGCGAAAGCTCGGTTTCTATGGCGATCATCTGATTGAGGAATGGTCCCTGAGCCACCGGTCCGATCGGAGCGGTCTCTTCGGCGGCTGTTTGACCGAGCACCCGCGTTCCAGCGAGGGCCGCGATCGCTCGTCGCGCCTGCGCCAAAAATACCTCACGCTGGCCGAGGTTGGAGCCGAGCGCTATGTAGGCGACATCTCTCACGCACGCTCTCGCTCGAGCGCGACCTCTGCGTAGGCGAGCGGGCCGGGGAGCGCGACATTCGGCTTGCGCACGGCGATCCTCACGCGATCGACCAGCGGGAGCTGGAGCGCGCGCTCGGCGATTCGTTCCCCGACTTCCTCGAGAAAGCTGATATGCCCGTGGGTCACGACCTCGGCTACCAGGTCGTAAACGCGTCGATAGTCCACGATGTCCTTCGCGGTGAGCTGTGTGCCGGTTCGTCGGACCCACAGCGAGGCATCGACTTCGATGGATTGGGCGATCTCGGCCTCGTGTGGCAGCACACCGATGCGCGCGTGAAAGCGCATCGCCTTGAGCGTCACCACATCCGCGGTTGCATTTGTACTGCTACCCATCGAGGGCATCTCTCAAGCTGCGCGTAAGGCTGAGGACGGACGAAGTTCCGGTTTCAGCTGCTCTCACCAGCGCGCTGCCAACTACGACGCCATCCGCCAGATCCCCGACGCTGCGCGCCTGGGCTGGAGTAGAAATCCCGAACCCCACGCAGATCGGAAGCGTCGTCGTCGAGCGGAGCCTGGTGATCGTCTCGGGCAAAGATGTCGCAGTGGTCTCCTGCACACCGGTGACTCCGAGCCGGCTGATAAGATAAACAAATCCGCTCCCGTGACGCGCGATCTCGGCCATTCTGTCCCGTGGTGTCGTCGGCGCCACCAGCCGGATGAACGCGAGCGGACCGTTGCCAAGCCATTCTTCCCGCTCGTGGTCAGCTCCGACCGGGATGTCGGTGATGAGAATCCCGCTGGCACCTGCGTCCGCCGCGCGAGTCAGCGCATCCGCGCCCGCTGCCAACACGGGGTTCAGGTAACTGAACAGCACGACCGGTACGTTGAGCTTGGCGCGATCGATGAGGGCAAGAACCCCGTCGAAGTTCATCCCGTTCTCCAGAGCACGCTGCGAGCTGGCCTGGATTATTGGTCCGTCGGCAATGGGATCGGAGAACGGAACGCCCAGCTCGATAATGTCCGCGCCCCCTTCCTCGAGCGCTCGAAGGGTTTCGAGCGAGCCTTCGATATCCGGGTGGCCCGCTGTTACGTAGCAGACCAGTGCGCGGCGGGACTTCTTGCGAAGCTCGTCGAACCGACGCGCGATAGCGTTAGATGAGGTAGTCGCCGACCGTGATGCCATAGCGTTCCGGGTCGGCTGTCTTGATGATTGAGCGCGCGTATTGGCCCCCTGCTTCGGGAACGGCGAGATCGACCGTGAGCGGCGGACTGATTGTGTTTCCCTGCGCGTCGCTGATGATTTTGACGATCGGCCTGGAAAGCGCTTCCGGGTTTGGATTCGCCGCCGAAACAATGGCCAGCTCGAAAGTATCGAGAACCACGAGCGTTCCAACCGGGTAGATCCCCAGCAGGTTGATGAACGCTTTCACGAGAACCTGGTCGAGACCGCGCCGCGGATTATCGCGCATCTCCTCCAACACCGCCGACGGCGCGAGCGGCTCGGTCTTGTAGACGCGCCGCGAGGTCGCGGCGTCGTAGCCGTCCGCAATCGTCACGATCTTGCTCAGGACGCTGGGCTGTCGCGGACGTATCGTCTTCGGGTAGCCAGTGAGGTCGATCTTCATGTGGTGCTCGTGGCAGACGGTCATCGCGCGATATGACAGCTCGTCCTGCTGGCGCCGGAACTGGAACAGAACGAGCACGCCCAGCCACGGGTGTGCCGCCATCCACCTCCATTCCTCGTCCGTGAGCTCGCCTGTTTTCTGGAGCACATCGAGCGGGACCCGTGACTTGCCGATGTCGTGCATCAATGCTGCCAGGCCAAGCTCGTAGAGCTGCAGCTTCGTCATTCCAAGCCGGCGGCCGAGCGCGATCGAGAAGATGCAGACGTTCACGGAGTGGGTGAACGTGTACTCGTCGTAATCGCGTATCGCGGTGAGACCGATCAGCGATGTTTCCTCGTTCAGCACCTGATCCACTATCCCCTGCACCACCCGCTTGATCTTGCGGATATTGGGCGTCTTCCCGATCCGCACCGAGTTGATGACATCCTTGGTGACAGCCACGGATTGCGAATAGGTCCGGTTGGCGGCGGCCTTGGCTTCCTCGTTGAACTCCCTGTCGGTTTGAGTCTCAGTCGGCGGGTCGAGCTGGAACGTCTCGATCCCGGCGTCCTTGAGCCGGGTGGTAATTTCCTTGAACCGGTCGGTGGGAGAGCTCTTGGTTTCGCCGCCCAACAGCGACAACAGGAGCGTCCAGTCCTTGGCCGTGCCCCTGGGAGCGACGTGGATGGCGCCAATGCCTGCCACCTTGCAAAGCGTGAGGATGTGTCCGAAGGTCGCGTAGTTGCTCAGATCGAGCCGCAGCCGGGTGGAGTTGAGGAAGATGAACTCGCCGGAGATGCGGAACTCCAGCTCACCCTCCTCGGCGCGGAGCTCCTCGGCCACCTGTGAGAGCTCGACCAGAGTTTTCTGCACCGCGCTGTGCTCGAGCGGATAGAGCTTGATGGCCCGCAGTGCAGCGTAGAAGGCAACCATGAAGTTCCGGCCGCCGCGACGCACTGTCGCTCCGGACTGCTTATCTCCTTCGCGGGGGGATTGTGTCACTGGTCCGCCCGTCATGATCCACCGCCGCGGATCGCGCGACTCACAGCGTTTCGCACGATGACATCCTTCTCACCGGCGGCTCGGTTGAGTGATTCGATTGCCTTGGTCGAGTTGATCTTGCCGAGAGCCATCGCCGCGCAGGCACGGAATTCGGAATCGTCGCGCTTGCCCATGAACCCCTTGGCGTGAAGGATCCCGTCGAGCAAAGTGGTTCCGGCATCGCCGCTCAAGAGTCCGAAGGCCTCGAAGAACGCCATCTTCTCCTTGAGATCGCCCTCGCGCAGATCCTTACCCTTGATTGCCGTCTCGATTCGCGGGAGAGCCGCGCGGGAGTTCTTTGCCCCCAGAGCGCGAACGGCTACGATCCGGACTTCCCGATCATCATCGATCAGCGCTCGTTCGAGCATCTGCATTGCGCCCGGAGAGCCTATCTCGGTGAGGGCTGTCACGGCGGCAAGGCGCATATCCGGCTCCCCAACCGTGAGCATCTTGCCGAGCGCCGGCACCGCCGCTGGAGACTTGAGCGCCGCCGCGCGTTTGATGGCTTCGGTCACGACCGCCTCATCATCCGAACCGATCAGACGAATCAGCTCTGCACTGTTGCTCGCCGCGAGCCGACTTGCCGCGACCTCCAACAGCATCTTCAGCTGCGGGTTGTTGCTGCGGCCGATCCAGCTGAGAATGGTCTCCAGTGCGCGCGGCTGGAGAATCCCGAACATCTCGTCGAGCTCCATCTGGGGCGCGCGAAGCGGTGAATCTTCCAGCGCCTGCAACAGTTGGCCGAGCGGTTTGGGATCGCTCATCAGCTCGCCCAGCTGAGTGAGACGCTGCTTCTGCGGCTCCAGCACATCCTGGGCGCGGTTCGCCGTGACACTGGCTTCGCGCAGGAGGTACGCGGCATTTCTGTATTGAGCCGTCGAGAGAAGTATCAGAAGGAAGTAATCGAGAAGCCCGCAGATCTCTTCGCGGACTGTCGGGTCTTTTTGCGTCTCGAAGGTATCGAGCAGTGATGCGATGACCGCGGGCCGGAGGTCGGTCGAGAACTCCCGCTTGACCTCCTGATGGAGGTACTCGACCTCACGATCGTCGAGGAAGTAGAGCGTGGAGTCGAAGTCATCGAGCTTCGCGAGCGAGGACGTCGTGGACTCCAGTCCCGCCTCCACCTGCGCCGGCGAAAGGATTTTTTCCTTCTGCTCGGCCCGCTCCATGGATTCAACCCCGGGGCCGCTCTCCGCGGTGAGATCGACGTAGCGGTACTGCAGGTTCGCGAACTCGCGCTCCCACATCAGCGTCAGCAGATCGTCGTCTTCGTCCGTCGCCTTCCGCACCGCGTGGAGGAGGTTGAAGAAGATCCCAAGCTCTTCCTCCTCGAAGCCCTTGAGCAGCTTCAGTTCGCGGATTCCATCCTTGTACAGGAGCCACGCGATGTTGTCGCTGGTCCTCTCACCCTCGTCCAGAACGACGCGCCCTTCCCATTTGAGCTGGGTCTCGACGATCTGCAGGTCCAGCTCGTCGGTGTGGTTCCACATCGCAGCGAATGCGTCCCTGACAGCCTCCAGGGAGCGCGCGTGCATCGGGTTGTTCGGCAGATAGAGCTGGTGCGCGCGAACCGCCTTCACGAAGGCTTTGAGGAGGTCGGTAACGAAGTTGACCGGGAAGGACGGCTCTTCGAGCGCGTGCTCCCCGGTGTTGGCTGGAACCGACGTTGTCATGCGGGAAGAAGCCCCATTTCAGTTATCTGCGCGAGATCTTTGTCGCCCCGGCCGCTGATGCAGATCAGCACCGCGTCGGCGGGTCGCCACCGCTCCTTGTCTTTGACGACCCAGGCGACGGCATGTGACGTCTCCAGCGCAGGAATGATCCCCTCGAGGCGACTGAGAATCCCAAGCCCTTCCACGGCCTCGTCATCCGTGACCGAGACATAGAGGGCGCGGCCGATCTCCTTGAGGTATGAATGCTCCGGGCCAACACCAGGATAGTCGAGTCCGGCGGAGATCGAATGGGCAGGATGAACCTGCCCGTTCTCGTCCTGGAGCAGATAGCTCAGCGAGCCGTGGAGGACTCCCGGAACACCACGCTGGAGCGACGCTGAGTGCTCCCCACTGTCGAGACCCCTGCCCGCCGCCTCTACCCCGACGAGCTCTACCGCCCGATCGTCGACGAACGGGTGGAAAATTCCCATTGCGTTCGACCCGCCACCGACGCAAGCCACGACGCTGCTCGGCGAGCGTCCTGCCATCTCGAGCATTTGGCTTTTCGCTTCGCGCCCGATGACGGACTGGAAATCGCGAACCATTCGTGGATAGGGCGCCGGACCGACGACTGAGCCGATGATATAGTAGCTGTCGTTGACGTTGGTGACCCAGTCGCGAATCGCCTCACTCGTCGCGTCCTTGAGTGTGCGAGTTCCAGACAGTACCGGGACTACCTTCGCACCCATCAGACGCATTCGGAAAACGTTCAGCTCCTGCCGGCGCATGTCCTCCTCACCCATGTAAACCGTGCAGTCGAGGCCGAAGCGCGCACATACCGTCGCCGTAGCTACACCATGCTGGCCAGCGCCCGTTTCGGCTATGATCCGGCGCTTTCCCATCCGCAGGGCGAGCAACGCTTGCCCGAGCGCGTTATTGATCTTGTGGGCGCCCGTATGATTCAGGTCCTCGCGCTTGAGGTACACGGCGCACCCCACCAGCTCTGACAATCGCGGAGCAGTGCTGAGCGGCGACGGCCGCCCGACGTATTCCTTGAGCAGGCGGTCGAGCTCGCCGTGAAACGCCGGATCCCGCATTGCATCGTTGAACGCCGAGTCGAGCTCGTCGAGCGCCGGGATGAGGGTCTCGGGCACATATCGTCCGCCAAACGCCCCGAACCGGAACGCGGTCTCCGTCGCCATGCTAATGTGCGCGGACGCCGGTCGCGGCGGCGTAGAACTCCCGCATCAGCCACGGATCCTTCATCCCGGGAGAGATCTCGACCCCCGAGGAGACGTCGACGACATCGGGTGCGAGGGTCCGGACTGCGCTGGCGACGTTGTCGGGCTTGAGTCCGCCGGCAAGCACGACGGCCGCGCTTCCCCTGTCGCGAGCGAGGTCGACGGCGAGGTCATCCCACGGGAGCGCCATTCCCGTTCCACCGAGCGCCCGCTCGCTTCGCGCGTCGAGAACGATTGCGTCGGCGGTGGTGAACAGCATCTCCGACTCCGGAGGTATGTGCGCTCCGGCGATTCTTATCGCCGCCCACACCTCGCCGATGAATTTCTTCCTGACCGCGCGAACGTCACTCGGTGTGGGATCCGCGTGGAGCTGGACGACGTCGAGCCGAGCTTCCTCGGAGACTCGACCGATTTCCTCCGGCGCGTTCGTGCCAAAAACGCCCACTCGCTTCACGCCGGGGCCCGCGGCGTCCAGGATCACGCGCGCCTGCGCCGGAGTTACACGCCTCGGCCCATCCGCGAAGACGACACCTACGAAGCTGACTCCAATCTCGCTGGCGAGGGCGGCATCCTGGGGGCGGGTCATACCGCAGAACTTAACTTTTGCGAGCACCTGCCGTCCGCGCGATGCCGGTCAGCGAACGCACCGCCGCTTCCGGGTCGCTCGACCCTGAAAGCTCGGTTCCTACGAGCACGGCATCAGCCCCTGCGCCTGCCAGCCGCTCGACATCCGCGGCCGTTCTCACGCCGCTCTCCGCGATTGCGACGATAGATCGAGGAACGAGGGGAAGGAGTCGCAGAGATGTCTCGGGATCGATCTCGAGCGTCTCCAGATTTCTGTTGTTGACTCCGATCAATTGGGCTTCGAGCGTGAGAGCGAGATCCAGTTCCGCCTCGTCTCTTATCTCCACGACGATCTCGAGATCCACGTCGCGCCCCGCTTTCAGCAATTCTCTCATTCGTTTCGGGTTGACCGCACGCGCAATGACAAGAGCGGCAGAGGCTCCCAGTGCCTTTGCCTCGAAAATCTGAATCACATCTACGTGAAAATCCTTCTTGAGCAGCGGGAGGTCAACGCGGGACCGGGCGCGAACGAGATCATCGTTGGACCCGCCGAATCTCGTTGGTTCAGTCAATATGGAAATCGCAGCGGCTCCGCCCGCGGCGTACGCCTGGGTCTGTCCGTCGATGTCGATTCCGCTGTTGATGACGCCCTTGGAGGGCGATGAACGCTTGACCTCGGCAATCACGGAGACCTGATCGCGTCGAAGTGCCCCGGCCAAGCTCGGCTGGGGACTCGCTTTGGCCGCGGCCCGGCGAAGCCGGCCCTTCTCGGGGGCGAGCGCATTTGCCCTCTCACCGGCCTCGCGCGTCAATTCACCGAGAGTGCCGGTGGGCGGGGTCCAGGCAGAAAAAGCTTGCGCTTCGGTCGATCTTCGGCTAACGTAGGAATTCGGCAAATGTTCGGTAGGATAGACCGACCGGTCCGTTCTCAAACCAGCCGCGGAAAAGGGATATGTCGCTCACAAAACGCCAGCGGGAGATTCTAACCTACCTCGCGAACTACTCGGAGGAGCACGGTTACGCGCCGAGCTTCGAGGAGATTGCGACACAGTTTAACTATAACTCGCTTGCGACAGTGCACGAGCATCTCACCAACCTCGAGCGCAAGGGCTACATCAGACGCGCATACAACGAGAGTCGTGGGATCGAGCTGATGCCGTCAGAGGTCCTCCCTCGCGCCATGTCCCTTCCGCTTCTCGGCACCGTCGCGGCCGGACTGCCGATCGAAGCAATCCAGCTTCCCGAGTCGATCGGAGTCCCTGAAGATCTGGTGCGACGTAGCGGCAACCACTACGTGCTCCGCGTTCGCGGAAACTCGATGATTGACGAGCAGATTCGCGACGGCGATTTCGTCATCGTCAATGAGAAGCACAGCGCCGACAACGGCGAGATGGTGATCGCCCTCATCGACGGCACCTCCGCGACGGTCAAGAAGTTTTATCGCGAGCGGGACGGTCGCATCCGGCTGCAGCCCGCAAACGAGACGATGACTCCGATCTACGTTCACGAGAACGATATCTCTATCCAGGGTATCGTCGTCGGAGTGCTGAGAAGGTTCTAGAGGTAAATACGCTAAGCTCTTGCTTTCAAGGGCTTTGCGTACGCTATCTTAAGGCGTTCGAGAACTGACTTCGCCCCCCCGGAATCGATCGACTGGGTTGCCGCGTCGACTCCTTCCCCATACGACTTGACCCGCCCGCTCACGTAGACGGCGGCCGCGGCGTTAAGAATGATCGCCGCGCGTGCGCCCGCGGGTCCACCTCCGTCCAGTATCTCGACGATGATCCGCGCGTTCTCGGCCGGCTCGCTTCCGGCGAGATCTTCGCGTGCGATCTTCCTGAATCCATGGTCCTCCGGATTGATCGTCCACTGCCTGGTCGATCCCCCCAGGACCTCGATAACGTGGGTGGGTCCGAGAGGGGAGACTTCGTCCAGACCCGGCTCACCGTGGACTACAAGCGCGTGCGTCGATCCGAGCGTAGCGAGCGCGCCGGCGAGCACAGGGCCTCGCTCACGGTCTGCGACTCCGACGACCTGCCGGCCTGCGCGCGCTGGATTCGCGAGCGGGCCGACGATGTTCATCACGGTGGGGATCGCCAGCTCGCGGCGGACGGCGCCAACGTGTCTCATAGCAGGGTGCATGAGGGGCGCGAACATGAAAGCTACGCCCACGTCTCTGAGTGATGCTTCCATCACTGCCACCGGCACCTCGATCGGAACTCCGAGGGCCTCGAGTACATCGGCGCTGCCGCACCGGGATGTAAAGGAGCGATTGCCGTGCTTCGCTATCCGGACCCCCGCGCCCGCTGCCACGATCGCCGCCGCCGTGGAGATATTGAACGTAGAGACCGCGCCCCCTCCAGTTCCGCAGGTATCGACCAGCCCGTCGGGATCATCGGCAGAAAGGGACACCATCGCCGCCCGCAGCGCTCGCACGACCCCCGCGACGACCTCCGGACTTTCACCTGTGGCGCGCAGAGAGGCCAGCAGCGCGGCAACCTGCACCGCGGTCGCCTGCCCCTGCATCACCATGTCGAACGCCGCTTGCGCGTCATCGGCGGTCAGCGGATCACGGTAGGCGAGCTTCTGAATCGCGCTCTGCAGCGCGTTCACGGGCGGGACGCTCATTGCCGTGAACTTAGAAGGAAGAGGCTTGCTCTCTCGACGTGACGATCTGCAGCACCTCTTCGATCACCCTGCGTGAATCCTGGCCTGACGTGGCTTCGCGAAGGGCCTGCTCGACCCTGTAGATGATGTTGCTCTGGTTCTGTAGCGCCTCGCCCTGGGAGTGCAGCTGTACGTGCGCCTTCTCGAGCTTTGTGACCGCAACACGCACCTGCTCTTCCACCGCGGACAACCGCTGCGCCGTTGCCCTCGCCTCTACGGCCGCTACCTCTATCGCGCGCTTCAGCTGGGTTACGCGAATGGAGTCTCCGGTCCCCTTTCCGTTGAGGGTCGCCTGCGCTTCGGAGAGCTTGCGCTGCAGTATCGCGATGGCCCGGGCGTGCTCATCGTTGAGAGCGCGCGTCAGCTCCTCTAGCGTGCGCACAGCCTCCTCGCGAGCGCGCCGCTCGGCCAGCCGCGCGAATGCGAGGCCGAACAGATCCACCGCTGGCGCGACTTTCTCCGAGAGTCGATGGCCGAACCTGGTCTTTGGCTCCGACAGGGCCAGCACCGCGGACAGCTCGCCATCCACAAGCAGCCCGCGCAGGAGCAGGACACCGGCTTCGGGTGATGCGCCGGCGCCGAGCAGCTTCTGGTAATCTCCGGATTCGGTGCCCATGTCAGCGAACTGCTTCCCCGCTGAGATCGTTCTCCTGATCGCGGTCGGAAGATGATCCAGGGCGATCTCGAGCTGCGCGGTTCTCATCCCCTCATGCGCGGGCATCAGTCGCTCGACCAGCAGATCCCGGCGCGCATCATAAATGAACAGGACCACGTTCCCGTTGCGATCGTGCTCACCGATGTCCTGGCTGAGCGCGTTCAACGCCTCGGAGACGTTTCCGGCTGCGGCGAGTACGGTTGAAAGTCCGGCAAGAGTTCGTGGTGCCATCGTACCGATTCAGCTGGAGAGCGGGGGCGGTTCGTGCGCATTTCCACATTGACGAGCCGACAGGCGAAAGTCAATCATCTTCAATGGGTTACGTTCCTTGACAGTGAGCCTTTCGGGGATAATTTCACGCGATGCTGTCGCGTTCCGTGCAACTCGTGTTGCACTACGATGGCGCGCGCTTTTCCGGCTGGCAGCGGCAGCCTCGTGAACGGACGGTTCAGGGCGACCTCGAAGCAGCGGTGTCCAAGTTGTGTGGAGCACCGATTACCGTCGTGGGCGCCGGGCGGACAGATGCGGGCGTTCACGCGCGCGGCCAGGCTGCGGGAGTGCGCGTGCCTGATAAGTGGAGCGCGCTCGCTCTGCGACGATCGATGAACGCCATTCTTCCGGACGATGTATGGATTGCGGCAGCCTTCGAAATGCGTGATGACTTCCATCCTCGCTACAGCGCGGTGTCCCGCGGCTACAGCTACTACGTAGGCACAGACGATCTCGCATCCTCTCCGTTTCGCCGGACGAGAGAGCTGGTGTGGAACAAGCCGCTCGATGTCGCCCGCATGTCGGCGGCAAGTCGCTCGATCGAGGGCAATCACTGCTTCCGCGCGTTCGCCGTCAAAGGCACCGCGCCCGAGAGTGATGATCATCGGTGCACTGTCTCCCGCGCGGTGTGGCGCGAGCGTGAGGGCGGCCTCGTGTTCGACATCGAGGCGGACAGATTTCTCCACCACATGGTGCGCTTCCTGGTTGGGACAATGCTCGAGATCGGCGAAGGAAAGCGTGATCCGGAAGTGGTAGCGGAGCTGCTCGCGCAGGACGACAACAGCAAGGTTTCTCAACCGGCTCCACCTCATGGCCTCTTTCTCGAGAAGGTGGAGTATCCGAAGGACTTCTACATGGGAACTGAATGAACATCTATCTCGAGAGCGCGAACCTCGACGAGATCAGAAACGCCGCGTCAGCGGGGCTTGCAGACGGTGTGGCCTTCTCGCACGTGGCGTTCACCGCCGACGATCCTGACGCCGACGCGAGAGAGCGGTTGGAGGAGATCTCGCGCGAATTTGCTTTCCCGGTGTGCGTGCCGGTGGGTGCCGTCAGCTCGAGCGACATCTACTCCGAGTCGCGGGATCTGGCGAAGGTCTCGGACCACATCGTCGTGCAGATCCCGCTGGTGGAGGACTCCCTTGTTCCAATCGCCAGACTGAGCGCCGAGGGCGTCGTGGTGTGCGCGACTTTCGTGTTCAACCCCGCGCAGGCGATGATCGCGGCCAAGGCAGGGGCGACCAGCGTTCGCGTAACGCTCGATGATCTCGAGATGTACGGCCAGTCGGGTGCGCGAACTCTCGCCGAGATCAAGAGCATTCTGGAAGCAGGCGAGCGTGAGTGCGACGTGATGGCGGCTTCGCCGCGTTCGGCGCTTCAATTCACGGAATGCGCGCTGGCCGGCGCGGACATCATCAGCCTGACGCCGGAAACGCTGCGGGCTCTCGTCGTCCACCCGCTCAGCGACAGGGGCGTCGACAGGTTTCTGAGCGACCTCGCCAAGCGACCCAAACCCCGAATACCTGCATGAGGACTCGCTATGCGCGCTCGCTCAGCGCACTGATCTTTGCGGCGTGTCAGGGAGGATCGAGCACGCCCAGCTCGGCGCAGTCGGCACAGATCCATACGACACCAACTGCGATCAACGCCTCACGCCGAACCGCGATCACCGATGCGGTGGCCAGGGTCGCCCCCGCCGTCGTCACGGTCCAGACTGAGGTGGTAGAAAGAGTGCCAGCCGATGCGTACGAGCAGTTTTTCGGCGGGCGCACGGGGCAGCGTTCCGCAGCCGGCCTCGGCTCGGGCTTCATAATTCGCGCCGACGGAGCGATCGTCACCAACGCTCACGTCGTCGCCGGCGCCACGCGCATTTCCGTCGCGATGAAGGATGGTGCTACCTACCCTGCCCGCCTCGTCGGCATCGATGAGGCCAATGACCTCGCAGTGCTCAAGATCAATGCGCGGAATCTTCCCGTCGCACCCCTTGGGAATTCGAGCAACCTGCTCATCGGCGAATGGGCGATAGCCATCGGTAACCCGTACGGATTCGTCATCGCCAACTCCGAGCCGAGCGTCACGGCCGGAGTCGTGAGCGGCGTCGGAAGGAATCTCGCCACCCAGTCGGAGGGCTCCGGGGTGTATGTGGACATGATTCAAACGGACGCGTCCATCAACCCCGGCAACTCCGGTGGGCCACTCGTGAACGCCGCCGGTGAAGTCATCGGTGTGAACAGCTCCATCTTTTCGCCGAGCGGCGGCTCGGTCGGAATCGGCTTCGCGATTCCGATCAATAGGGCTCGGCGCGTCGCTGAGGATCTTCTCGCTCACGGAGTAGTCCGCCACCCCTGGATCGGAATCCAGCCGCAGATGACACGGGCTCCCGGCGTCCCGGGGTCCAATACCGGCGTCGTCGTTGCGTCCGTGGTTCCTGGCTCGCCGGGCGCGCGAGCTGGAATCCGTCCGGGCGACGTCATCATCCGCTCGCGCAACAGGGTGCTGCACAACGCGTACGACTGGTACGCGGAGCTGCTCGAGCTGCGCGTCGGAGACAGTGATTCTATCGTCGTGAGGCGCGGCGGAAGTGAGATTCCGATCACCGTTGAGGTGGCGGATCTACCTGACGTCAACGCCCCTCGCGTAACCGTCCTGCGAGAGATCGAGCTCATCTCTGTCACCGCTCCGATACGCGCGCAGTACCAGATCCAGAGCAGGCAGGGCGCGCTGGTGAACCGGGTCAGCGAGCGGGTGCAGCAGCAGCTCGGCATCCAGCAAGGCGACGTGATCGTTCAAATCAACCGGACTCCGATCACCGACGCGCAAACCGTGAACCGGATTTTCACGACGTACGGGCGCGGCGGTCTGAGGATGTACTTCGAGCGCGGCGGGCAGATCTACGCGACGGAGTTCAGTCTTCAGTGACCGACACATATAGCTCTCCGCTGGCCGAGAGGTACGCGTCGCGGACGATGCTGGAGCTGTGGTCGCCGTCCGTCCGCTACGGACTATGGCGGCGTCTCTGGCTCGCCCTCGCCGAATCCGAGCGTGAGCTCGGGGTTCCGATCCCGGACGAAGCGATCGAGCAGATGCGCGCGAACCTGGACAAGATCGATTTCAAGGCGGTTGCCGCGTACGAGAAACGATTCCGCCATGACGTGATGGCGCACGTCCATGCCTTCGGTGACGTCGCGCCCGCCGCGAAGCCCTTCATTCATCTCGGAGCGACCAGCGCTTTCGTCACCGACAACGCCGACCTGATTCTGATGCGGCGCGGACTCAGCCTTCTGCGCGGCCGGCTGCTGGATGTTCTTCGCTCACTCGCGGCTTTCGCCGAGCAGTGGCGCGATCAGCCAACCCTTGGCTACACACACCTGCAGCCTGCGCAGCTCACGACTGTCGGCAAGCGAGCGACGCTGTGGATGCAGGATCTGGTGCTCGATGTCGAAGACATCGACTATCGCCTCCGGACGCTGCCCTTTCGCGGGGTAAAGGGAACGACGGGAACTCAGGCGAGCTTCCTCGAAATGTTCGAGGGGAACCACGAGAAAGTCCGGCGGCTCGATCGCATGGTGACGGAGAAAATGGGGTTCCCCGCCCCGCTTCCCGTCACCGGACAGACGTACACCCGGAAGCTCGATGCGAGCGTCCTCTCGGTCGTTGCAGGGATGGCTGCCAGCGCAGCCAAGTTCAGCGGCGACATCCGAATGCTCCAATCCTTTGGAGAGATGGAAGAGCCGTTCGAGAGTGAGCAAGTCGGGTCGTCGGCGATGGCGTATAAGAGAAACCCGATGCGATCAGAGCGAATCGCGTCGCTCGCCCGTTTCGTCAATTCACTGGAGGGCAACGCGAACCAGACTCACGCCGTCCAGTATTTCGAGCGAACGCTCGACGACAGCGCGAATCGAAGGCTCGTAATCCCCGAGATGTTTCTGGCGACCGATGCCATTCTGGTTCTGATGTTCAACGTCTCCAGCGGCCTCGAGGTCCATCCGGCTGTCATCAAGCGTCGCGTCGCGGCGGAGATTCCATTCATGGCAACGGAGCAGCTGATTGTCCGTGCGGTCCGTGCCGGCGGCGACCGGCAGGTCGTGCACGAGACGATCAGGAAGCACAGTCTCGAAGCCTCGCGCGCCATGAAGGACGGTGCCGACTCCAACGACCTGCTGGACCGGCTCGCCGGCGACAAAACGTTCGGTGTGAAGCTCAAGGATCTCGAAGGCGCGATCGACCCGAAGCGCTTCGTGGGTCGCGCTCCGGAACAGGTCGACGAGTTTCTCCGCGACGTCATTACCCCGCTCTTTGCCGGCGCCATCGCCAGGTCCGAACGCGTCGAGGAGCTTCGAGTCTGATGCTCATGGAGGCGAGCGCGCTTCCGCTCACCCCGTTCCGCCGCGGCAAAGTCAGGGACGTCTATGTCGTCGACGACGAGCGGCTCTTGCTAGTCGCCACCGATCGCGTCAGCGCCTTCGACGTAGTCATGGCGGAGACGATTCCGCACAAGGGAACTGTGCTCACGCAAATCACAGCGTGGTGGCTCAGACAGCTCGAATCCGGAGTCGAGCACCACATGCTGTCGGCCGATGCGTCGGAGATCGTCCGGGAAGTTCCACAGCTGCGCGAACACGAGCGCGAGATCGCCGGCCGCGCCATGCTCTGCCGCCGTACGACGGTCTTTCCGATCGAGTGCGTGGTGCGCGGCTACCTGTCCGGCTCGGCGTGGCAAGAGTACCGCGAGCACGGCACCCTCGCTGGCGAGACTCTCGCCAAAGGGATGCGGGAGTCCGACCGTCTCGATCCGCCGCTATTCAGTCCGGCCAGCAAGGCCGACGAAGGCCACGACGAAAACATCACCATTGCCCGCGTGCGGTCGCTCGTCGGCGATCATTCGGCAGGCGAGCTGGATCGGCTCTCCCGCCATATCTACGAAGCTGGCCGCACAATAGCGGCGAAGCGCGGAATCATCATCGCCGACACCAAGTTCGAATTCGGTCGCGTGAAGGGCAGTGACGGGGATGAGAAGGTTATATTGGTGGATGAGGTACTCACACCCGACAGCTCGCGCTTCTGGCCGGCGGACAGTTACGAGCCGGGTCATTCCCAACCCAGCTTCGACAAGCAGCCTCTCCGCGATTATCTCGCCGCGGAAAAAAGTGCCGGACGCTGGGACGGCAACTATCCGCCGCCACACCTCCCTCGTGAAGTGATCGATGCCACGAGCGAACGGTACCTCGATATCTATCGTCGGCTGACGGGCAAATCACTCTATCCGGACGGAGCCAATTGAACTTCGCGCGCGAAGGCCTCCTTTTCATTGCAATCGCCGCTGTAATCGCCGCCGGGGGATTCGGCTTTGCGATCAGCCGGCGCTCGTGGGGTCTCTGGCTCGCGGCGTTCGTGCTCCTGCTGATCGCGCTCTGGGTCGCCTACTTCTTTCGCGATCCCGAGCGCACAGGCGACCGCGGACCTTCCCTGATTGTCTCGCCGGCCGACGGCAAGCTCATCATGATCACTGAGGTGGATGAGCCGACCTTCGTCAAAGGTCGAGCGATCAGGATCTCGATCTTCATGAACGTGTTCAACGTCCATGTAAACCGGTACCCGGTTGACGGAGTCGTGAAGTACGTCCACTACAACAAGGGCAAGTTCTTCAACGCCGCGGCCGAGAAATCGAGCCTGGAAAACGAGCAAATGTCGGTGGGAATCGAGACGGGCCGCCACCGCGTTCTGGTTCGTCAGATCGCCGGTCTCATCGCGCGCCGGATCGTGACCTACAGCAAGGCCGGCGAGGCGGTGAAGCAGGGCGACCGGATGGGGATAATCAGGTTTGGCTCGCGCGTCGACGTCTTCATTCCGGTCGGCTCAACGCTCCGCGCGAAGGTCGGCGACATCACCGTGGCTGGTGTCACCATCCTCGCGGGGCTGCCAGAGTGATGCCGGAACCGGATCACACACGACGGCAGAATGCGAGGACAGATCCAGATCGTCCCCGCAATCGCGGCGTCATCATTCTTCCGAACGGCTTCACGCTGGCGAACCTTTTCTTCGGAATGTTCGCGATAGTGTCTGCGTCGCGAGGAGAGTTCGACACTGCGGGGCTTTACGTAGTGTTTGGCGGCGTATGCGACGCGCTCGATGGACGAGTTGCCCGGGCCACTGGAACCGGGTCAAGGTTCGGCTCGGAGCTCGACTCTCTGGTCGATGCGATAACGTTCGGCCTGGCGCCGGCGATGATCATGTACTTCGCCGTGCTCAACCGGAACGGCTGGGACTGGATCTTCGCGTTTCTGTTCACGGCGTGCGCTGTCATCAGGCTCGCACGATTCAACGTCGAACAGGCGGGCCGCGCAAAGAAGTATTTCCACGGCCTCCCGAGTCCAGCAGCCGGGATGACGCTGGCGACTTACTACTGGTTCAGTCAGACCTCGCTCTACAACCAGACCATCCTGGGCGAGCTGAACTGGACCACCGGGCTGCGCGGCCTGATGATGCTCCTCGCCTTCCTGATGATAAGCAACGTTTCCTACCCGGCGGTTCCCACCGTCGGGTTCAGAAAGATCAGCGAGATACTAGGCACTCTGGTCGTCGTGGGGACCTTCATCGGAGTCCTGTTCCTCCGCAAGGAGTTCTATTTCCCCGCCTTCATCTGCTACGTTTTGTATGGGCTGGCGAAGACCGTGATTTTCGGCTTGCTCGACAGGCGTCCAGTTGGTGACTCTCCCGTGATCTCGGATGACGATGAGCCTTTGCTGCTGACTGCGGCCGGCGTCATCGATGGCGGCAGCGACGCGCTCCGCCAACGACCACCTCGCCGGAAAAGAAGGCGCCGGCCCCCCGGCCACGGTGAGACCCCGCGCGGCACACCGCCAGGCACACCGCCATCTTCGCCTGGACCGTCCGGAGGAGCGCCCTGATGGCAAAGTTCCGCATCGCCGTTCACATCACGCCGAGAAAAGGTCTGCTGGATCCCCAGGGCAACGCCGTCCGTGACGCGCTGCACACCCTCGGCTTCGACACCGTTAAAGACGTCCACGTCGGACGATACATCCTGGTCGAGACCGATGCGTACGACGCTATCACCGCCGAGGAAGTGGTTACCGAAATGTGCCAGAAGCTCCTCGCGAATCCCGTCACTGAAGACTTCGATATAGAGTCGGCGGTGCACGCATGAAGTTCGGAATCGTCACGTTCCCGGGCTCGAACTGCGACTACGACGCCTTCCAGGCCGTGACCGATGTCCTGGGCGAGGAAGCGACATATCTGTGGCACAAGGATCACGATCTTCAGGGTTCCGACGTGATCATTCTGCCGGGCGGCTTCAGCTACGGTGACTATTTGCGCGCCGGAGCGATCGCGCGCTTCAGCCCGATCATGCGCGAGGTGGTCAGCCATGCGAAGAGCGGCGCACCCGTGCTCGGGGTCTGCAATGGATTCCAGATCGCGTGCGAGGCGGGGCTCCTCCCGGGAGCGTTGATGCGCAATTCGCACCTCCAGTTCGTTTCGGCCGAGGTGCGAATCCGCGTCGAGAATGCGGACACGATGTTCACCAACCTCTACGAGCAAGGCGAAGTGCTCAGAATGCCGGTCGCACACGGGGACGGCCGGTACGTGGCACCAGCCGGTGTTCTCGAGGAGCTCGAGGCGGAAGGACGCGTTATCTTCAGATATGCGGACGCCGGCGGCAACATCAGCGCCGACGCCAACCCCAACGGCTCCGAGCGCAACATCGCGGGCATCGTCAACGATGCCGGCAATGTTCTCGGCATGATGCCCCACCCGGAGCGCGCTTGCAGCCCTCTGCTCGGTTCCACTGACGGCGTGAGACTCCTCGAATCGATCCTCGCCAGAGTGGCGGCGTGATGCCCGCAGTGACGCCGCGGCCCGGTGATCCAGCGATAACACCCGCACTGGTCGCCGAGCATGGGCTGACCAAGCAGGAGTACGAGCGGCTGGTCGCAATGCTCGGGCGTACTCCGACATTCACGGAGCTCGGGATCATCAGCGCGCTCTGGAGCGAGCACTGCTCGTACAAGCATTCTCGTCCGGTGTTGAAGACGTTGCCGACCGAAGCTCCCTACGTTCTCCAGGGGCCCGGTGAGAACGCCGGTGTCATCTCGATCGGCGACGGTCTGGCCGTCGCCTTCAAGATCGAATCGCACAACCATCCGTCCGCGGTCGAGCCATACCAGGGTGCCGCAACTGGCGTCGGCGGAATTCTGCGCGACGTCTTCACGATGGGCGCCCGCCCGATTGCAATGCTCAACTCGCTGCGCTTCGGATCGCTCGAGAGCTCGCGAGTCCGCTATCTCTTCTCCGGAGTCGTCAGAGGAATCGGGGATTACGGGAACTGCGTCGGCATTCCCACCGTCGCCGGCGAAATCGTGTTCGACCCGGCCTATGAGAACAACCCGCTCGTCAACGCAATGTGTGTAGGCCTGATGCACGAGAGTGATCTCATTCGCGCCAAGGCGGAAGGAATAGGGAATCCGATCATCGCCGTGGGCGCGCGCACCGGCCGCGACGGAATCCACGGCGCCTCCTTCGCCTCGGAAGATCTATCCGAGGCAAGCGACGCCAAGCGGCCGCGCATTCAGGTGGGCGATCCGTTCACGGAGAAGCTGCTCCTCGAGGCAAGCCTCGAGCTCATCAAGAGCGGACACATCGTCGCCATTCAGGACATGGGTGCGGCGGGGCTCACATCCTCTTCGGCGGAGATGGCCGAGCGCGGCGATGTCGGTGTCACGATCGACGTGACCAAGGTCCCCACCCGCGAAAGCGGGATGACGCCGTACGAGATCCTGCTGAGCGAATCACAGGAGCGAATGCTCGTCGTCGCGAAGCGCGGTCACGAAAACGCAGTGACCGATATTCTGGCCAAGTGGGACCTCACGGCGGCGGTAATAGGGGAAGTCATCGCGGAACCCGTTTATCGGGTGACAGAGGGCGAGAAAGTCGTAGCGGAATTCCCGGGCTCGCGGCTCGTGACGGATTGCCCCAGCTATTCTCCCGAGGCGCGGGAGTCGGGTGCAATCCGGGACCTGCGCGCCGCGGATCCACTCGCGATCCCCGAGCGTCCTGAGGAGAAGGATCCGGCATGGACGCTCGAGCGTCTGATATCCGCTCCGACGATCGCCAGCAAGGCCTGGGCGTACCGGCAGTACGATTCGACGGTTCGCACCAATACAGTCGTTGGACCTGGTGGAGACGCCGCGGTGATCCGCATTCGTGGCACCAACAAGGCACTTGCGATAAAGACCGACTGCAACGGCCGTTACGTTTACCTCGATCCGAGGGTGGGCGGGCGAATCGCGGTCGCCGAAGCCGCTCGCAACGTCGCCTGTACCGGTGCGCGCCCGATGGCGATCACCAACTGCCTCAACTTCGGGAATCCAACGCGACCTGAAGTCTTCTACCAGCTAAAGGAAGCCGTGGCGGGAATGGGTGAGGCCTGTCGCGCGCTCGGTACACCGGTCACCGGCGGCAACGTCTCACTCTACAACGAGAGTCCGTCTGGCGCGGTGTACCCGACGCCCGTGATCGGAATGGTTGGCCTGATCGAGGATATTACCCACATCACCCGCGCCACGTTTCAGCACGACGGCGATGCGATTCTGCTCCTCGGCGAAATGGGGGGCGAGCTCGGCGCCAGCGAGTATCTCGCCACCATTCACGGAGCGGTACTCGGTCCTCCTCCACGCTGCGACGTCAAGAGCGAGAGGCGCGTCATTGATGTCCTCCTCGAAGCGATTGGCTCGGGAGCAGTGAGCTCCGCTCACGACTGCAGCGACGGCGGCCTCGCAGTCGCGCTCGCGGAGTGCTGCATGGCAAATCTCGAAGGTCAGACTGGGGCGGAGATCGATCTGTCGAGCTGGAAAGGCATACCTGATCGGGCGATTCTGTTCGGCGAAAGTCAGGGGAGAATCGTCGTCTCGAGCCCGTCACCCGCGCGGATTACGGCGATCGCGGCCGCCGCCAACGTGCCGTGCGCCGTGATTGGCCGCGTCCGAAGCCGTGTCGAGACACTGGACATCAAGCTGCCGCAGGGATCCTGTCGGAGCTCGATCGCCAGTCTCAGCCGCGCGTACCACGACACCATCCCCAGCATCATGTCGCGGACACCGGAGCACGCGACGTTCGACGAGCTGGCTCCAGTGGCGGTGCACTAGGATGTGCGGAATCTTCGGCATTCACGGTCATGAGCACGCGGCGGCGATGGCGCACCTTGGCCTGTACTCGCTCCAGCACCGCGGCCAGGAGTCTTCCGGCATAGTCGCGGTTGATCGCGAGCGAGGTGCGAAGGCGATCAAGAGCATGGGTCTCGTCTCCGAGGCGCTGTCGGGGCCCGCGGTCGAGAGCTTGCCCGGCGACATCGCGATCGGGCACACGCGCTACAGCACCGCTGGATCATCCTCGATCGAGAACGCCCAGCCGGTACTCGCGAGATTCCGCGACGGGCACATCGCCCTCGCCCACAACGGCAACATCACGAACGCGAGCGAGCTGCGTCGCGCGCTCGAAGACGGTGGCTCGATCTTCACGTCGACGATGGATTCGGAAGTCCTGGTGCATCGGATGGCGAAGTCGTTCGCCGACAAGCCAGAGCAGCGGCTTGCCGATGCGCTCGAAGGAGTCGAGGGAGCATACTGCCTCGTCGTAATCGTTGGGAACACGCTTCTCGCCGCCCGCGATCCGCGAGGCTGGCGTCCGCTCGTGATCGGAAAGCTCGGCGACGCGACCATATTCGCGTCGGAGACCTGCGCACTCGATCTGCTCGGAGCCACCATTCTGCGTGAGGTGGAGCGAGGCGAGATCATCGCGGTGGACGCAGAAGGAATGCGCTCGAGCTTTCCGCTTGCGAAGAAGGAATCCCGGAAGTGCGTGTTCGAGTACGTCTATTTCTCGCGGCCCGACAGCCAGGTTTTCGGCGGGTCCGTCGATCGCGCCCGCCGCGAGCTGGGGCGTCGCCTCGCCCGGGATTTTCCGGCACCCGCTGCCGATCTCGTGTTCAGCGTCCCCGATTCGTCGAATTCCGCCGCGCTGGGATTCGCGGAAGAATCCGGGCTGCCCCTCGAGCTTGCTTTGATTCGAAATCACTACGTCGGCCGCACCTTCCTTCAGCCGACCCAGGCGGGACGCGATGCGAAGGTGAAGGTGAAGTACAACGCCGTGCGCGAAGTGCTCCGCGGGAAGAGCGTGGTGATGGTCGACGATTCGATCGTTCGAGGGACTACGACGCGGGGGCTCGTGAACATGGTCCGCGCCGCGGGGGCCCGTGAAGTGCACCTGCGCGTGAGCTCTTCACCGGTTACGGGGCCGTGCTACTACGGTATCGACACACCGACGCGCGAGGAGCTGATCGCGGCCAACATGAGCATAGCGGAGATAACGGAAGCCGTCGGCGCGGATACGCTTGGATACCTGACCCTCGACGGAATGCTGGAATCAGTACCCGGTGGACCGTCCGGCTTTTGCCATGCCTGCTTCTCCGGCGATTATCCAACGCCGCCTCCCGCCGACCCGGAAAAGCTCCGCTTCGGCTGTGGCTGCTGACGTCGATGCCGCAGTCCGTCTTCTTTTTTGGCAACGGCACCGCCGAAGGAACGCGCGACATGACGAGCGTCCTCGGGGGCAAGGGCGCGAACCTCGCCGAGATGACGAATCTCGGCGTTCCTGTTCCAGCGGGCTTCACGATCGCGTGCGCCGAATGCATCTCCTATCTCGCTAACGGCAAGTACCCGGACAGGCTGCGCGCCGAGGTCGAGGGGAATGTGGCGCGGCTCGAAGAAGCGACCGGCAAAAAGCTCGGCCACACCAAAAGTCCGCTCCTCGTATCCGTAAGGTCTGGCGCAGCCGTCTCGATGCCCGGGATGATGGAGACTATCCTCAACCTCGGACTCAACGATCGGGCCGTAACCGCCCTCGCCGACCAGAGCCAGAACGCGCGATTCGCGTACGACTCGTACCGCCGCTTCATCCAGATGTACTCCGATGTCGTGCTCGGAGTATCGATCCACGACTTCGAGCATTTGCTGAAGGCGAAGCGAATGACTGCTGGCGTCGAGACCGACGCGGATCTTACTGAAAACGATCTGCGGAATCTGGTGGAGGAATACAAGGCACTCGTCAGAAACCGGACGGGCGTGGATTTTCCCCGCGATCCCGTCGTTCAGCTGTGGGGAGCGATCGAAGCCGTCTGGAAATCGTGGACGCTCAAGAAGGCGAAGGACTACCGGCGAGTTCACGCGATCCCCGAGGATCTCGGCACCGCTGTCAGCGTGGTCTCGATGGTCTTCGGCAACCTGGGCGACGAGTCGGGCACGGGTGTGGCGTTCACGCGCAACCCATCCACCGGTGAGAAGCGCTTCTACGGGGAGTTTCTCCTGAATGCGCAGGGAGAGGATGTCGTGGCGGGCATCCGCACGCCGCTCGATATCGACGAGATGGCGCAGAAGCTTCCCGGCGCCTACAAAGAGCTGATCGGAACGCAGGAGCGCCTGGAACGCCACTACACCGACATGCAGGATCTCGAATTCACCGTCGAGCGCGGAAAACTTTATCTGCTGCAGACGCGGAGCGGAAAGCGAACCGCTGCCGCGGCGGTGCGAATAGCCCGCGACATGGTGAATGAGGGTCTCATCGATCGCGTGGAGGCGGTGCGCCGCGTTCCGGCGGCTCACCTCGATCAGCTTCTGCATCCGATCATCGATCCCTCGATCAGGGCGACACCGCTCTGCATCGGACTCCCCGCCAGCCCGGGCGCCGCGAGTGGAATTGCGGTCTTCGACCCGGACACAGCCGAGCAACGGTCGAATGGTGGAGAGAACGTCATTCTCGTCCGCGACGAGACGACACCGGAGGATTTTCACGGAATCGTCGCCGCGCGTGCGGTTCTCACGGCTCGGGGTGGGATGACGAGCCACGCGGCGGTCGTTGCGCGCGGCATGGGCAAGTGCGCTATCGTCGGGGCCAAGGACATCCACGTCGATCTCGAGCGTCGCTGCTTCAGCGTCAATGGAAAGGAGATCGCAGAAGGCGACTGGCTTACGCTGGATGGTGCGACCGGCAGGGTGTTCGCGGGCGATCTGTCGACGATTCCCAGCGAGGTGGTGCGCGTCACCAGCGGGGCGCTCGCCGCGTCGCAGGCCCCGCTTTATCAATCGTACGCCGAGCTCCTCGGCTGGGCCGACGAGATCCGCACGCTTCGTGTTCGCGCGAACGCGGACACGCCGCGCGACGCGCGCATCGCCCGAAGCTTCGGCGCCGAGGGCATCGGGCTGTGTCGTACCGAGCACATGTTCTTCGAGGGCGACCGGATCACGGCGATGCGCGAGATGATCGTCGCTCGCGAAGAGGGCGGACGCCGGCGGGCGCTCAGCAAGCTGTTGCCAATGCAGCGCCTGGATTTCGAGGGAATCTTCGAGGCAATGGATGGTTTGCCCGTCACGATCAGACTGCTCGATCCGCCGCT
>JANMMF010000216.1:0-4827 GCA_031372985.1 Gemmatimonadota bacterium
TTCTGCCAGACCGCTCCGCCGACAGTGCTCGGGATTCCCACGTAGTGTTCCAGTCCTGACAGCTCGCGCTCGACAGCCTGGGGAATCAGCTTGGCCATAACCGCGCCGCTCTCGACCCACAGTTTTCCGCCCTCGAGGAACTTCAGGTGGCTCGATGTATTGCGGATGACGAGGCCGCGAAATCCCTTGTCACCGACCAGGATGTTGGCGCCGAGTCCGAGCACGAAATACTCGAGCTCGAGCTCCCGCGCGGCAGTAACTGCCCCTGCCAGATCCTCCACCGATGTTGCATCGTAGAAGAGATCGGCCGGACCACCGATCCTGAATGTGGTGTATTGAGCAAGAGGCTCATTCCGCTTGAGCCTCTTGGCGTCCAGCCGTGTTTTCAATTGCCCGAAAGTGTCCAAAAGGGCTTTCCCAGAATCTGACATGTCCGAAAGAAAAGGTGTCCTGCGGTGCTGCGCTACTCTTGTGCTCCTCATTTCTGCGATCTTCCCAATGCAGGCATGGGGGCAGCGAGCAGAGCTCGAGAAGATCATTCAGCGCAAGGTTCTCGCGAACGGCCTCGAGATAATCGTGGTCGAGAACCACGGCGTTCCCCTCGCGACGATCGAGATCGATGTAAAGAACGGGTCGTTCACCCAATCGCCCGAATACGAAGGCCTGGCTCACATGTACGAGCACATGTTCTTCCGTGCGAACTCGAAGTATCCGGATCCCAATCAATTCTGGGACCGCGCCTCGGATCTGGGAGCCGTCTTCAACGGGTCCACGCAGGAAGAGCGCGTGAACTATTACATGACCGTCCCGGCCGAAAAACTGGGAGATGGGATACAGCTGCTGGCGTCAGCCATCAGGGCTCCGCTGTTTCGGCGAGATGAGCTGGAGCGCGAGCGGCAAGTGGTCATCGGGGAGTACGACAGAAATGAATCGAGTCCGTTCTTCGCACTCCAGCGTGAGGTGGACTTGAAGCTCTATCCCGGAAACTACAGCAGAAAAAATACGATCGGTGACCGGAAAATAGTCTTGACGACGACGCCCGAAAAAATGCGGACGATCCAGGCCAAATACTATGTTCCGAACAACTCGGTACTGATCGTCTCCGGCGACGTGAATCCTGCCACGGTGTTTTCACTCGCCGAGCGAGAGCTCGGGGCGTGGCCTCGCGGCGCCGATCCATTCGTTACGGACCCCGTACCACAGATCCCCGCTCTTCAGAAGAGTGAAGGCGTCGTGGTCGAGGCACCGGTTGGCGCCGTGACCGTCCAGGTGCAATGGCAAGGACCGAGCGTCGGGCAGGACCCGAAGTCCACGTACGCCGCCGATGTGTTCTCGGACGTGCTAAACGATCCCCGCTCGGAATTTCAGCAGAAGCTCGTCGACAGCGGGCTTTGGCAGGCGGTGGGTGTCAACTACTACACGCTGAATCACACGGGCCCGATCACGATCAGCGGACAGACATCACCAGAGCAGCTGCGCGAAGCTCTGGCGGCGCTCTACAGTGAGATCGCCAAGTTCGATACGCAGGACTATTTCAGCTCCGAAGAGCTTGAAGCGGTGAAGGCGCATCGCGCGGTCACATCCGCATTCGACCGGGAGCGCGCCTCGGGATTTGCGCACACGCTCGGCTTCTGGTGGAGCGTCGCCAGCCTCGAGTATTACATGGGATACGTCGACTACATGGCACAGCAGACAATTGGAGATCTCCGCGCGTACGCGCGCCGCTACATCCTCGGAAAGCCGCACATCACGGGAGTTCTGATAGCGCCCGAAGCCAGACAAACGCTCAGACTCGCTCCGGAAGACCTCGTAACGGCGGGGACACGCTAATGCTGCTCTCGATTGCGTTGGCGATGGCGTCGATCACTACCAGCTTCGATGTATCCGGCGTGCACGTCATTCTCAGACAGAACAATGCCAACAACGTCGTTGCTGCGAATCTCTATTTGCTGGGCGGCGCGCGTCAGGTAACTGACGGCAACGCGGGGATCGAGCCGATTTTACTCGACGTCTCGGAGCGCGGCACCCAGCGCTATCCGAAGAACGCGCTGCGCCGCGCGATGTCGCGCCTGGGGAGCGAGATAGTGGTAGCGCCGAGCGCCGACTGGACGATGTTCGGCATACGGTCCAGCACGGAAGTGTTCGACTCCACGTGGGCCATCTTCGCCGACCGTGTAATGCGCCCAAACCTGGCCAAGTCGGAAATCAATCTGGTGAGAGCTCAATACCTGTCCGGAATCAGACAGCGGAGAGATGATCCGGATGCCCTCGCCGGCTATCTGGCGGACAGCATTACCTTCGTCGGCCATCCCTATGCGGTGTCCGTAGGTGGAAACGAGCGGTCGCTCCAGGCCGTCGATTCAGCCACGCTCCGCGAGTATCACCGGACTCAGTTCGTGACGTCGCGAATGTTATTGGTCGTGGTTGGAAACATTGATCGCGCACACATCGAGCGTCTGGTGAGCCAATCCATTGGGCAGCTTCCCAGCGGCGGCTACAAATGGACGGCACCGCCGCGCATACCCGAGGCGCAGACAGCCGTCGTGATCGAGCGCCGTCAGCTCCCCACCAACTACATACTGGGCTATTACAGCGGACCCCTCGCAAATGGTCGGGACTACCAGGCGCTGCGAGTAGCCACATCGGTGCTCACGGGAAGAATGTTCGCGGAGATTCGAACCCGCCAGAATCTCACGTACGACGTTCACGCTCCGTTCATAGATCGGGCGGCAACCGCGGGCGGACTCTACGTCTCTACAGTCTCACCCGATACAACCCTCAAGCTGATGCGTGCCGCGATCGTGGATCTTCAGCAGGGAATGCTCGATCCAGCGGGGTTGAGGCAGCTCGAAGAGCAATTCATCACGGAGTACTTCCTGGACAACGAGACCAATGCCGCGCAGGCGGACTTTCTCGCGCGATCGGAGCTGTACGAGGGGAGCTATAAAGAGGCCGACCGTTTCGTCGATGAGCTCAAGCGCGTGACACCGGAAGACGTCCAGCGCGTCGCCAGGAAATACATGAAGGGCTTCCGTTTCGCATACGTCGGCGATCCTTCGAAGCTGAATCCGAGAACGATCAGCCTGTTCTGACGACGTACCTGGAGCGGTGGTCGGTCATTCCGAGAATTCGTCGGCGACCGCCCAGGGATCCATCGCACCGCTGTACAACCCCATTCCAATGACGGCGGCCGCAACTCCGCGGTCCGCCAGTGCTCGAAGATCGCCCACACTTCCGAGCCCGCCTGATGCGAAGACCGGGAATTCTGCAGCCTCGGCGACGTCTTCCATGAGCGGCAAATCCGTTCCGCGCATTGCTGTTTCCCGATGCACGGCGGTCACGAGTACGCCAGCGAGCGGAAGCCCGTTGAGGTCTTCGACGAGGTCGAGCACGAGCTTCGGATGGACCCGGGTCCAGCCGTGGGAAAGGATCTTTCGGTCGCGAACGTCGGCGGCTACCACGATGCAGCCCGGGAAGTCCGTACTTACTTCCATCAACCAGTCCGGGTCTTCCAGTGCGCGGGTTCCGATCACGACACGCTGAGCGCCATCGCTGAGAAACCGCTCGATCGATTCCCTGCTCCTGATTCCTCCGCCGATCTGCACTTCCGCATCGGTGGCGCCAAGGATCGCTTGAATCTGAGGAGCGTTGTTGCCACGCCTCGCTACAGCATCGAGGTCCACCAGGTGCAGGTGGCGAAACCCGTATTGTCTCCACGCCACGGCAACACCGACCGGATCGGAGATGCGTATCACTTCCTTGTCGTACGAGCCGGCAGCGAGCTGGACACACGCGCCACCGCGCAAATCAAGCGCGGGAATTGCAATCACCGGGCGCGCACAGGTAGCAGGGCACGAATCATGAGAGGCGAAAGTGCTGAAACGATTGCATGTTAGCGAGCTTGTGAATAAATTCACAATCTCTGAAGTAATCAGATCTACCCTTGTTAGTGCACTACTGTACGGCTCTGGGAGGCCACAAAAGATGCGGTTCTACGGATTTGCTGTTGTTGTTGGAGTAATTTTGCTCGGCGCTTGCGCCGGCGGTGAGAAGAAGCCTGCTGATACCACACACGTTGCGATCGATACGACCGCGGCATCGACTGCTACTACTACCACACCTGGTACCACCACCACATCGTCCGGTGCGGTCGCAGCCGCTCCGATCACGGGGAAGACCATCGAAGTGAAGATGATCGGCGATGCAACGGGATATCGTTTCGAACCGGCCAATTTCACCGCCAAACGAGGCGATGGCGTCAAGTTCGTAGTCGTGAGCGGCCCCCCTCACAACGTCGCATTCGACCCGGCAACGATTCCGCCCGATGTTCGGACACAGCTCGACGCGAATATGGGCACCGACAAGATGGGAGAGCTCTCCAGCGGCCTGAAGATGAATCCTGGCGAGTCGATCACGGTTTCGTTCGGGAACATCAAGCCCGGCCAGTACCCATATCACTGCACGCCACACCTCGCGCTGAACATGAAGGGTGTCATCACCGTTCAGTAGGCTGATTCGAGAGGAAAGGCGGCGGGGGCGAAAGCTCCCGCCGCTTTTGTCATTCGTTATCCCCATGCTTCGAAACGACGCTTAGATTGTATGGTCGGTACAATGTACAATTGTGATCTTGCCCCCCGCCGTCGGGGTTTTCCGGCCCGAACGGACTCTCGCGTGCGCGCCATACTCGGTGAATCTTTGAGCCATGAACGTTCATAGCATTGCGCGGATGAGTGGCGGCTCTGCCTACCTGTGGATGGCAGCACGGGCGAGGAACGCGCTCCGGCGGGTTGTGGTTTTTGGAATCGTGGGCGGGGTGGTGTTCATCGC
>JANMMF010000223.1:0-3412 GCA_031372985.1 Gemmatimonadota bacterium
CCCCGGCTGGGCGTTCGCCATGCCGCGGTGCAGTATGAACGGAATGCAGACCGCTGCTACGAAGCTCAGTGACAGTGGAAGTGTCAGCCCGATGTACAATCCGGCGAAGACCTGGCGCCGCTTGATCGGCTGAGCCAGGAGCAGCTCGATGAATTCACGCGCGGCGTACAGATAGACAGTCGAAAACACCATCGCCACGAGCGGAATGAGAAAGAGCACGACGTTAACGAGACTGAGCAGCGCTTTCTCTCCGCCACCGCCGAATCGGAAGAGCGCGTCGGTGACGAGGAGGAAGAAGAGCGTGTAGCCGATGAGCCAGCGGCTCCGGATCACGTCGCGAATCTCGTAACGCGCAACCTTGGCCGTCACCTTCATGCTGCCGCTCCGCGTTTCATCATCTCTGCGATTGCGCGCTCGAGATTGGACTGTCTCGTGACCCGCTTGAGCTCGGCCAGAGCTCCTACGAATGCGACCTTGCCTTCATTGATGAACGCGACATCATCGGCGAGCTCGTCGAGCTCACTCATGATGTGTGATGTCAGGAGAAATGTTGTCCCGGCCGCTTTTTCGGCGAAGATTTTGTCCTTGAGGATACCGCTGGAAACAGGATCAAGGCCGGCAGTCGGCTCGTCGAGAATGAGCAGATCGGGGTGGAAGAGAAATGCGATGACGGCATTTACCTTCTGACGGGTCCCGCCGGAGAGCGTGCGAATGGGCTTGTCGAGCGCCCCGGCAAAGTTGAAGCGCTCGACCAGCTCGTCGTCCACCGGCCGTGTTGGACGCCGCAGATCAGTCAGCATCTCGAACAGGTCCCGGGCGGAAAGATTCTCCGGGAACCGCGCCAGCTGCGGCATATAGCCAATGCGCGCCCGGTAGGCATCATCGTCCGCGCCGATCGGAGTTCCGTCGATCTCCAGCGCACCGGAATCCGCCTTGGTGAGGCCGAGAATGATCTTCGCGAGCGTTGTCTTCCCCGCGGCATTGGGTCCGACGAGGCCCGTGATCCTGCGCCGCCCGATGCTCAGGGACAAGTCGTCCAGAACACGCAGCCTCCCGAACGATTTCGTAATGTGGCGCGCCTCGATCACTTGACCCTCTTCATCGCCGGCTCGCGGTCGGCCAGAGCTTCCGGCGTCAGCGCCGGAATGATGCTCTCCGCTGAATCGAGCAGACGCACAAACGTACTGCGGAGGAGTATGATCGACGGGCCGTTCTGAGCGACGACCATCGAGAAGAGCCGCACGGGGTGATACAAAACGTCCCCGAAGCCGTCATGATTAAGGTCGTAACCCCGGTAATTGTCCCAATAGTTCCGCGCAAAGGTCGTCGTTGTCTCGCTGTTATTCGCTGAAACATCGAAGGTGTTGCCGATGAAGTTGTTGCCGGTGAACGTACCATCCTGGGTGCTCGCCTGGAGCTTCACCGCCCAGCCATTATCGATGAAGTCGTTCCTGATCGCTTTGAGCCGGTTAGCGCCGTCGGCAAGCAGACCAGTGGTATTCCGATAGAAAACGTTTCCCTCGAGCTTGCTGTCTCCAATCTCCTTGAGGAGAAGCCCGTAAGCGGCGCCGCCCCAGTTTTCCTCGAATCGGTTGCCGGTCATCTCGACGCGGTTGGTGAACATCACGGCCACGCCAGAGCCGTTTTTCCTGAAAGTGTTGTGCAGGTATCGGCAGTCGTCCGAATACATGAAGTGCAGGCCATAACGCAGGTTCTGCTCGCTGACATTCCCGCTGATGACGCTGTTGTGGACAAACTCGAAGTAGATCCCGTCACGATGGCCCGCGATCCGGTTGTCCGCGATAGTGATTCCGTCCGAGGCCCAGAGGTGGATTCCGTTTCCGGAATTCATCTCACGCCCGCGGCCAGAGCGGAGAACATTTCCGCGAATCGTGCAGTCGTTGACTTTGGCGAGGTAGATTCCGAAGAACGCGTCATCGAACCGATTGCGTTCGATAGTGCAGCCGCGGACGGTCTGAAACCGTAGAGCCGCCCAATCTTCCGTGAAACTGGTCCCCACGTGCACGAAGTGCAAACCGCGAATTGTGACGCTGTCCCCAGTTACAGTCATGATCTGACGGGCGCCCGCGCCGTCCAGAACCGGCCAGCCCTCGCCTATGATCTGGACTGGTTTGTCGACCACGATTGTCGGCTCGCGATAGACCCCGGGCTTTACGATGATTTTCGAGTGACGAGGGGCCGCCAGTATTGCCGCGGTAAGCGTCCGCACGGGGCCCTCAGGAGACACCGTGATAGTCACCTGCGCGCGAGCAGTGCCTGCACTCAGCAACGCAAGTACGAACGCAGCGGCGGCGCCGAAACGCGTGACTGATCTCATTGAAGAATGCGGTTCCGTCGAGTCTGCGTGCGTCAGCTGCGCGCTAACGCGAGTTTGCGCTCGCGCCACGCCAGGACTACGGCGGCCAGGGCCAGCACGATCGCCATTCCGGCCAAAATCCCGCCCAGGGAAGGCAACGATACCGCACGGAAGTTGAGCAGCTGCTTGGCGCCGATCAACGGGGGCTGATAGGTCATCCCCGGGATCTTGAGAATGGCGTGCTCGTTGTCCAGGTTGTGGCCATAGTCGTATTCCCATTTCCAGAAATCGATGAGGCCGATGAACGCGATCGCGAGAAATCCGGCGGTCCATACGTAGAGGAGGGGTCGTCTGGCGAGCGCCGCCGTCGCCAGCCCGGTCACGATGATTCCGGCCACGATCCACGGCATGATGCGCAGCTCCGGGATTGCCTCCGGCTCAATCCTCTTCATGCCGATGTAGTGGTTGAGATTATTGATGTTGTTGAGATCGTTTTCGGTTGCGCCCTCGACGGTGTTGATGCGGATGTACATGCCGAGTCCTTCGGGGTACTGTGGCGCGGTCAATCGCACGCTCCACAGCGGAAGAAAGTACACACCGATCATCAGCACCGAGGCGATCAGAACCAGGATTCGTGGAAGCTTTGACATCCTTCTCAAAAATCCCGACGCACGAATGGCTTTCTGTTCGTCAGCGCCAATGCCGGGGAGGGGCGCGCTATCCTCTTCCCCGCCCGGCATTAGCCCCAGGTCAGCGACTGCCACTGGCCCTCTCACTCGCTTCGTGATCGGACTTCGGCAGCGCCTGCGCGCGCGTCGACTGTGAGCGCGCCCTCGCGCTGGTGTTGGCCTTGAGGGCCACGTTTGATCCCGGTGCCGAGACCCGAATGTACCCCTGCATCTCCTGGTGCAGTGCGGAGCAGAAGTCCGTGCAGTAGAACGGATAGATGCCCGTCGCTTTGGGAATCCATCTGAGCGTCCGCGTTTCGCCGGGTGCGACGATCACCTCGGCGTTCTCCGCGCCAAGGACGCCGAAGCCGTGAACGATGTCCCAGTCCTGCTCGATGTTGGTGAGGTGGAAGTAAACCGTGTCTCC
>JANMMF010000231.1:0-3418 GCA_031372985.1 Gemmatimonadota bacterium
GAGATGCAGAACTATCGCCCCGAGGACAAGCGCGGCATCAATGTGTTCGAAGCGCCGAAAGACGAGTCGGTTGCCTACGACGGCTTCAAACTCCAGTGGGGCGCTGCCTTCACGCAGCAGTTCCAGGGGCTCGACCACCGGAATACCGCTGCCCCCCGTCTCATTACTGCCGGGACTCCCCCTGTCACGACGAATGCGAATCAGCTGATCCGCATCGGACACGGGCCCAACAACGCCACCGCCAATCTCTACCTGAATGGCCAGCTGGCGCGCGGAATCCGCGTCGCGATGACTACCTATAACTCGTCGCGGCATCACAACGAGACGTGGGTGAAGGACGGCTATCTGCTGGTTGATGCGTCGCCGATCGACTGGGCCCCGCTCAACAGCATCATGAAGTACGTGACGATCCGCGCCGGCCACTTCGAGATCAACTACGGCGATGCTCACTTCCGTCGCACCGACAATGGCAACTCCATGCGCAACCCGCTCGTCGGCAACTATATAATGGATGCCTTCACGACCGAGGTTGGCGGTGAACTGTATCTCCGAGCCAACGGCTTCATGGCAATGGCCGGGATAACGGGTGGTGAGGTTCGCGGGATGATTGCAAGCCCCGAGAAGCGGTCACCCACATATCTCGCCAAGGTCGGGTACGACAAGAAGTTCAGCGACGATCTTCGCTTTCGCCTCACTGCATCGAATTATGCAAAAGCCAGCTCTGTAAACAACACGCTGTTCAGCGGTGATCGTGCGGGCTCGAGATACTACGACGTGCTCGAGAATACCACCTCAACGGAAGCTGCGCAGGCATGGTCGGGAGCGATCCAGCCCGGCATGAGAAACAGCATTCACTCATTCGTGGTGAACCCGTTCCTGCAGTTCCGCGGACTCGAGCTTTTTGGAAATATCGAGAGAGCAAAGGGTCGCGCAGCCACAGAGACTGCGAATCGCACCTGGAAGCAGAACGTGGGAGAAGTTGTGTATCGGTTCCTCCCCGACCAGCGGCTCTACGTCGCCGCCCGGTACAACACCGTGAAAGGACCGCTCACCGTCGGCACGCCTGAGGTGTCGGTAAAGCGGACGCAAGTTGGCGGTGGATGGTTCCTCACCCCGAACCTGCTGACCAAGATCGAGTACGTGAATCAGAAGTACCTCGATTTCCCGACGACCGATGTTCGGAATGGCGGGAAGTTCAAGGGATTCATGGTCGAAGGCGTCGTAGCCTTCTAACCAGGTTGCGTGGCGTCGCGGCCGTCCTGGCCGCAGCGTCACGCAGTTGCACCCCGAAGCACCCAAGCGAGGAAACGACCATGATCGACAACGCCGCAGTTCTGAATCACCCGCAAGTCGACGACAATACCCCGCTCCTCGCCGTGATTGACAGACTCAAAGCGTGTGAAGCGATTCTCGCCCGCAACAACGTGGGGCGAATCGCTTTTGCGTTGCAGGACAGAGTGAGCGTCCTACCAGTTCACTATGTCTACGAAAGCGGTTGGATCTACGGTCGAACCGCCGCGGGGGGGAAGCTCCGCGAACTGCTGCGGAACCGCCGCATTGCGTTCGAAGTCGACGAACACTCTCAGCTGTTTGAGTGGCGGAGCGTCGTCGTGAGAGGTCCACTATACCTGATCGAGCCTGGCGCCCTGCCATCGGATCGACGCACCTACGCGAAGGCAGTGTCGCTGATTCGCCGGCTCTTGCCAACCGCGCTGACCGAATCGGACCCCGTGCCCTTTCGCGATCAGCTCTTTCGCATTCGTGCCGTCGAGATCTCAGGTCGCTCATCGGAGCCGGGCGGGGGGAGGCGGCTCTTCTCCGTCGAGAAGACCGCTCTGGACTCTGGCGAAGCCGACTCCGATGCAATCCTGGGTCGGTCTGTTGAAACCGCCCTGGCCAAATTCTCCCTCAACCCGGGATCACAGGTTCGTGTCGACGCGTTTGACGGCGTGATCGTGCTGACAGGCACGGTAGAAGATGCCGCCGAGCGGAGTGGGATCGAGGCCGCGGTGCTGGGCGTACCAGACGTTCAAGCTGTGGTGCAGCAGCTGGAGACCGTCTCTCCTTCGCAACAACAGCCCACGCCGGCAGAGATCGCGCGCGAGGCTGTAAGGCAGCTGAACCTGTCGCCGCGCGTCGCTGACCCGGGGATCAAGGTCGTGGCCGAGCACGGATGGCTCCGACTCGAAGGCTTCGCAGATTCCCGAACGACCCGAGACGACGTTGTCCGCCGCCTTCGCGGCATCCAAGGCTCCCGTGGTGTGATAGACAAGCTACTCGTCATCGAGCCCCCGACGGCGCAAGTCGTTACCGAGTGATTCACAAAAGGAGACACCGTGACCAATACACTTGCTGAAGCCACCCTGAACGCTGAGGCGGAGCATTCGGAGCTCCGAACTCCGACGGCCCTACTCATCGCGACCGATGGGACTCCCCAGTCGGACGCGGCCATCGCGCTCGCGAGGCTGCTGCCGCACAGGAACAAGGGAGTGGTCCAGGTCCTAACGGTGGTAGACAACGCTCCGATTCCATGGGGATCAGTCGACCGATCCGTGGTGATGGACTACAAGCGTGGCCTGAACCAGGAAGCGCAGAGCAACGTAAAAGCGCAGGTTGATCGGCTCGGAGCCAAGAATTGGAACGTCGAAGTGCGTTCCGGAAATCCCGCGATCACTATCGCCGCGCTGGCAAAGGAATCACGCGCTCGATTAGTGCTGGTCGGTCTCGGCGGGCATGGTGCTGCGGCGAGACTCTTTGGAAACGAGACCGCGCTTCGGCTGATGCGAGTCAGCCAGGTACCCGTACTCGCCGTCGACGGCAAGCTCCGCGCCCTCCCCAAGCGCATAGTCGTGGGAATGGATTTCAGCGAATCGAGCATTGAAGCTGCCCGGCTGGCGCTCGAAATCGCGGCCACGGACGCGACTTTAACGCTCGTGCACGTAGTTCCGTGGGAGCGGAAGGACTACATCCCTGAACACTGGTTCAGGGAGAACGAAGCAAGCGTCGCGGCACAGTTGACGCGCGTTGCGGGCTGGTTGGATGAGGGTCGCAAATTCCGGATACATCAGAAGGTTCTGTATGGAAAGCCGGGCCCATCACTGCTCGCCTGCGCCGAGGAGCTTGATGCGGATCTTATTGTCGCTGGAACGCACGGGCGGGGATTTGTCGGTCGAATGCTCGGAGGCGAGACGGTTGCGAAGCTGGTGCGCGGCGCCCGCCGTTCCGTGCTCGTCCTTCCCGCGGCTGCCGCGTTCCAGGGGTTTGATCAACCGGGACCAGAGAGTGAGTCTCGTGAAGAGCACGCGGATTGGGCACACAAACTCGATGACTTCTCCCGCCGAAACATTGGCCGTCGCGGACGTCTCGAGGTCGATGATCCAGCGCTCGGCGCACAGGTCGAGATGACGGGCTATCGCCT
>JANMMF010000232.1:0-13120 GCA_031372985.1 Gemmatimonadota bacterium
GGATAGCCAACCAGCTGTCCCGGCCCGTGAAACGTGACATCTCCGCCTCGCTCGACCTCGAATAGTTCGACGCCCCGGCTCTGCAGAAACTCAGGAGAAGCCGTGAGATTCTTTTCCTTCGACGACCGTCCGAGGGTGACGACGGGAGGGTGCTCCATCAGGAGCAAGACGTCCTGCGAAATGGCGCCGGAGATTCTGTCCCGCGCTATGCTCCGCTGCAGCTCGAGCGCTTCTGCGTACGGCACGCGTCCGAGCGGCACCGTCCATAACTCGCGCTCAGCCACTCAGCATCACCAGAATCACGCGTCCAGAACTTTGCCGAGTGAGTCGAGAGCGGCCTGAGCGACGGCCTCGGAGAGGGTCGGGTGGGCATGGATCGCCAGATCAACCTCTTCGACGGTGAACTCATTCTCGCGGGCGACCGCGAGCTCGTGGATCAATTCCGTAGCGTGGGCGCCAATGATGTGAGCGCCGAGTATCTCGCCGTACTTGGCGTCGCGGATGATCTTGACGAAGCCATCGGTCTCGCCGGCCGTGCGGGCGCGGCCGTTCGCGGAGAAGGGGAATTTGCCGATCTTATAGTCGATCTTCTTCTCCTTCACCTGCGCCTCCGTCATGCCGATCGATGCCACTTCGGGATGGCAGTACGTCGCGTTCGGGATGTTGCGGTAGTTGACGGGGTGGACGTGTTTCTCTCCCGCCAGGAACTCGGCGAAGACGACTCCTTCGCGCTGGCCCTTGTGGGCTAGCATCGGCGGACCCGCGACGTCGCCGATGGCGTAGATGCCCTTGGCGGAAGTCTCCATGCGCTCGTTGATCTTGATGAACCCGCGATCTGTGAGCTGAACCCCGGCTTCCTTGATGCCGATGTCCTCGATGTTCGGCGCGCGTCCGGCGGCGACCAGAACTTTCTCGACTTCGAGGTTCTGCTTCTTACCTCCGATTTCGATGCTCATCGTCACCGAGTTTGGTCCGATCTTCACATCGCTGATCTTGGCGGCGGCGAGGACATCGATTTTCCGCTTCTTGAAGCTTTTCGCCAGTTCGGTGCTGCAGTCTGCGTCTTCGAGCGGAAGGATCCCGGGCAGTGCTTCGATGAGGCTGACCTGCGTCCCGAAAGCTGTGAAGACGTCCGCGAACTCGCAGCCCACCGCGCCGGCACCGATGATCGCCATGGTCCTGGGCGCCGACTCGAGGATCAGCGCCTCATCGGACGAGATCACCGTCGACTTGTTCAGCTCGAGCCCGATCTGCGGCAGGCCTTTGACGCGCGAGCCGGTGCAGATGACGACCGCCTTCTTCGCCTCGTGTTTTTCTTCCTTGCCGTCAGCCTTTACCGTGACGGCATTCATGCCGGTGATGCGGCCGGTGGCCTTGATCCAGGTGATCTTGTTCTTCTTGAAAAGGTATTCGACGCCCTTCGAGTTTTGCGTGCTCACGGCGCGCGATCGCTTCATCGCGACGCCGTAGTCGAGCTTCACATCGCCGATGGTGATGCCGAAATCCCTGGCGTGCGAGACTTTGGTCGCGAGCGAAGCGGATTCGAGCAGGGCCTTGGCGGGGATGCAGCCCCAGAGGACACAGGTGCCGCCGAGGCCTTCACGCTCCACAACGGCGACGGACATTCCGAGCTGGGCGCAGCGGATGGCGCCGACGTAGCCGGCGGGTCCCCCACCAATGAAAATCACGTCAAATGAGGCCATTTCTCGTGCGGTTGGTTGAAGCCGTAAGACTGCGGATCAAGAGATAAATCTAGTAGCCCGGCTTGGCCGTGGCAGAAGCGAAGAGCATGGCGGGGCGTATCAAGTCGTCCAGAACGTCGCGAAGAACAGAACGTTGCGATATACCCCAGTGAGTAACGCGACCGTCCATGCCAGTATGAATGCGCTGAGCGCTGCACGCAGTCGTGATGCGGCGTACGCGCGTCGCAGCCCGAGGTACATGTAAGTGGTGAGCCCAGTGATCACCATTACCGTAATCCCCAACTCCGATTCGAGCACGCGCTGGGCTGGCGCGGCCGTGGGACCAAGGGCGCGAAGCACAGTCACTAACAGAAAAAACAGAACGACGGTCGCGGCAAGGTAGATCAGAAGGAACGTGTACACCTGAACCGAAAACACCAAATGCTCGGCGTAGGTACGGCGCGTTCCGAAGAAGATGACGGCCATCACGACTGCGAGAAGGGGCACAGAAACTATTAACAGACTCTTTTTCTGGTTCTGCAGATTCGCGTTGAACCGAGCCGCGTAGGTCTGCTCGAGTTCCTTCGTTTCGAGCAGATGCGGGCGCACCAAGGCTGAATATGACGGGTTGTTGATGTAGTTGGTGTACTTGTAACGCAGCAACCCAGTGTGCGGTTGGGCGATGAAGAAGATGACGTTGATGATGACGAAAACAGTCAGCGGTTTGGTGTAGCGTGAGCGCCCGCCGCGGAAGTAGGCATTGGATAGCGCTCCGGGCTTTGTAAAAAGCACCTTGAGGGTGCGAAGGAACCTGCTGTCGAAATGCGTGAAAACGTCGAGCGTTTCCTCGGCCAGGTTGGAAAGGGAGTAGTCCTTCGGCGTCAGCTTCTTTTCGCCGCATTGCGAGCAGTAGGGCCCGGTGAGAATCGACCTGCAGTTTCCGCATTCTCCTAACGACGACGCCCCTGGTTCCATCGGGGGAACGGGGGGCGTCTTCTGCCGCGCGAAGAGGAAAGCCACGCCCGCTAAATCACCAGTGAGAGTGGATTCTCGATGTACCGTCTTAGTGTCTGCAGGAATTTCGCCCCCGTCGCGCCGTCGATGACCCGGTGGTCGCAGCTCATCGTGACACGCATCCGCTGACGGATTTCGAGGCTTCCCTCGATCACGACGGGCCTCGCTTCGCTCCCGCCGACCGCAAGGATTCCGGCTTCAGGGGGATTGATGATCGCGGTGAACTGGTCGATTCCGAACATGCCGAGATTCGACACCGTGAAGGTTGCGCCAGTGTATTCCTCGGGCATGAGCTTACGTTCCCGAGCTCGCTTTGCCATGTCGCGCGCCTTTGCGGAGATGTCCCACAGCGATAGTCGATCAGCGTCGAACAGAACCGGCGTGATGAGGCCATCTTCGACTGCGACCGCCATCGCGACGTGAATCCGGTTGAAGTGCCGGATCTTGTCGCCGAGCCAATGCGCGTTCACCTCCGGGTGCTCGCCCAGCGCGAGGGCGACCGCCTTGATTACGATGTCGTTGAACGAGACTTTGTACTCGTCGCCCATCTCCGTCAGCTGGGTGCGAAGCTCCGCCGCGCGCGTGACGTCGAATTCGGCCGTGAGGAAGAACGTCGGAACGGGCCCGTTAGACTCGGCGAGACGACGCGCGATCGTCTTTCTGATCTGCGTGAGCGGGACGTCCTTGAAGTCGCCCTCGGTCGCAAGTCTCTCAGCGGCAGCGGAGCGACCGGCTCCACCACCGGTTGCCTTCGCGTTCTCGATGTCGCGCTTGACGATGCGGCCGCCGGGACCCGAGCCCTGGATTCCGCCCAGCTGTATTCCCTTTTCGCTGGCGAGCCTGCGGGCCAGCGGTGAGGTGCGTTGGCGTCCGCCCGGAGGAGCGGCAGCGCCTGGGCGCGCGCCATTACCCTTTGGCGGCGGAGGAGCGGCCGGTCGTGGTTGCGCCGGACGGGGCGCGGGAGGAGCGCCACCAGCGGCCGGGGCGACCTTTTGCTGCGGCGGTGTCGAGGTTTCGCCCGCGGGCTGAGCTGGAGCCGCGGGTTGAGTCGAGGCTGCCGCCGACGCCGCTGCCGGCGTGGCCGCCCCGACAATCGCATCAATGTTCTCGTCCGGCCCCGCGATAACGGCGAGCAGAGTGCCAACCGGCGACGCATCGCCTTCGTTCGCCAATCGCTTTCGCAGCACGCCATCGCCACGTGCGACCAGCTCCATCACTGCCTTGTCGGTCTCGACTTCGGCGAGCACGTCACCGCTCTTCACGGCGTCGCCCTCGTTCTTGTTCCACTTGACGAGGCGGCCTTCTTCCATCGTCGGCGAGAGCGCCTCCATCGTGACTTTCGTTGCCATAGTCGCTCAGTCGAGGTACATGACTTGTTTTATCGCCGCTATCGTCTTGCCGGCGTCGGGCTTCGCGGCTCTCTCAAGGTTCTTGGCGTAGGGCATCGGTACGTCTTCCTGGTGAACCCGCAGTACAGGTGCGTCGAGGTCGTCGAAGCATTCGCGCTGGATGAAATCGACGACCTGCGAGCCCATACCGCAGATCTCCCAGCCTTCCTCGAGAACCACCGCGCGATTCGTCTTCTGTACCGAGCGCGCGATGGCTTCCACATCTATCGGTCTCACGGTGCGGAGATCGACGACGTCGATGTTGATTCCTTCCTTCGCGAGGTCATCTGCCACTTTCATCGCGACGAGCGCCATCTTCCCGTGAGTGATCACAGAACAGTGATCGCCCTCGCGCTTGAGCTCCGCAACCCCGAGCGGCACGAGGTGCTCTCCTTCGGGGACCTCGCCCTTGGTGTTGTAAAGCATCTCGCCCTCGAGGAACACGACCGGGTTGTCGTCGCGGATGGCGGACTTGAGAAGTCCTTTGGCGTCGGCGGGCGTGCTCGGAGTGCAGACCTTCAGCCCCGGAATGTGCGCGAACCAGCTCTCCCACGCCTGCGAGTGCTGAGCGGCCAACTGCAGCGCGGAGCCGTTGGGGCCGCGGAACACCATCGGCATCTTGTACTGTCCGCCCGACATATAGAGCATCTTTGCCGCGGCGTTCACGACTTCGTCGATGGCGAGCAGCGCGAAGTTCCAGGTCATGAACTCGACGATCGGACGGAGTCCGACCATCGCAGCTCCGACGCCGACTCCGGCGAATCCGAGCTCGGTGATGGGCGTGTCGACAATGCGCATCGGCCCGAACTCGTCGAGCAATCCTTTCGAGACCTTGTAGGCTCCGTTGTACTGCGCGACTTCCTCACCCATCAGGAAGACGCGGTCGTCGCGCTGCAGCTCTTCACGGAGCGCCTGTGTCAGTGCATCGCGGTAGGTGACTACTGCCATCAGGAGCTCGTGTCCGCGTAGACGTCGGTGTACAGTTTCTCGAGGGGAGGTTCGGGGCTGGCGTCGGCGAAGTCCCACGCGTCCTGGGCGATCGCCTTCGCTTCATCGTCGATCCTGTGCATCTCGCCTTCGGTGAGCTCGCCCGATTCGTACATCTTGTTGTGCAGGACGAGAATCGGATCGCGCTTCATGTTCTCTTCCAGCTCGTCCTTGGTGCGATAGGTGCCGCTCACCGCGTCGGACATCGAGTGGCCCATGAATCGGTATGTCCTCATCTCGATCAGCGTCGGCCGCTTCTCCTTTCGGGCCCGCTCGATCGCCCGCGACATGCACTCGCGAACGGCAAAGACGTCCTGGCCGTCGACCGACTCGCCTTCCATTCGATAACCCTTGGCGCGGACCAGGACGTCCTCGTTGGCTGTCGAGCGCGAGATCGCCGTGCCCATACCGTATCGGTTGTTTTCGATGATGAAGACGACGGGGAGATCCCAGAGAGAAGCCAGATTCAAAGCTTCATGAAACGCGCCGATGTTGACCGCGGCCTCACCGAAGAAGCAGACGCAGAGCTGATTTCCGCGACGATACTTGATCGCGAATCCGACGCCGGCCGCGATCGGGATGTGCCCGCCAACAATACCGTGTCCGCCTAGGAAGTTGGTCTTGGCGTCGAAGATGTGCATGGAGCCACCCTTGCCGCCCGAGGATCCGTCCTGCCGGCCGAACAATTCCGCCATCACCGCGCGTGGGCTCACCCCACGGGCGAGCGCCTGACCGTGGTCGCGGTAGGCAGTGATGACGTAGTCGTCGGGACGAATCATCGACATCACGCCGGTGGAGATCGCTTCCTGTCCGATGTAGAGGTGGCAGAACCCGCCGATCTTGCCGAGTGCGTACGCCTCGGCGCATCGCTCCTCGAACCGGCGCTGCAGGAGCATTGAGTGAAGCAGCTCCAGTCGCTGCTCCGGAGTCGTGCCCGCCAAATCGTTCACCGCCGCATCGGCGCCGTTGTCACCGGGCGTGCCTTTGTCTTTCCGCTTCGGGGCGGGCGTTGGAGGGCGCTTGGCTTCAGTGCTCATACGCCGGCCGCCTGGACCTGCTCCCACGCGTGGTAGCTGGAGCGAACGAGCGGTCCCGATTCAACGTGACGAAATCCCATTTCCATTCCAATCTCGTAAAGCTGCCTGAATTCCTGCGGAGTGTAATAGCGGTCGAGCGTAATGTGCGCGTCGGACGGTCGCAGGTATTGTCCGAGCGTCAGGATGTCGACGTCGACGTCGCGGAGATCGCGCATCACCGCGACGACCTCCTCTATGGTCTCACCCATTCCGAGAATCATCCCGGTCTTGGTCGGTATGTCGGGCGCGGTGCGCTTGGCGTAGCGGAAGATTTCCATCACTCTGGCGTACCGGCCGCCAGGTCGAGCTTTCTTGTAAAGGCGTGGGACCGTCTCGGTGTTGTGATTGTAGATCTCTGGCCGCGCTTCGAGCACGGTGCGGATGCTGTCTTCATTTCCCTGAAAATCCGGTACCAGCACCTCGACTGAGCAGCCAGGAATCCGCTCATGAATCCCTCTGATGGTCTCGGCGAAGATGTAGGCGCCAAAGTCGGGAAGGTCGTCGCGGTCGACGGACGTAATCACTGCGTGCCGGAGTCCCATTTCCGCGATCGCCTGCGCCACGCGTCCCGGCTCCGCAATATCGTACTTGGGGGGACGGCCGTGCGCCACGGCGCAATAAGCGCAATTTCTCGTACAAACGTCGCCGAGAATCATGAAGGTGGCCGTGCCGTGTTCCCAGCATTCGCCGACGTTGGGGCAGTGCGCTTCCTCGCACACGGAATGCAGGTCGAGCTCACGCATCAAGTGCTTGAGCCGCATGTAGTTGGGACCACCGGGCGCCTTCACCTTGAGCCACGACGGCTTGCGCTCCGGGAGCGGCTCGGCCCGGTGACGACCCATGATCTGATAGAGAGTATCTGGCATTAGGGACTGGTTTCGTGCGCTCTGCCCGACCACGGGCCTTCCAACGGTCGAGCATCCTCAATCTACATTAAAACCGCGTCGGCCGAAATTGTGACAGGTCGCGGCTAAGTGGTGTTCCCGTCACGAGATCGGCGATTATATCCCCCGTCAGGGGGGCCATCAGCACGCCGTTCCGCGAATGTCCGCAAGCGTAAATTAGCGACGGGCGCTCAGGATCGATGCCGAGCACGGGGAGCATGTCCGGAGTGATAGGTCGGAGTCCGGCCCAGGCACGGGTTCCTTCGGAGCGGGCGAGGTGTGGACAAATCTCCTCCGCTGCGGCCCGCACTTTTTTTATCCCGTCGATCGTGGTGTCGGTATCGAAGCCAACGTTCTCCATCGTGCTTCCGCCAATGGTATGTTCGCCACGCGGGACGACGTAGCCATGGGGACCGTAGGCGACGTGGCGGAGGGGCGAGCCGGCATACGAAACGAGCTGCCCGCGCGCCGGCGTCACCGCGCGAGCGAATCGTGCGCCGGCGATCTGCCCGACCCATGCTCCGGCGGCGAGAACGACACGGTCAGCGCGGTGGCTCGCCCGAGATTTGGTTGTGACCGTGCAGGAATCGGCACCCGCGTCGATCGTCGTCACCATGGCGTCAACGCAATCGATCCGATTGCTCGCCGAGACGACGCGGTGCAAGGCGTCGAGAAGAACGACGTTGTCGACCGCACCGTCGTCGGGGTTGAACATGGCGCCGAGGGCATGCGGGAGCGCCGGCTCGAGCTCGTGCAGCTCCTTTGAGTCGAGCCATGTAGTGGTTACAAGCGCCGTTTTCTTGAGGCCCTTGATGCCCTTTGCGCTGAGTGCGACCTGGAGGATACCCCGTCGGTTGAGTGGGACTTCGACCCCGGTGCGCTCGGCTAAAAACTCGACGTATGATGGGTAGCGATCGCGCGCCGCGATACCGAAATCGTGGGCCGGCCCGGACGCTCTTTCGACCGATGGCGCCAGCATCCCCGCGGCGGCCGGGGAGGCTTCGCCAGGTCGGTGCTGTCCGATCAGAGTGACGGAAACCCCGCGCTCAGCCAGCGCTACAGCTGTAGTTAGGCCGATCAACCCGGCCCCGACTACGATCACCTCGCCGCTCAGCTTGCCCGTGCCTCGCGCTTGCTCTCGTGAAACAACCCGCCGCGTTGTATCGTAGGGATACCAGTCACCGATTCGGAGAACGTCATGTTACGCGCCATCTTTATGATCGGCCTATTCGCCATGCTGGGCCTCTTTGCCGTGGGCATGGTGTTCAAGCTATTCGGCGGAATCATCGGTCTCACCTTCTTCATGGTGGGGCTCGCGCTCAAAGTACTCATCGTCGGTGGGCTGCTGTACCTCGGAATCAGAGTTTTGAGTCCGGGCACCGCTGCGCGGCTCAGGGAGAAATTCGCGGGGACGCGGCTTACTCGGTACTAATCCGGAACTGCAGCTGAACAGGCTCCCGCCTGTTCAGTTGCCGTCTCACCCTCCCTCTAACGCCTCGACAACCCCCCAGGCCAAAAGAGGGACCATGATCTCATGGTGGCCGGTTATCTCGTAGCCCTTGCCGCTCCCCTGCGTCGGACGCTGCACGACGTTTACGCGCGGGCGGTAGTGACGCTGCATGTCCAGATCGCAGGTGGTGAAGGCGGTTGGCTGTCCGTCGTTCAGATTGCGCGCGATCGTGAGCGCCTTGAGGAACACCTCGGGCATGATGACTGCGCTGCCCAGGTTGAGGACGACGCCTCCTTCGTGGAGAGCGGGGAGCGACGCGGCGAGGCGACGGAAATCGCGGTGGCTCGTGTCGCCGATGGCCGCGCCGTTGGCGGCGGGGTGCTGGTGTATGATCTCCGCGCCCAACGCAGCGTGAACGGTGCACGGAATTCCGAGGCGGTGGGCCGTCAACAGTACCGACAGATCGGGATTGGAGAGCGGGGTTTCCTCAAGCGCACGCCCCAGCGCTTCACCCATTCCCCAGCCGCTCTTCATGCCGATCGTGAAGGCCTGGTTCATCCCGCGGCCAGTTTCCTCTGCCATCCCAAACGTGCCGTCGATCAGTCCGCGCGCCACGTCCTCTGATGTCGCGCCGAAGCGCGCGATCTCGTAGTCGTGAATCGCGGCCGACCCGTTCATCGCCAGGTGTGTGATCACGCCGCGATTCATCAGGTCGATGAGAAGCGGCGCCAGCCCCGTCTTCACGATGTGCCCGCCGAGCATCACTACGACTGCACGCTCCTTTTTCTTGGCGGCCGCTATCGCGTCGACGACGCGCAGGAAATCTCGGGCGACCAGAACGTCAGGAAGTGACTTGAGAAACGCGGAAAAGCTGCGGTCCCTGCCGGGCGGGGAAGCGAATTCGGCGGCAGCGACCTTGTTCGGCCGGCGCTCGATCGGAACGGTGCGCACCTTCGACAAATCGACTTCCGCGATCGGCGTCGTAGGGGCGCGCTTCGACTTGGTCCCGTCCCCTTTTGAGGCGGCGGGACGGGACCTGGGGCCGCGCTTACCGCCTACGGGTTCGGCGATGGGAAGTAGGACTTGAGATAGAGATTCAGCGAGCCGAAGGAGAGTTTCGACTTGAGCTGGAGCATGATGCGCCGATCGTCATCGGAGAGCCAGATCTCGGCGTGTCCGTTCTCGGAAAAAATGCCCTTCGTCTTGATGACGGGCTGAACGACGATTGCGTTGAACGTTCCCGCCGGCACCTTTACGCGCTCTTTCCGCAGGACGCGAATCCGTACCGGATTGCGGTCGGGACGGAAATAGCGGTTGAAATCGTAGGTCTGGCCGACTTCGAGCGGGATCGTTCGGATGAAATAGAGGAACGAGCCGTCGTCGAGCGGCTGGCTGACGGATTTCTCTTCCTTCGTGGGCTTCTTGGAGGTCTGCACGAACACAGAACGCTCCGGATAGATCTCGAATCTGCGCTCAGTGTTCTTTCCGCCCTCCTCCAGCTCCTGCACGAATCGGAGCGAAGAAAGCGTTTCCGAGTCCATCCAGCTCTCGTACACATCGTTCACGCGATAAAGAAAATTGCCGCCCTGGACCCAGAACGCGGTGTGCCACGCGGGTCGGCCGCGCACGTTGTCGAGCCCGACCACTTCCATGTGGGCGTTCCCGACCCTGATAGAGCCGAACCTCACATCGTACTCCATGCGCTCGCCCGGCCCGAAGGGAACCGGCGCCCGCTTCACCGATGGTGCGACGACGGTCTGTACGGCCGTCGTCGGACTCGCAGTCGTCGCCTGCGCCCAGGCACTTCCGCTCGTCGCAGCCGCGAGGACGGCGACGCGTGAAATGAGACTCCGCATTACGCAGCGCCTCCTGCCGGAGCGGCAAGAAGCCGCGCCCTGCGGCTGAATCGGACGAGGTTGAGCGCATCAGCGACCGGGCGCACCCGGGTCTCGCGCGTGCGCACGTCGTAGCGCGGAGCGAGATCGACGGTCTCCACTCTGCGCGCAAACCGGCTCGCCTTGAGCAGCAGCTCCATGTTGGCCGCCCAGCCACTGCTGGTCACGAGTGGAGCGTCGCCGATTGCCTTCAAGAGCTCCCGGAGAACGGAGATGCGATATAGGCGGAACGTGGTGAACGGATCAGCCACGCCAGTTTTCGGAAGCCCCGTCCGCTGGATCCAGTCCGCGAAGCGACGAAGTCTCCGTACCGGAGCCGGAGCCTCGGTCATTTCCTGCCTGGCGGCGACAATGTCCGCACCTCCCTCGAAGCGTTTCACGAGCTCCGGGATGTGCTCCGGCTGGTCAGTAAAATCGGCCTGCATCACGATCATTGCATCACGACGAGCATATCGCGTGCGCCGAGAGACCTCACGAGTGAGCGTGTCGAGCGCGAATGCGAAGCCCTTCCGTTCCTCGCCACGGAGAATCGTGAGCGGAATCACGTCGGCATATGGCTCGAGCGTGGCGCGTGTCCCGTCGCTGCTCCCGTCGTCGTAAACGACGATCTCGTATTCGCGCGAGTAATCCTGGAAAACGCGACGGATGCGCCAGAGAAGCACGCCGACGGTAGGGCCTTCGTTGTAGGTCGGTATACAGATGTAGATCAAGGCGTTTCCGGTGTGATTGGTGGCAGCGGCGCAGGCCGCTGCTCAGGCAAGATAGAAGAACGGGCCGATTACCCGCTACCCCGCGGTCACTCTATGGTACACCTCAGCCGTTCGTTCGATCATCCGCTGGGCCCCGAATTCCTTGGCCCGCAGCCGGGCGGCCTCGCCGAGTCGTGCGCGAAGCGCGTCGTTGGTGATCAGCTCCGCAGCGGCGCGCGCGAACCCCTGAACATCGCCCGCAGGAACGAGCATCCCGCTCTTGCCATCCTCGATCACCTCGGGCAGTCCGCCCACCGCAAACGCAATCGGGGGAATTCCTAGCGCCATTGCGTCGATCACTGACGTCCCGAGCCCCTCTGATCGGGCGGGATGCCAAAGCACATCGAGCCCTGCCATTGCGTCGTGGATTTCCTCGACAAAGCCGGCGTCGAAGCTCTCGACCCCGGACACGCTCGTACCCCCCTTGCCCTTGCCACCAAGCATCACGAGTCGCGTTCGCCTGAAGACTTCGCCGGGTAAGCGGCGTGCGATTCCGCCCACCAGGTCCAGACCTTTCTCCTGCGTCATAGCTCCCACGATGCCGCAAACGACGGTGGTCGAGGGCCACCCACGCTCACGTCGCCAGTTCCGCGGTCGCTTCACCACCGGTGCTGGTAGTCCGGAGTAGACGACTTCAATCCGATCGGAGGGGACCCCGGCCCCAACCATGACCGACTTGACCGCATTCGAGATCGCGATGAAGGCGTCGATACCGTGACGGTACTTGAGTCGTACCTGCTTCGGCGAAAACGCGACCCGCCGCGTGACCACCAGGCGGGTCTTACGCTTCCCGAGCAGGGCAAGCCTGGCGATGGAATGGGCTCGCGCGTCGTGCGCGTGAACGATGTCTGCTCTCCACTCCGTGGCGACGGCGCGGAGCTCGCGCGCCGACCGGAGGTCCCACTCGCTCCGCAGAGTTAGGCGATAGGTGGGAAGGCCTTCACGCTCCGCTCGCTTGATGAGCGGCGAGCCGGTTGGTGCGACGACAAGTGTGCGATAGCCAAGATCCCGGAGCCCGGTCGCAAGCAGCAACACCTGGCGCTGGCCACCACGCCAGCTGCGCCCAGCGTCGACGTGAAGAATCCGGGGCTGCTCCATTAGGGTTCGAGCTTCCGGGCGAACGCCTCGAACAGACCCCGGTCCCAGGGCTCTGGCGAGTTCGTCATCTCCTCGGGGTGCCATTGCACGGCCATCACCCACCAGTCTTCGTCGGTTGACTCGAGCCCTTCGATGACCCCATCGGGCGAACGCGCGGTGACGCGCATCCCATTGGCCACGTCTTTCACCGACTGGTGGTGAAACGAGTTTACGGTGGCGCGCTCGGTGCCGATCGCTCTGGCGATGAGTGACCCGGGCTCGACGATGATCTCGTGCGAGCGTGAATCGCGCGGCCCATCCTCGTCGTGCGCGATGTCTGTCTCGCACTGCGATGAGATATCCTGGACCAGTGTTCCGCCGAGGGCCACGTTCAGCATCTGGATGCCGCGGCAGATCGCGAGTACGGGAATCCCCCGAGCCTTCGCTTCAACGACGAGGCTGGCTTCGGTCGCATCGCGCGCAGCGTTGACGGAATGTACTTTTTCGTGGCGCTTTTCTCCGTAACGCGCCGGATCGACGTCCCCACCGCCGGTGAGAACGAGGCCTGAGACGGAATCGAGGACCGCAGCCGCGTCGCGATCGTTCGAGAGAGGCGGTACGATCAGTGGTATGAGCCCTGCACTTTCGAGGGCGGTCACGTAAGCGGCGGTAAGGCGAACACGACTGGTATCGCCATCGGGGCGAATGCTAGCGGTAACAGCAACTGTGCGGGCTGAAACCGGCTTGCGCGCGGACGACACGAGTGATCTCTCTTCGACAGGGTACGTTGGCATTGCTGTTCGCCGCCGCGTCGGCGACTGTGGCACAATCCCAAAGTCTGAGCGGCCTGCCCGTCACCTGCAAGGGGGAGCGCATCAGTCGCATCGACATTGATGCGAGCCCGCCCTTCCGCATCAC
>JANMMF010000285.1:0-1661 GCA_031372985.1 Gemmatimonadota bacterium
ACAAGAAAGAAAAGCGGCGAATGAGCGCTGCTGATCAAATCCGCGCCGAGCTAATCCGGGCGGCGCGCAGTCTTGGCGCGCCTGAAGACGTGGACCCGCTCGTCGAGCGTCCACGCGATCCGTCACACGGGGACTGGGCGACGAATCTCGCGATGGTTCTGGCACGGCCGCTGAAGGCCAAGCCCCGCGAAATCGCCGAACGGCTCCGCGACGCCGTCGACAAGGACCGCGCCGGGGTCTCGAAGATCGAGATTGCCGGGCCCGGGTTCATGAACTTCTCGCTCGACGCCGGCCGGATTGCGTCGGGAGTGCGGGACATCGTCAATGCCAACGAGGACTACGGCCGCAGCAAAGCGGGGGCGGGGCGTGTCGTCAACGTCGAATTCGTATCAGCGAACCCAACCGGGCCCCTTCACGTCGGTCACGGCCGGCAGGCCGCGCTCGGGGATGCGATCTCGACCCTGCTCGAGTACACGGGGTGGAGCGTCACTCGCGAATTCTATTACAACGACGCCGGCGTCCAGATCGACAATCTCGCCGCCAGCGTCGAAGCGCGACTCGCCGAGCTGGCCGGCAAGCCGACGACGATTCCCGAAGGTGGCTATCACGGAGAGTACATCCGCGAGCTCGCCGAACGATACCAGGTTGACGGCGACGGCCTCTCGATTCGCGAATTCGCGGTACGCGAGCTTCGGAAAGAGCAGGACCTCGATCTGCAGGCGTTCGGAGTGCGCTTCGACCACTACTTCCTCGAGTCTTCGCTTTACACCGATGGGATGGTCGACGACACCGTCAGACTCCTTGTCGCTTCCGGCAAGACGTACGAGCACGATGGCGCGCTCTGGCTGCGCACGACGGAGTTCGGTGACGACAAGGACCGCGTCATGCGGAAGAGCGACGGAACGTACACCTATTTTCTGCCGGATGTGGCTTACCACGTCACGAAGTGGAAGCGCGGTTTTCGGCGCGCCATCGACGTGCAGGGCGCCGATCATCACAGCACGGTCACTCGTGTACGCGCGGGACTTCAGGCGCTCGAGATTGGGGTGTCGCCGCAGTATCCCGAGTACGTGCTGCACCAGATGGTGACAGTGACCAGGCACGGCGAGGAGGTGAAGATCTCCAAGCGCGCGGGGAGCTATGTCACCGTCCGCGATCTCGTCAACGAGGTCGGGCGTGATGCGGTGCGCTACTTCTTCCTCATGCGCAAGAGCGACTCGCAGCTGATCTTCAACGTCGATCTTGCCGCGTCGCAGTCGGAAGAGAACCCGGTCTACTACATCCAGATGGCGCACGCCCGCATGTGCGGAATCTTCCGTGTCGGCGGGATCGACCCAGAGTCCGTATCAGCCGGCGAGGTTCGGTTCGAAGTTTTGACCGAGGCGGAGGAGCGGGAGCTGATCAAGGCGCTGCTCGACTTTCCAGAGCTGGTCGAATCGGCCGCTCAAACCCTCGAGCCACACCGGATTGCCACCTACCTCCTGGAGACGGCGCGGCTCGCGCACGTCTGGTATCACAAACATCACGTTCTCGAGCAGGAGCCGGACGTCACGCGCGCGCGGCTCGCGCTCGCGCGGGGTGCGCAAATAGTGCTGCGCAATGGAATGACGATTCTCGGCATCACGTCGCCGGAGAGGATGTAGTTTTGGGTGCAGCGCTCA